>CAUCCR010000009.1:0-25775 GCA_958441355.1 uncultured Collinsella sp. | reverse complement strand
AACACCACCGCATCCGCACCGGACAGCACACCTCCGTAGCGATCGGGCGCTACGACCTGGGCATGCAGGGCGGTGTCGTAGAGCAGCTCCGCCAGATACGGAGCCAGACGTCGCTCGCCCGCATCCTTGTACGCTTTAATGATGCGCGGCAGCGGATGCGCATAGACGGCGCACGCCAGGCAGCGATCGAGCGCCTCCGCCATTGCCGAGGACGTGCCCTCGACCGAACACTCAGTGCACAGCAAATCCCCAAACGGGGCGCCGCATCGGGTGCAGCTATGACACGGGTCGATGAGCGTGAGCGCAGCCAGACAGTCTTGGCAAATAAGCGCACCGGCGCGCTCGCAGCCGGCACATCGTGTTGGCGACAATGCCTCGAGCGCCTCGTGTGCCACCCGCTCGGCAAACGGTAGCAATTCGTCCGCAAACGGTAGGGCACCGGCACCCTGCAGACGGCTCAATATGTTCAGATGGCTCTTCAAGACACAACCCTCCCTACGCTCGGTCGCAGGGAGGGTTGTTGATTCGGCGCTATGATACCCCGATGCGCTCGGGGCAAGGCGGGCTAAATCCGCTCGCGGGCGTTATTCGCCGGCGGGCGGTTGTGGTGCGGGCGAAGACGGGGTCGAGCCCTCGCCACCATCCTGGCGCGGCTTGCGGGAACGGCGACGGCGACGGCGCTTTTGACCCTGGTCGGCCGAGCCCTCGCCACCGCGATCCTCGCGCGGCTCGCGCTCGTCGCGAGCGGCGCCACGCGAAGCCTTGGCAGCCGCTCCCCCGCCATCTCCGGGACGACGGCGCGTGACCTTGACCTCGCCATCCGAGACCTGATCGGCCACGGAGGGCACTGAGGGCTTCTGCTGCGCGCCCGAGGAATGGCGACGGCGCGGACGCGGCGCGCGCTCCTCCTCGCCACGTGACTTGCCGCTCTTGTCGACAGGCGCATCGGAGGCCGAGGCGCCCTTGGAAGCGGCACCGGCCTCGCGAGCAGCTGCGGCGCGGAAGGCGTCCTCGCGCTCCTCGCTCGACAGATGACGGCGGCGGCGACGTGTGGGGTTCATGCCACCGCCGCGATTCTGCTGCTGGGGTTGCTGAACCTCGCGCTCGCGAGAGGCGTGCTTGCCCGCGGTTGCAGCCTCGGTAGCATCGCCCGAGCCCGCGCGCTTGCGGCGGCGACGGCCATCGGCCGCCCCCTCGGCCTCGGGCGCCTCGGCCTTGCCGCGGCCCTTTCCGCGGCCACGGCCCTCGCCCTGGCTCTGAGCAGCGCGGGCATCGGAATCGACGTCGCGACGACGGCGCTTGGGCATCGACGTGCCGGCCAGACGGTCGGCACTCGACAGGCCATCGCCCACGTCGACGCCGTTCTCGCGGTCGAGCTCCATGAGCGCCAGGCGCATCTCGGGCGACTCGATGCGCTCGAGCACGTCGCGCGTCACGCAGTCGGGGCGGCAGCTGCAGCCCTGCTCGGCGGCCTTCTTTTTGCAGCCCTCCGAGCACGTCATATCGGCCAGGTTGACCTTAAAGACTTTGCCGTTCTCCAGGCGCAGCACCAGCTGCTCACGCGGCGTGTCATACTCCTGGATACGCGCCTTGCCAAGCGGCGTATCGATGAGCGTCTTCTTTTTGGGCGCACGGCTCTTAAAGTCCTTGTAGGCCTCGAACTCGTAGCGCAGGCAGCACATCAGACGACCGCACACGCCGCTGATCTTGGAGGAATTGAGCGGCAGGTCTTGCTCTTTTGCCATGCGGATCGAGACGGGCTCAAACTGTCCGCCAAAGCGCGTGCAGCAGAGTTCCTGTCCGCACTGGGCATAGCCGCCCACCAGGCGGGTCTCGTCGCGCACGCCGATCTGGCGCATGTCGACGCGAATGTGCAGCGTCGAGGACAGATCCTTGACGAGCTGGCGAAAATCGACGCGCTCCTCGGCCGCAAAGTAGAACACGGCCTTCTCGCCGCCAAACAGGTACTCGACGCCCACCGGTTTCATCTCGAGGTCGAGCTCCTTGACCAGGCGGCGGAAGTCGACCATGGCCTCGTCGCCCTGGATGGCCAGGTCGTCGGCAAGCTGGAGGTCGATGTCGCTCGCCACGCGCAGCACGGGCTTGAGCGGCTGACCGATCTCGTCTTGCGGCACCTCAAAGGGATCGGCCGTGACCAGGCCAATCTCGGTTCCGCGCTCGGTGGAGCAAATGGCATAATCGGCCTCGAGGATATCCAGATCCTGCGGATCGAACCACAGGTCGCGCGAGGCGTAGGTAAACTTAACGGGTACGACTAACGGCATTTCAGTGCCTTCCTGATATCGAACAGCATGACCTCGATGGCCAGCTGGGGAGTAACGTTTCTGGCGATGTTGCGCTCGGCGGTCGCGACTGCCTCGAGCGCCCGTGTGGCACCCGCAACATTCGTCGCGGCGGCAAGCCGCCCGATCGTGTCGCGCACGTCCTCGTTCACCACGTCGGCTGCCTCGTCCTGAAGCGTCAGCAGCACGTCGCGCATGAGCGTCCGCGCGCTCGCCAGCGCTTCCATGATACCCGAACGCTCGCGCGCGTTGAGTTCGCGCTTGTTGCGGTCCTCAAGCTGCTTCAATGCTCCACGCGACAGGTAGTCGGCGTTTTGCTCGAGCACCTTTTCCTGTGTGGACTTGACCTCGGCGAGCGGCGCCTTAACGGCGACGATGAGTGACTTGGCGCGGCTGAGCACGTCGGCCTCGTCGGCGGCGATAAGCGAATCGATGGCGCGAACCATCTGACGGCGGGCGTCCTGGCGCTCGGCGCTCTTGAGGAACTCGATGCCACGCGTGGGGCTTCCCGCCACGGCGACGGCCATGCGGCAACGCGCAGGGTCCTGACCGGTAGCACGGCTCACGGCCTGCGCGGCGACGGCGGGCGATACCAGCCGAAACGGCACGCACTGGCAGCGGCTCACGATGGTGGGCAACATCACGTCTGCCGAGGTGCCCAGCAGGATGAACATAACGCCCTCGGGCGGCTCCTCGAGTGTCTTGAGCAGCGCGTTGGCGGTGTTGGCGCGCAGTTGCTCGGCACGGTCGATGATGTAGACCTTGGCCTTGGCGCGGATGGGCGCCAGAGGCACGTCATCGAGCAGCTCGCGGGCCTGGGCGATGAGGTAGCCCGTGGCGCTCTCGGGCGTGTAATAGTGCACGTCGGGGTGCGTATGGCGGGCGACGCGCACGCAGCTATCGCATGAGCCGCAGCCATCCTGCTCGCACAGGAAGGCTTGGGCGAGCGCCCACGCGGCGTCGAGCTTGCCCGCGCCGGGCGCGCCCAAAAACAGGTAGGCGTGCGATGCGCGACCGCTGGCGACGGCATTGGTCAAAAAGTCGCGCACGCGCTCTTGGGTGTCAAGCTTGGCCAGCAGGCTTGTCTGAGCGGGGGCCATGTTACTCGGCCTCCTGGGCAAGCGCGGCGGTGACGGCGTCCTGGGAAATGTCGAGGCCGTAGACGCGAACCTGCTCGACCGTCCGCGCGAAGACGTCCTCGATGGACGCGGTCGCGTCGATGAGCTTTACGCGGTTTGGTTCCTCGGCGGCGATGGCGCAAAATCCCTGGTAGACACGCTCTTGGAAGGCCATGCCCTTAGCCTCCATGCGATCTGCCGCGCCACGGGCTGCCATGCGCAGCGCCGCCTGCTCGGGCGTGATGTGATAGACGAGCGTGAGCGCCGGGTGCGTCCCCGCGACGGCCAAGTTGTTGGCATCGCGCACTATCTGGCGATCGAGGCCATCGGCAAACGCCTGATAGCAAGTTGTGGAATCGTAGAAGCGGTCGCACAGGACCACCTTGCCGGCAGCAAGGGCAGGCGCGATGACCTCGTGCACCAGCTGGGCACGGGCGGCCTCATACAGCAGCAGCTCGCAAGTGTCTCCCATCGCCGTGTTTGCGGGGTCGAGCAGCAGGGCGCGGATCTTTTCGCTGATGGCGGTGCCGCCCGGCTCGCGCAGGCTCACAACCTGGTAGCCAGCGAGCTCGAGCGCACGGGCAAGCAGGCGCGCCTGCGTGGACTTGCCGGTACCGTCGACGCCCTCGAGCGTGATAAAGCTATGTTGAGCGGGCTCAAAAGCCATGGGCGCAGCCCCTTCCTACAAGGCGCGAAAATGCAGATATACCAACCAAGCCATGATACCCCAGTGCTCGGTGCGTCCCCAATGGCTAAAGGTGCCTTTCCAAAGTTGCGGTGAAATGGGGACTGATTGAAGCTCTGAGACCGCCAAACAGTCCCTATTTCACCGCAACTTATGATGGAGAATTTTGGACGCTGGGTATAATCGTCGTATTGCATTGAAATGTGGCGAAAGGAGTGGCAATGTCTCGGTATTGCGCCTCGTGCGGCAAGCTTCTTGCAGATAATGCCAAGTTCTGCACCTCGTGCGGTGCACCCGTTGAGCAAACAACCGCGAGCGATAGCCAGCCCGCTTTTGAGCAGACCGGTTCCCTCGATACGCCGCAAGCCAAGGCGGACGACCCCCTCGCCTATCGCCCCGACCCCGCCGCAAGCCCCGCGGCCGTCGAGACTACGCAGCGCATACCCGTCGCGAGCGGCTCGCCCCAACAGCAGCCGGCTCCCGCATGCGCGCCCGCTTCGCCACAGACCCCCGCTCCCAAAAAGAGCGGCGCCGGGCCGCTTATCGCCGTTATCGTTGTGCTGGTGGCGATCATCATCGCCCTGGTCGTTTTCTTTGTGATCAAGCCTTTCGACAACGCCGCCACGCAGACGACTGCCGAGGTAGCTAAGCTGCACCATGACGTCGACGACGATGACCTAAAGCCTCTCGGCGATCCCAACAGCCTGTACGACGATGATGACGATGACGACGAGGATGGCGGCGAAGCAACACTCTCCGAGCAGAACCTCTACCGTCGCCTGAGCGAATACTACGACTTGCTGGAAGACCTCGACAACTACGTCCGTGGCTGCGCGCAGAACTTCAACGGCAGCTATCTGGAAGAGGATCGAACCACCCGTCAAAATCTCGCCGACGTCGCCGAGCGCACGGAGGACACCATCGAGCAGTATTACGACATCGTCGAGGACCTAGACGTCCCGACGAGCTCCAAGAACTACAGCTCCTGGAAGGACATCATCGCCCTGTACGACGACCTGGATCACCGCATTGACGCAATCTGTGATGCCTGGGAGATCAGCCTGAAATACGCCAAGCCTGCGGACCACAAGAATGAGATCGTGGCGCCGCTGTCACGCGACAACGTGGCGGGCACCAATGACAATAAGTACCGCCTAGATTTTGAGAAGCGCTATCCCGGCGCCAAGCCTGTCGAGGTGAAGTAATCCCAACAACTGATCAAATCTTGCGGTGAAATAGGGATTAATTAGGCCTTTTGCCAGCAAAAACAGTCCCTATTTCACCGCAACTTAGAAGTGGGGCCGGGCGCGCATTTGCATTTGCGCGCCCGGCCCCGCCGCGTCTATATGTGCTCGGTTACTTGTCGGCGGCCTTCTTGGTGGTCGTCTTTTTTGCGGTCGTCTTCTTGGCGGCAGTTGCTTTCTTAGCCGTGGTCTTCTTTGTCGCCGTGGTCTTCTTTGCCGTGCTCGCCTTGGTTGTGGTCTTGCGGCCGCGGGCCGGCTTCTTCTCCTTGGTCGGGCAGTCCATGTTCACGCAGATGCGCCACGGACCGCGCGCCGTGTTGACCACCACGATGGGGGCGCCGCACTCGGGGCAGGTCTCACCCGTCGCCTCGAGCTTACCGCGCGCCGGTAGAGGATAGCTCACGCCGCAGTCATCGTAGTTGGTGCAGCGGATAAAGCGCTTGCCGCTCTTCTCGCTCTTGTGCGCGATCAGGTCGCCATGGCGTCCGGCCTCGGCGCACACCTTGCACTCGCCCACCTTAAGGTCAGGCTCGTAGTTGGTGGGGCACGTGGGGTTCACGCAAATCTCGAAGGCCTTCTGGCGGAACGGCTGACACTTAATGCGCGGCGCGCCGCACTCGGGGCACACGGCCGCCTCGCCCTCGAGCGGGCTTACCTTGACGCCGCTCGGCACCGGATAGGTAACGTCGCAGTCGGGCCAGCCCATGCAGCCAATGAAGCTGCCGCGGGTCTTGGCACTCGTCTTCATAACCAGGTCCTTGCCGCACTTGGGGCAAGCGCCCACGCGCGCATCGGCCGTGACGGCGTCGCTGATGGCGTCGCCCAGCTCCTGCGTGTGCTTGAGCAGCTCGTCGAGCACGCCGGCCAGCAGCGCGCGCGAGTGCGTCACGACATGCTCTTCGGTATCCTCGCCGCGCTCCACACGGGTCATGTCGCCATCGAGCTCGCTGGTCATATCGGGGCTCGTGATGCGCGGGGCAAACTGCGTCAGTGCATCGATGATGGCGATGCCCAGCTGACTCGGCTCAACGGGATCGTTTTTGAGATAGCGCACGGCATACAGGCGCTCGATGATGCTCGCGCGCGTGGACTTGGTACCCAGGCCGCGCTTTTCCATCTCCTGCACAAGCTTGCCCTGGCTGTAGCGCGCGGGCGGCTCGGTCTGCTTGGCCTCGAGCTTAATGTCGAACACGTCGACCGTATCGCCCTGCTCAAGCGGCGGCATCTGCTCGTCGCGCTTAAGGCCGTACGGATAGGCCTCGCGGAAGCCAGGGATCACGAGCACGTCGCCCGAAGCCACGAACGGCTCACCGTTCACGTCGAGCTCGAGCTTGGTGTTCTCGATGGTCGCGGGACCCATAAGCGTCGCCAGGAAGCGACGGGCGATGAGGTCGTAGAGCTTGCGCTGGCCGCCATCGAGCGTGGACGGATCGCCCTCGCCCGTGGGATAGATAGGCGGGTGGTCGGTGGTCTCGACCTTGCCGCGCGTGGGCTTCATGGGGCCGGCGAGGACCTTTTTGCATACGGGCGCCAGCGCCGGGTTGATCTTTGCCAGGTCGCTCACCACGGCGCCCAGATCAAGCGTCGCGGGGTACACGGTATTGTCGACACGCGGGTAGCTGATAAGGCCCGCCATGTAGAGGGACTCGGCGATGCGCATGGTACGCGCAGGTGAGATGCCCTCGGCCGCGGCGGCAGCCTGCAGCGAGGTGGTCGCAAACGGCGTGGGCGGCTGCTGCTTGCGCGAGCGCTTGGTCACCGCGGCGACGGTTGCCGTCGCGACGCCGTCGACGTGACCGTACGCCGTCTCGGCAGCATCCTTGTCGGTAAAGCGCGCCGTCTTGTGCGCGATCTTAAAGCGATCGTCCTCGGCAGCGCCTTGCGCGGCGCCCATGCCGCGAATCTGCCAATAGTCCTCGGGCACAAACGCCATGCGCTCGCGTTCGCGCTCGACCACCAGGGCAAGCGTCGGCGTCTGCACGCGGCCGGCGGAACGCACGTTGCCAAAGCCGCCAAACTTGGCGAGCGTCAGGTAGCGCGTGAGCACCGCACCCCAAATGAGGTCGATGTGCTGACGGCTCTCGCCGGCGTCGGCCAGGTTCTGGTCGAGCGAGACAAGGTTATCGAAGGCCTGCGTGATCTCGGCCTTGGTAAACGAAGAATACTGGGCGCGGGCGACCGGCAAGTCGGGCGCCACCTCGCGCACCTTGTTGAGGGCGTCCGAACCGATCAGCTCGCCCTCGCGATCGAAGTCCGTGGCAATGATGACGCTGTCGGACTTTTTGGCGAGGTTCTTAAGCGAGCGAATGAGCTCTTTCTCAGCCGGCAACTTAATGACGGGCGCCCAGGTGAGGTAAGGCAGGCTCTCGAGTTTCCAGCCCTTGATTGAGATGCCATCGGCAAGAAACGGCTTGCGCTTGGTGTCGTAGGGCGGACGCGCCAGGCCATCGGGTATGTCGGCCGGCAGCATCTCGCCGTCCTCGGTGACCGAATACCAGCCCAGCTTTTTATCGAACAGCACGCTGTCGCAAAAATCGGGCGCTAGGATGTGACCGGCAAGGCCGATGGTCACGCACTCCTCGCCCTTCCACTCAAAACGGTAGATGGCGGTGTTGTACACCTTGTCCTTTTTGGGCTTGCCCGTGGACAGACGCTCGGCAATCTGACGCGCGGCGTCGTTTTTCTCGGCGATGATGAGCTTCAAAAGAGGCTCCTATCTCGTATCTCTGCGGCTACGCCCGCCCGTATGGCGGCCGACTTACGCCCTTGCTTGCTCAATCTGCCCGATGAGCCAATCGCACCAGGCATCCATGCCCTCGCCCTTGCGCGCGCTGACGGAAAGCCGCGGCGCCTGCGGATTGAGGTCATCGAGTGTCTTAGTATACCTATCCATGTCAAAATCGAAAGCCGGGGCCACATCGACCTTGTTGAGCAGCTGCGCGCCGGCGTGCTGAAAGATGCCCGGGTACTTGATGGGCTTGTCGTCGCCCTCGGGCACCGAGAGAATCATGATGGACAGGTTTTCGCCCAGGTCAAAGTCGACTGGGCAGACCAGGTTACCCACGTTTTCGATAAAGATGACGTCGATGTTTTGAAGGCCCACCGCCTGGTCGAACGCGTCAACGGCCTCCATGATCATGTTGCCCTCGAGGTGGCACAGGCCGCCCGTGTTGATCTGGATGGCAGGCATGCCGGCTTCCTTCATGGTGATGGCGTCGACGTCCGAGGCGATATCGCCTTCGATGACGGCGCAGCGCAAGCCGGCCTTGTCGCGCAGGCGCTCGTTGGTGCCCAGAATCGTTGTTGTCTTACCCGAGCCGGGGCTCGACAAGACGTTGATCACGTAGGTGTTTGTCTCATTAAATCGCTGACGCAGCTGATCTGCCAGGCGCTCGTTGCGCGACAGGATCGGCGACGCGATATCAATCGTTTTCTCGGCCATACTCGGCGCTCCTTACTTCTACCATTTATACCCCATCCCCAGTGGCTGGCGGGTTAATCGTCGGGGGTTTCGATTTCGATACTGGCGATGTCGAGTTCGCGGCCGTGCAGCAGACGCACGTTGGCGCCGCCACACTGGGGACAGCGACAATGGAAACGGTCGTGATCAAAGACCTCGCCGCAGTCCAGGCACTCGCTTTGTGGATGGACCTCCTCCACGGCAAGCTCGCAGCCGCGCGTGAGCGGGTCCTCGTCGCGAAACGTCTCCCAGGCAAAGTCGAGCGCCTCGCGCACGACCTCGGTCATATCCCCGATACGCAGCGTTACCAAAACGGCGCGCGAGGCCCCCGCCCCACGCGCCGCGCGAATCACTGTATCGAGTATGCCGTTGACAATGCCAACCTCGTGCATACCGATTTACTCCTCGTCGTCCTCATCGTCCGAGAACAGGTCCAGACGACTCACAAACAGGCCCTCCTTGCCCTCGCGCGCGGTAATGACCACACGGGCGATGGCGAGCGAAATCTCGTAGAGCGAGAGCAGGGCGCCATACATGAGACCCAGCGTAACGGGCGAGCCGTCGGGCGTGATCACAGCCGAACCCACGAGCAGGCCAACGTATACATAACGCCAGGCACCGCGGAAAGCAGCGTAGGACACGATGTGGAAGACGGACAGATAGAAGATGATGAGAGGCAGCTCAAACGCCACGCCAAAGCCGATCATAAAGAGCAGCTCCATGTTGACGTAGTTCTCCAGATCGGGCAGTGCCGTAGCGACGGCCGAGGTCTCGCCGATGAGCCACTCAAAGCCCGCAGGAATGATGATGAAGTAGCAGAAGATGGCACCCAGGAAGAACAGCACCGTCGAGGCGAGCACCGTGGGCACGACCCACTTGCGCTCGTTGGGGCGAAGCGCCGGCAGGAAAAACGCCAGAATCTGCCAGATGATCATGGGCGTGCACATGACCACGGCCATCTTGATGGCCAGCGAGAAGCGCAAGCCAAAGCCGCCGAGCGTGGTAGTGATGTAGAACTTACCGTCCGGCACAAAGGAGCGGATGGGATCTTCCAGGATGTCGAGCACCACAGGCGTGGCGAAATACAGCACGATAGCGGCGGCGAACACCGACACGACCACGATGGTCAGGCGGCGACGGAGCTCTCCCAGGTGATCGAAGAGCGGCATACGCGCAGGTCCGATAGGCATTACTCATCGCCTCCCTTCGGGGCGTCGGCGGCAGCGGCGTCGTCCTCGGCCTCGAGCTCGCGAGCGAGCTGGTCGACGACAGCCTTGCGCTTACGGGGACGACGGGCGTAGAGGTCAGCCGTCGTGGGCTCTGCCGGCTCGGGCTCGGGCTCCGGCTCTGCAGCAGGCTCGGGCTCGGCTGCGGCAGCAGCAGCGGCGGCAGGCTCTGCACCCTTGGCCTCCTCGGCAATACCTTCGTCCTCGGTGGCACCCTCGCTCGCAGCCTTCTCGGCGGCAAGGCGGGCACGGCGCTCGGCAAAGGTCTCCTTCTTTGCGGGCGCGACCGTCTCGACGGCATCATCGTCCGCATCGGAATCGTCATCGACGGCAGCCTTCTTGGGCTTGACCGGAGCCGAAGCAGCCTCGCTTACCGGATCGATGATCTCGGACTGAACAACGGCCGTCATCTTTTCCTGCGTCTCGCGGAACTGACGGATGGCACGGCCGATCGTGCGGCCCATCTGCGGGAGCTTATCCGGGCCAAACAGCAAAAAGCCGAAGACCACGATGATTGCCAGCTCACCCTCTCCAATACCAAACACACATACCTCCAAGGCTCGATGTGAGTCGAGCCCGCACCGCGCCATTCGGCCGGAACTCGTCTATTCATTCGGTCAAGTATAGCGCCCGGACGCCAAAACGTCCGAGCGCATCACAAACATATGCCAAACGGCACGCCCTTTTGGGGGCAAAGATTATGCCGCCGTGATCGAAATCTCCTGGTCGACGCCCAGCAGCTGAACCACGCGCATCACCTGGGGCTGCACATTAGTGCAGCTAAAGCGCTTACCGTGGTCGACCGCGTGGTGCGCGGCGCCCACGAGCACGCCAATGCCCGTCGAATCGATGTAGCTCACCTGGGCAAAATCGAGCTCAACGGCCTCAGTGGGCTGCTCGAGCGCCAGGTCGATAGCATTGCGCAGGCTATCGGCGTTAGAGATATCGATCTCGCCGGTTACCTTAATGGTGTAGATCTCCGGCGTGGGGTTGGTGGAAATACCCAAATCCATGTATACGCTCCTTTACGTATCGAAAGTGCGGATAGTACTGGGCGCGGACTTGCGGGGCCCTAGGCGTTAGGCGCGCTCGGCACGAGCAAGCTCGGCAGCGACAAGCTTAACGGCCAGCACCAGCACGTCGAGCGCGGCCTCCAGGTCCTCGACCGTGGGATAGCTCGGCGCAATACGGATGTTGGTATCGCGCGGATCCTTGCCATAGGGCCAGGTGGCACCGGCCGGCGTGAGCTTGACGCCCAGGTCGGCGCAAAGCGCGGCGACCTTCTGGGCCGAGCCCTCGGGACCATCGAAGCTTACAAAGTAGCCGCCGCGGGGGTGCGTCCAGGTGGCACAGCCCGTATCGCCCAGGCCCTCGGTGAGCTTGCGCTCAACGGCCTCAAAGCGCGGACGCAGGAACTCGGCATGCTTTTTCATGTGCTCCTTGACCGCCTCGATGGTGGGAAGGAAGCGCACGTGGCGCAGCTGGTTGAGCTTGTCGGCGCTGATGAGGCCGGCCTTCAGGCGCTTGGAGAACTCGGCGATGACCGCGGGGCTCGCACCGATGAAGCCGATGCCGGCGCCCGGGAAGGTAATCTTGGACGTCGAGGCAAAAGCCACCACGCGGTCCTCGGTGCCCGCCGCGCGAGCGAGGTCGAAGATATTGGCGAGCTCGTCGGTCTCGTCGTACAGGTCGTGCACGCAGTAGGCGTTGTCCCAAAAGATGCGGAAATCGGGCGCGGCCGTGGGCATCTCGACCAGGCGATGCACGGTGTCCTCGCTAAAGGTGATGCCCGTGGGGTTGGAATACTTGGGCACGCACCAGATGCCCTTGATGGAGTCGTCGGCGGCAACCAGACGCTCGACCTCGTCCATGTCGGGGCCGTTGTCGGTCATCGCGACGGGGACATTCTCGATACCCAGGTCGGCGGTGATGCCAAAGTGACGGTCGTAGCCGGGAACAGGGCACAGGAACTTGACTTTCTTGCCGTCGTGCGCGGCCTCGTAAGCCTCCCAGGGCTCGCTGCCGCACGAACCGCAGCGCCAAAACATGCCGGCGATATCGTGCTCGATCAGAAGGCTCGACGAACCCAGTACGAGCGTCTGCTCGGCAGGGCAACCCAGGAACTCCCCCGCCAGCTTGCGCGCCGAGGGAATGCCCTCAAAGCAACCGTAGTTTGAGCAGTCGACGTTGCCGTCGTGCAGATCGGCATCGGCATTGAGGATATCGAGCATGGGTCGAGAGATGTCCACCTGGGAGGGCGACGGCTTGCCGCGGGCCATGTCGAGCGCCAGGCCCTTGGCCTTGACCTCGGCGACCTCGGCTTTGAGCGCCTCGATGGCGGCATCGAGTTCGGTGGTTTCCATCTTCTGGTAGATCGTCTGCATGGGTGCGACCTTTCGCGAAGCGGGACGTTGCAGTTCGTCTAAGTATAGACCGCCACCGCCGCAACGGCATGAAGCCGTGATAGATTAAGTTCATCGCAATGATTTACGAATCGCCGCGCATGCCGGCGTGGGGCGCCCAAGGAGGCACTATGGAGTACGGATCGTTCCAAGCCGAGGAATTCGGCGACCTACAGCGCCTGATCGATGGGCTGTTTTACGACCACCACGCCATCGACCGCCTGGATCTCATCGTACAGGCAGAAATCTTGGACCTGACGCCCGACCTCATGGAAATCGTGAACCTTTTGCCGCCCGGCTACTACGACCGCCAATCGCTTTGCGACCAGCTCAACTCCGCCTTGGCCGCCCACGGCTGGGGCGCCGTCTACGGCACCGTGGAATAAACCTAGTCATTTAAGAACGTCCCCAATGACTAAAACGCCGCTTGTGATGGTGTTCACAGGCGGCGTTTTCAAACTTGTATGTGCTTTTACTTGTCTTTGGGCGCGGGGTGTTTGCAGACCACGCTCATGTAGATCATGCCGAGCACGGCCGCGGTGACCGAACCGGCAAGGATGGCGGCCTTGGCAGCCAGAACCTCAAACTGGGCCGTCGGGAAAGCAAGACCGCTGATGAGAATCGACATGGTAAAGCCGATGCCGCCCAGAATGCCCACACCGGCAATCATGTGCCAGTTGACATTGTGCGGCAGCTCGCAGGCCTTGAGCTTGACCAAGGCGAACGTCATGCCAAAGATGCCGATCGGCTTGCCCAGCAGCATGCCAAAGTACACGCCGAGCGTCACTGGGTCGGTGAGCAGCACGCTCATGTCCACGCCCACCAGGCGAACCTGTGCGTTCACGAACGCAAAGATCGGCAGAATCACAAAGTTGACCGGCGTGGAGATCAGACGCTCCATGCGGATGAGCGGCGGGGTCACGCGGTGCATGACGCGCTCGACCTTGGTGGTCGAGACGGTAAAGTCATGTTGGCCCAGGATGTGTGCCTCGTCGTCGTAGCGGTCATCGAGCAGCGGCAGGCACTCGCCCAACCAATCAGTGAGGCTATCGAGCTTGACGCCGCACTTGGCCGGAATGGTAAAGGCCAAGATGACGCCAGCAAGCGTGGCATGTACGCCGCTCTTGAACATGCAGAACCACAACAGCAGACCCAGTACCGAATACGGGGCAAGGCGGTAATGCTGCGTCTTGTTGAGCCACACGAGGGCGCAGGTCACAAGCGCGGCGGCGCCCAACCAAAACGGATTGGGGCTCTGACCGTAGAAGATGGCGATGGCGGCGATGGAAATGAGGTCGTCGGCGATGGCGAGCGTCGAGAAGAACACGCGCACGCCGTTGGGCACGCGATTGCCCAAAAGCGACAGCACGCCCAGCGCAAAGGCAATATCGGTTGCCATGGGAATGGCCCAGCCGTTGTGCGCGCCGGCATGGTTAAAGATCAGGTAGATGCAGGCGGGAACGACGACGCCGCCCACGGCCGCCAGCATGGGAAGCATAGCCTGACGCGGGTTCTTGAGCTCGCCGACCGTCATCTCGTACTTAAGCTCAATGCCCACCAACAAAAAGAAAATCGCCATGAGGAAGTCGTTGACGAAAAGCTCAACGGTGAGACCGGCCGTAAGGTTGCCTAGACCCACATACAGCGGGGTCTCCAAAAAGTGATGGATGGCCTCGTAGGCATCGGTGTTGGCGCAAATGACGGCGGCGATGGCGGCGAAGACCATGACGGCGGCGGAAATCGTGCCGTTCTCGGCGATGCGCTCCCAGATGTCGTGACGTTCAAAGCGCTTGCGCTCACGAACGTTGAACAGCTGCTCAGTTGCTGCCATGGGCGGCTCCTTTCACGGGAAAGCTCCCGTCTTAAAAAAGCACGGCCCGCCCAAGTGGCGGTGCCGCGCTCTAACGTATTACGCTTGCATCTAGCCTACCCTGCACGACAAGCACGCAGGCGTGGCCGAAAAGCGGAACCACAGGTTGAACATTATTTGCTCAACGGCACAGGCACGCCTGTCCAAGAGACGACACGGCGCCGTGCACAAAAAAACGACCGGAGCGCGGGGCGTCCGCGATCCGGTCGTGGCGTTTGGTCAACTAAACCTAGCAGGCGGCCATGATGGGGGCAGCGACCTGCTTCTTACGGGAGAGGACGCCCGGCATCCAGACGCCGTCGTGCTCGTCGGCAATGCCCAGGCCCTTCTGGGCAGCCTCGGTCTCGCCCTCGAGCAGGACCTGCGAGCCCTCCTCCATGATGTCGGTGATGCACAGGACAATGCCGTCGGCGCCCTTCTCGGCGGCGTAGGCGCGCATGGCCTCGCGAATCTCGTCGATCATGCCGAGCGCGCGGCTCTTGTCGACGGTCTCGTACTGGCCGATGAGCAGCTTCTTGCCGGCGGGCTCGAACATCTTGATGTCGTTGCCGACCATCTCGGCTGCGGTGAAGGAGCCGGACGGACGGGTGAGGAAGACCTCCATGCCAAACTTGACCGGGTCGACGCCCACCTGCTCGCCGAGCTTGGCGGCGACGGCGCGGTCGACGTCGGTGGTGGTGGGGCTCTTGAGCATGAGCGTATCGGTCATCATGGCCGAGAGCAGCAGCTTGGCCTGGACGTCGGAAAGCTCAACGCCGAGCACGCCGGCGAGCTTGGTGACGATGGTGCAGCTGGAACCCCAGGGCAGGCAGATATAGTGCAGCGGGCCGGCGGTCTCGAAGTCGCCGATGCGGTGATGGTCGACAACACCAAAGACCGTGGCGTCCTTAAGGCCGGCGACGGACTGGGCGGACTCGTTGTGGTCGGTGAGGACGACGAGCTGACCGGCCTCGACGGACTCGATCACGCGGGGCTCGGCAATGCCGGCATCGGCGAGCAGCTTGGCGGACTCGGCCGGAAGCTGGCCCAGAGCGCAAGCCTCGTAGGTGTTGCCGGCATACTCAACCTGGTTAAGCAGCTGGGACAGGACGACGGCGCTCATGATGGCGTCGTTATCGGGGTTCTGGTGACCAAAGACAAGAACGTTTGCCATGGATATCCTCCACTTGATATGTGTACTTGGACGTAGCTATGGTAGCACGCCGATGCCGAGCCTTCGCAGACGGAAGGGCCACGGCATATTTTGTGGCAGGTATGGGGGCCAAGGCTGTCCCTTTTGCACCATGTTGGTGCAAAGTAACCTGACCCCCTTGCACCAGCTATTTACCGGCGGCGCGCAGGGCTACGTAGGCGGCACCGATGATGCCGGCGTCGTTTCCGAGCGAAGCGACCTTAATGGGCGTCTCGCGCGAGGCGGAAAGCGCGTAGCGCTGGAAGTGCTCGCGAACCTTATCGAGGTAGACATCGGCCGAAGCGGACGCGCCGCCACCGATCAGGAACATCTCGGGGTCGACCACGTTGGCGATAAGTGCCAGAGCACGACCGAGATAGTCAGCCATGGTATCGGCAGCTGCCAGCGCGAGCTTGTCGCCCTCGCGGCAGGCCTGGAACACGTCCTTGGAATCGGAGGGGCCGGTGAGCTCGATGGGCTCGACGCCCGCTTTCTTGCACTCGGCAAGGTAGTTGCTCACCACGCCGGTGGCGCTGGAATACTGCTCCAGATGGCCATGGCCGCCACAGCCGCAGGTGCGTTCCTCAGCCGGGTTCAGGCACATGTGGCCAATCTCGCCGCCAGCGCCCACAACACCCGATACCACGTCACCGTTAACGATAACGCCGCCGCCCACGCCGGTACCGATGGTGACCATCACCACGTTCTGCACGCCCTTGGCAGAACCGAGCCAGGCCTCGCCCATGGCAGCGGCGTTGGCATCGTTCTCGTACTTAACGACCGCATCGGGGCAGTGCTCCTGAATGGCGACCCTCAGCTCGGGCAGGTTAATGGCAATGTTGGCCTTGACCTTGGCATCGCCCGACGCCGGGATGGGACACGGAACGGCCAGGCCAATGCCCGCCACAAAGGCACGCGGAATCTGTGCCTTGGCGACCACCTGGTCGATAGCCTCGGTCACCGCGGCAAAGCCCGCGGCGTCAACGATAGGAGGCGTGGGCACGCTGGCCTTGGCAAGCAGGTTGCCGTCCTCGTCGAACAGGCCCTCCTTAACCGAAGTGCCGCCGACGTCGATGCCGATGTAGTACTGCTTAGGTTCCATGGGAGCCCACCTTTCTCGTTTAAACATTGCCTGTATGGTACCGCTCTCAAGGCAAAAACCTACCAAAAAGGGACAGGTTTGTTTTGGCAGGTTTTATCTGGGGTAACGCAATTGGCTGCCCAACAGGCCGCGCAAGACCATCCCCAAAAATAAAGGCGCCGGGAGGCGGAGGCTCCCGGCGCCCGTCAAAGGGACTATGTTGTCTGTTGGACCGCACGGTCCGTCGCGGCGATAACGCCGACTAGGCCTGAAGTGCCTGCAGCTGCTTGTGAACCTCGATGAGCTCCGTCGCCATGACGCGCATGGTCTCGGTGCCGGCCATCTGGTCCTCGGCATGCAGCAAAATCAACGGGGCCTCGCCGTTACGTTCGCCGTTGGCCTCCTTCTTCAGAAGCCCCATGTGAACATCGTGGCCACCGTTATAGGCCTCGTCGCCCTGCTTGATAAGCTCCTCGGCGGCGTCAAAATCGCCCTCCTTGGCCTTTTGCACGGCATTGATGTACATGCTCTTGGCGGTACCGACGTAGCTGATGATCTCAAAGCAGGTCATCTGCAGTTCGTTCATATCCTCCATGCAGAGCACCTAGCCCATCACGCTGACGCAGTGGTCGATGATGCCGGCAGCGTTCATGCGGCCGTAGTCGACCATGTTGATGACCTCGACCGGAAAACGACCGGCGGCCTCCTTCTCAAAATCGCCCTTGGTGTAGCCGATCTGCGGACCAAGCAGCAACATGTCGCACTCGTCCAGGTGATCGTGGGCCTCGTTCATGGGACGAGCCTCGACCTCAATATCCAGACCACGGTTTGCAACCTCGGCCTGCATCTTCTGGACCAGCAGGCTCGTGGACATACCGGCATTGCAGCAGAGCATGATCTTCTTCATGGTTTCCTCCTTATAACTGCGCGGCGCGCAGACGACAACTGGTTTTATTCCTTGCGGCTATTGTGCCCACCCCCCTGCATCTTTACACAAGGGAGAGAGCTGCGGGCACCGGCGCCGCGTACCGGCGCCCGCAAAGGTGAAAGGGACGAACGTTAGGCGTTCTACTCGGCGAGAGCCTCCTGCTTGGCGATTGCCTTCTCGGAAATCTTCATAAAGGGCAGGTAGACGGCCATGCCAATGACAATCTCGATAGCCTGCCACACGCCAGCGCGCCAGTCAAAGCCCGTAGCGAGCAGGGCATTGATGACGGGAGGCATGGTCCAGGGCACCTGGGCGATGCAGGGGCTGATGATGCCTGCGCAGGTAAGGCCATAGGTGATGCCGATGAACAGGTCGGGAAGGAGGACAAACGGGATCATGAGCGGCAGGTTGTACACGATGGGGTAACCGTAGATAACCGGCTCGTTGATGTTGAACAGACCAGGCAGGATAGCCATCTTGGAAACGGTCTCGGAAGCCTTGTTTTTGGAGAACAGGAGCGTGTCGAGCAGGAGCATGAGGGTGCAGCCCGAGCCGCCGATGAGGGCGAAGCTGTTAACGATCTGCATGTTCATGTAGTGATCGGGCTGGATGGTGCCACCGGCGGCAAAGGTAGCCATGTTGTCGACGATGAGCATGGTCAGGATCGGCTCGACGGTAGCGCCAGAGATGGTGGACTGGTGAATACCGACGCAGAACAGCAGGTTAGCAAGGGTGTAGATGAGGATAACAGCCCACGGACCAGCGTTCATGATGCTCTTGAGCGGGTTGGAGATGCACGTGGAGATGATGGTGCACAGATCGGTGCCGGCGCACACGGCGAGCAGGGCTGCGGCAAGAGCGAAGACCGCGAGGTTAAGCAGCATCGGAATCATGACGTTGAAGGAGTTGGAGACCGCGGGAGGCACGCCCTCGCCCAGCTTAACCTTGAGCTTCTCGACGCCAGAAATCTTGATGAAGAGCGAGACGGAAAGCAGGGCGATGATAATAGCCGAGAACAGACCGTTGGTGCCGGTGTTGGCAGTCGAAAGGGCGCCCGTGACCTCGGCGGAGGTGATCTTGTCGGTGAGCAGTGGGCTCGTGGCGGCAAGCGTGGCGGTGATCTGCTGCGGCATCATGATGACGAAGGCAGAGATAGCGACGACCATGCAAGCAAGCGGATTATCGAAGCGCTTGTTCTTAGCGAGGCTGTAGCCAATCAATCCGGCCAAGATAATGGCAGAGACGTTGAGGGTGCCCAGCGTAATCGCCGAACCCCACGTCTGAAGGTTGGCAAGGCCCGCCGCATCGAGCGGGAACAGAGGGAACACGACGTTGTTAATAAGAACCGCGATACCCGCAAGGATATAGAGCGGCGTGATGGTCGCGAAGGCGTCACGCAGGGAACGCAGGTGAACCTGGTTTCCCACCTTCGCAGAGACCTCGGCAAACTTGTCGAGGAAGCTCTTTCCGTTGTCACTGGCCATGATTGCTCCTAACTTTCAAATCCGGCCTTTCCTATGCGCACGGTGGTCTGTCGCCCTCTGCCACCAGATGTGCCATGTGTTGCGCGCGGCGGCGCGCGGTCTGGACGTTCGTCCGGTCGCTAATCAACCACGTGGGTCGTGGCGACCTGTTTGAGCCAGGCCGCCGACTTCTTAAGACGGCGCTTATAGCCATCCATCAGATCGACCTCGACAAAGCCATAGCGATTCTTAAAGGCATTGGCCCAAGACCAGTTATCGATGACGGCCCAATAATGGTATCCGCGGCACTTGGCGCCCTCGTCGATGGCCTTGGCCACCCACTCCAGGTGCTGACGTACAAAGTCGACGCGGTAGTCATCCTGGATGGTTCCTTCGGCGTCACGGTTCTTGTATTCGTCCATGATGCCGATGCCGTTCTCGGAAACGAACCACTCAAGATCGGGGTAGTTCTTAGCGCAGTCCATGCCAAAGTCGTAGAGGCCCTGCGGGTAGATCTCCCAGCCGCGGCTCTCGTTCATAACGGCGTCGGGCCATACGTACTCGTCGGCAAAGTGCGGCAGGCCGTACTGGTCGACCTTGCTCGCCGGCGCCTGAACACGCGTGGGGTGGTAGTAGTTGCAGCCTAGCCAGTCGACAACACCCTGCTTGAGGATCTCTTGGTCGCCGGCGCGGAACGGGAGCTTAACGCCGCCCTCGGCCAGGCTGTCGAGCACGTCGGCAGGAAGCTCGCCCTTGGTGATGAGGTCGAGCCACCAGCGGTTGTTGATGCCGCTGGTCATGCGCACGGCCTCGAGGTCCGCCTCGCTGGGGTTCTCCTTGGTGTAGACCGGGGTAAAGCAGTTGATCATGCCGATCTTGGCATCGGCGCGAATAGCGCCCTCGTCATAGGCGCGACGATAGTTGGCCACGGCCAGCGCGTGCGCCAGCGAGATGTGATACTGCACGGTGCGGGCGCGGTTGAAGTCGTGGAGCTGCGGGAACCACACGCCCTCCTGATAGCGCTGCTCGGGCTCGACGATGGGCTCGTTAAAGGTGAACCAGTACTTAATCTCCTGGCCAAACTCGTGGAAGGCGACGTCGGCGTAATGTGCGTAAGCCTCGACAACCTCACGGCTCTCCCAGCCGCCACGGTTAAAGAGGTAGGTGGGCATGTCAAAGTGGTACAAGTTGACAAACGGCTCCAAGCCGGCTTCGCGAGAGGCGCGGAACAACTCGTGATACCACGCGGCACCTTCCTCGTTGAGGTTGCCGTCGGCATCGAGCAGACGGCTCCACTGGATGGAAGTGCGATAGGTATCCAGACCCAAGTCCTTCAAAATGCGAAGGTCTTCCTGGTACTTGGCCATAAAGTCATTGCCGGCGTAAGAGCCAACGCGGTTGTAGAACGAACCCAGATCCTGGATGGACCAGGTGTCCCACAGGTTCTCGAGCTTGCCGCCCTGGTTCCACTGACCCTCAGTCTGCGGGCCGGACATAGCAGCGCCAAAGAAGAAGTCGTTGGGCAGCTGATACTGTGCCATCAAAGTCCTCGCTTTCGTGTTCTAGAGCTTCCGGTTGGAGACGGGTTTGCTTTGGCAGGTTATCCGGCGCGGGCGCGCACCGGCCATACCGATATCCAACCCGCCAAAACAAAACCGTCCCCAAACGGTCGATCCTGTTGTGCGGAAGGATTCCGTTCGTTGCTTAAACTATAGCGCTCTAATTTTAAAAGTAAAGCGTCTTTTTCTTTTTTCTTTCTCGAACTTCTTAGATAAAAGTAATATGGATGCCCTGTTGAGGGTTATACTTACTTTTTGTATTCATATATGTCGGAAAGGAGGTTCCATGATTCCCAAATACGAGGCGATAGCTGCAGATATTCGTCGAAGTATCGAGGATGGCGCTCTTAAACCGGGCGACAAGCTTCCCACCGTCGTTGAGTTCTGTGAGCTCTATAGCGTTTCCAAAATCACCGTCAAACGAGCTATCGAGCAAATCACCGAGGAAGGTCTTATTACCAGCCGGCGCGGATCGGGCACCTACGTTAAGGACACGGCGGGACTTCCCGGCCAGGCGTTTTTCCAGGGCAAAAACGACCGTGCTCAGGGCTTTTCGTATGAGCACCGCGGGGAAAAGGTGACCTCGGTGGTCTACGATTTCTCGATTGTTAATCCACCAGCGGACATCGCAGCCCAGCTGGGAATTGCCGAGGATGACTTTGCCTATCACGTCGTGCGCGTGCGTCAGGCCGATGGGAAGCCCATCGTTATCGAGTACACCTACATGCCCCTCGAGCTGATTCCGGGGCTGAAAAAGAAGGACCTGTACGGATCGGTCTACCATTTCATCCGCGAGCAATGCGGGCTGAAAATTTCGAGCTTCCACCGTACCATTCGCGCCGTGGCAGCAACCGAGGAAGAAGCCGAGCGCCTGGACACCAAGCCTGGCTCTCCCCTGCTCGAGCTCACCCAGATTGGCTTTTTGGACAGCGGCGCCGCCTTTGAGTATTCGGTCTCGCGCAACGTTGGCGACCGCTTTGAGTTGCACAACGTAACGTTGGCATAGGTTTTTGCAGTCATGCGGGCGCTCGTTTTGAACAGTTTTACGCAGCGCCCGCGCAACACAATGAGGTATGAATATGTCCGATTTGATTAAACTGACGCCGATCTTCCACGAGAAGATCTGGGGCGGTCGCCAGCTCGAAACCGTATTTGGCTACGACATTCCCGATGGCCCCATCGGTGAGTGCTGGGCCATCTCGGCCCACCCCAACGGCGACTGCCAGATTGCGGAGGGCCCGTATGCCGGCCACACGCTGTCGTGGCTGTGGGCCGAGCATCGCGAGCTCTTTGGCAACTGCGAGGGCAAGGAGTTCCCGCTGCTCATTAAGATTCTGGACGCCAAGGACGACCTTTCGATCCAGATTCATCCCAACGACGAGTACGCTGCCGAGCACGAGAACGGTAGCCTGGGCAAAACCGAGTGTTGGTATGTGCTGGACTGCGAGCCCGACGCCACGATCATCGTCGGCCAGCGTGCCAAGGACCGCGCCGAGGCCGCACAAATGATCGAGGAAGGACGTTGGGACGACATGCTCAACGTGTTGCCGATTCACAAGGGCGACTTTTTCCAGATTGATTCCGGTACCGTGCACGCCATCAAGACCGGCACGCTCATTTTGGAGACGCAGCAGTCGAGCGACGTGACGTATCGTCTGTACGACTACGACCGTCCCGGCACTGACGGCAACCTGCGCCCGCTGCACATTGAGCAGAGCCTCGACTGCATCGACTTTGATGCTCAGGCTCCGACCGACGGCACGGTGACCGCGCCCGAGGTGGACGGCGTGACCGAGCTCGAGTCCAACCCCTGCTACACCGTCGATCGCGTGCGCGTCAACGGCAGCAAGACCCTCGACCAGCGCTGGCCCTTCATGTGCCTGTCGGTCATCGACGGCGAAGGCACCGTCTGCGGCGACCCCGTCCGCAAGGGAAGCCACCTGCTGGCCCCCAGCACCGTCAGCACCATTGACCTCAAAGGCAAGATGGAACTGATCATCAGCCACCTGTAGGTCGCACCAACAACCCAAACGCAACAAGGGGCTCTCCCGTCCATGTGCGGGAGAGCCCCTTGCCATATCTATTTATCAGCCCACCCGGCTCTCCAGATCAAAAAGCGAACGAGCAGAGCGACGTTCGCAAGCACCGTTACCCAAGGACCTGGGCGGGCGTATAGGGCAACATCGATCGCGAGTTCCGCACGCAAAGGAGAGCACTTAATGTGCTCTCCGTCTTGCGCAGGACTGCCCGAGCAGGCGATGTTGCCCCATACGCCCGCCCAGGTCCGCCGGGATTATGACAGCTTGACGATCGGAGCGAATCCCTTCATGAGCTTTTTGGTCTGGCCGGTCTTTTCGAACTGGACCTCGATCATGTCTCCGGCGACCGAGATCACGGTACCCGTGCCAAAGGTCTTGTGGCTCACGGTATCGCCCGCGGCAAAGTCCTGCGATGCGCTGGCACGATCGACCTTGCGCTCCACCGTCGGAGACACCTTGGACGACGGCTTTTTGGCTCGCGGCGCACCCGAACCAAAGGTCGAGGCAACACGGCCGGCGTCGGGCGAGACCCCACGATGGCGCTCGGTCCCGCGGCTGCTACCGCCAAAGAAATCGTCAAAGCTCGATCCGCCGCGCGAACCGGAACCGCCGGTCGAGCGCGTATGCGAACCAAACACCTTGCCGCCATACATATCCGAGCCCATGCCCGAGCCAAAGGTGCCGCGACGGTCGCCGCGCTTCTCCCAGCCCGTTCCCTCAAAACCGGCAGAACCGATACCGCTAAACTCGATATCCTCAAACGGAATCTCGTTGAGGAAGCGCGAGCGCGGGTTGGCAGAGGTCGAGCCGTAGGTGCGACGCGTGGCCGCATAGGTCAGGAACAGGCGCTTACGGGCACGCGTGATGGCAACGTAGGCCAGGCGACGCTCCTCCTCGAGCTTGCCCGGGTCATCGCTGCCGCCAAAGTCGTGCACGTGCGGGAAGATGCCCTCCTCCATGCCGGCCACGAACACCGCCGGAAACTCCAGGCCCTTGGCGGAGTGGATGGTCATCATGGTAATGGCATGCGTCTCGCCGGCCAGGGAATCCAAGTCGGAGCGCAGGGCCAGCCACTCCATGAGTGCCGGCAGCGCCTTACAGGTGAGCGGACCGTAGGTGCGCTCGATCTCGTCGGCATGAACGGCACCCGCCGGTATCTCCGTCGGCGCGGCATACGCGTTGCCCGCGATGGCGGCGGCCAGGGCATCCTGCGGCGAGAGCGCCGGGGCGGCCAGGCTATCGAGCGGATTGGCGCCCGCGGCGTCACGGGCGCCGACAAGCGCCTCAAACGAGGATGCCGGAGCGGACGGCCCCGGCTCGGGCGCGGGCGCACTCACCACGACGGACTCGGGCTCGGCAGGGACATCGGCAACACCGGCTGCGCGCAGCTCTTCCAAGCTCTCGAGCGTACCTTCGATATCCTCGTGCGTCTCCTCAAATTCGGCGGCGACGCCAAGGAATTCCTGGATGTTCTCGGCGCGGCTCTCGGACTCCATGGTGCCCTCGGCGCGAAACGCCTGCAGCAGGCCCGTCTTATCGACGATCATCTCGACGACGTCCTTGAGCTCGCCGTCCATGCGGCGGCCCTCGCGCACCAGCGAGACAAAGCTCGACAGGCCGTTGCGCACCTTGGCGCTAAACATGCCGGTTTCGGCGCACGCGATCTCGCAAGCCTGGAAGAACGAGCAACGGTTGTCGCGCGCCAGCTGCTCGATCTTTTGGATCGAGGTGGAGCCGATACCGCGGCGCGGCGTGTTGATGACGCGCTTGACGCTCATCTCGTCGGCCGGGTTCACGATCATCTTAAGGTAGGCCATGACGTCGCGGATCTCGGCACGGTCGAAGAATCGCGTGCCGCCCACGATCTTGTAGGGCACGCCCGCGCGCAGGAACATATCTTCGAGAATACGCGACTGGGCGTTGGTGCGGTAGAACACGGCGATATCGTCGTAGCTCGTGCCTTTGGCATGCAGTTTTTCGATCTCGCCGGCAATCCAGCGGCCCTCGTCGCGCTCGTCGCTTGCCTGGAAGGCCTGAATCTTCTCGCCATCGCCCTCGGCCGTAAACAGACGCTTGTCCTTGCGCTGCGAGTTGTGGCGAACAACGGCATTAGCGGCGCTCAGGATGTGACCCGTGGAGCGATAGTTCTGCTCCAGCTTGACGGTCTTGCAGTTTTTAAAGTCCTTCTCAAAGTCCAGGATGTTGGTGATGTCGGCGCCACGCCAGCTATAAATGGACTGATCGTCGTCGCCCACGACCATGAGGTTTTGGTACTTGGCGGCCAGCAGGTTGGCGATCTCGTACTGGACGTGGTTGGTGTCCTGATACTCGTCGACGCTAATGTAGCGGAAGCGCTCCTGGTACTTGTCGAGCACCTCGGGGCGGGTGCGCAGCAGCTCGAGCGTGCGCACGAGCAGGTCGTCGAAGTCCATCGCGTTAGCGGCGCGCAGGCGGCGTTCCAGCTCCAGGTAGACCTGCGCGGCCTTTTTGTCGTTGGGGCTATCGGCGGATTTGAGCATGTCCTCGGGGCCAATCATGGCGTTTTTGGCCGAGCTGATCTTGCTGCGGATCATGTTGATGGGGAACTGCTTTTGCTCGATACCGAGCGCCTGCATAATGTCACGCACCATGCGCTTTGAGTCATCGTCATCGTAGATGGTGAACTGACCGGTGTAGCCCAGCAGGTCGGCGTCTTCACGCAGCATACGCACGCACATGGCATGGAAGGTGCACACCCACATGCCACGGGTGCCGCTGGGAATGAGTGCCGCCAGACGCTCACGCATCTCGGCCGCGGCCTTGTTGGTAAACGTGATGGCGAGGATCTGCCAGGGCTTAACGCCCAGGTCGCCGAGCATATGTGCGATGCGGAAGGTCAAGACGCGGGTCTTGCCCGAGCCGGCGCCGGCAAGGACCAGCAACGGGCCCTCGGTGGTCAGGACCGCCTCGCGCTGGGCGGGATTAAGGCTGTCGATGTCGACGAGCGGCTTGGCGGGTTTGGGTGCCGGCGCGGGAGCGTCATAGATGTCAAGCGGGACGAGCTCGGGCTCCGGCGCAGCAGGGGCGGCATATGCATCGAACGGCACGGGTTCCGGCGCGGGCGGCACGGGCACCGCGGCGTTCTTTTCCCAGGGCAAGGGCTGGGTCATGGGCGACTCCTCATCTGACGGACGGCGCGCCTGCGGGCAGCGCCATAGTTTGAGCCGTACCAGTATACCGAGCCGCG
>CAUCCR010000008.1:0-26370 GCA_958441355.1 uncultured Collinsella sp. | reverse complement strand
CCGCCGAGCGAGCCGAGAAGCTGGCACAAGCAGTTTAGGTTACGCGGTTTTACCAAACCGCGTAACGGCTCGACGCTGCGCGCCGCCCAGAGCGACAATTTGTCATTCAAAAGGCGAGGCATGACCAGAAGGTCTATGCCTCGCCTTTTTCATGCCAACTTGTTCGTCCTGGACGTCGCTCGCTGTCCATCCTCTACCTGCGTCGTTGCCATGGTGCGGCACTTGTAGTCATTGGGGACGTTCTTAAATGACCAGGCGGCAGTTGGGGACAGTCCTTGTGCTAGCGTTGCATCGAGTGCTTGGGAAACCGCGACCCGGTTTTTGGCCGAATAGTGGGTCGCATTTTCCGGATGGGGTGGGTTACGGAAAGTGCGACCCGGAATATTACTCTGAAACGGGATGCGGTTTCCCTGATGCGCCTCAAACGGAAAGCGCATCCCATTCCGGAGCTCCAAAACGGGATGCGCTTTCCGCGCGGAAGAATTGCCGCAGCTGCGTTAAGCAGTGTCGCTCGTTACTCGCCCAGGATCAGCGCTGCGAGCTCGTCCTGGGTGTCCACCACGTAGTCGGCGCCGGCGGCTTCCAGCTCTGCGCGGCCGCGGAAACCCCAGCTGACGCCCGCGCTCTTAAGGCCGGCGTTGTGACCGGTCAGAACATCGACATTGGAATCGCCCACATAGAGCGTGGTCGCCGGATCGGCGCCTAGCTCTTCCATCACATGCAGCGTAACAGGCGCCTCGGGCTTGGGGGGAAACGCATCGATGCGGCCCTGCACCAGCGCAAAGCGCTCGGAACCAAAATACTTCTCGATAAGCGGAACCGCCGAGACGTGGTCCTTGTTAGTGAGCACGGCAAGCTGCACACCCGCGGCGCGCAAGCGGTCGAGCATCTCGATCGTGCCGGCATAGGGGGCGGTGTGGTCCTCCTTGTGCTCGCCGTAGTAAGCCCTAAGCTCGGCAAGCGTCTGCTCAAACATGCGGCCGTCGCCCGCATACTCGGCGGGCATAAAGCGCTCAACCAGCTTGAGCATGCCGTTTCCCACCTTGTAGCGGTACTCGTCAACGGCAAACGTGGGCCAGCCGTGCGCCTCGCAGGTATGGTTGCCGGCGGCCGCCAGGTCCTCGAGCGTGTTGAGGATGGTTCCGTCCAGGTCAAAGATCACATGGGAAAAAGCTGCTGCCATGGGTGCTCCTGCCGCTTGAGTTGTAAAACGCACCCCATGATACTGGGCATGCGTGCCGGGCATGTTTGGAATCTGAATATCTTTAATAGCCCTGAGCCTTTGTCGTTAGCAAATTCTCGGCAGCTGCTCTCCTACGAGCATGTCGAGGATGCGGGTCGAACCCCAGCCGGTGCGCACGCGCACGGCGGGACGGGCGCCCTCGGCAAGTGGCAGCACGCGGCCGATAATCGCGGCGTTCTCGCCGTAGCGGGCGGCGCGCATGGCGGCCAGCGCCGCATCGGCTTGTTCGGCCGGCACGACGGCAACCATCTTGCCCTCGTTTGCCACCTGCAGCACATCGTAGCCGAGCATCTCGCAGGCGGCCTGCACGTCGGGACGCACGGGCACGGCATCCTCGTCGACCTCCATGGCAACGCCGCTGGCCTGTGCAAACTCGTTGAGTGTGGACGCCAGGCCACCGCGCGTGGGGTCGCGAAAGCAGCGTGTGTCGGGTGCTGCGGAAAGCACATCGGCAATCAGGTGGTTGAGCGGCGCGGCGTCGCTTTCGATGGTGCTCGAAAACGCCAGACCCTCGCGCTGACTCATGATGGCGATGCCGTGGTCACCCAGTGTGCCCGACACCAGGATGACGTCGCCGGGCCGGCAGTTTGCGCCGCTGAGCGCCACGCCCGCGGGTACCTCGCCCACACCGGCGGTATTGATATAGACGCCGTCGGCCCCGCCGCGCTCGACCACCTTAGTGTCGCCCGTGATTATGGACACGCCCGCTTCGTGCGCCGTTTCGGCCATCGTCTGCACAATCTGGTGGAGCTTATCCATGGGATAGCCCTCTTCGAGGATAAAGCCGCACGATAGGTAGCGCACGTTGGCGCCCGAGGTCGCGACGTCGTTGACGGTTCCGCACACGGCGAGGCGGCCGATGTTGCCACCGGGGAAGAACTGCGGCGAGACTACAAAGCTGTCGGTCGACATGGCGATGCGCCCGCTCGCGGGCAGCGCGGCGACGCCGGCGTCGTTGCCTTCGAGCAGCTCGGGCGACCCAAAGGCATCCAAAAAGACCTCATCGATGATGCGTTTCATCATCTGGCCGCCGGAGCCGTGGCCCAGCAGGACGGTGCTATCGGTAACGCTATGGGACATATCGAAAACTCCAATCGTGGGTGGTGCCGGTGTGCGGGTGTGCCCGGGCTAGTCGCGGTAGCGGTAGTACGCCGCGCAGCTGCCCTCGGAGCTCACCATGCACGGGCCGACGGGGTGCTCGGGCGTGCAGGTGCGGCCAAAGAGCGGGCAGCTGCTCGGCGCAATGGCCCCGCGCAGCACGTCGCCGCAGCGGCACCCGCGCGGCTCGACCGTCGCCTCAACGGGCACGTCAAAGCGAGCGCGGGCATCAAAGCGCGAGAACTCGGGGCGGATGGAAAGGCCCGAGTTGGCAATCAGCCCCAGCCCGCGCCACGTGGTATCGCACGGCTCAAATACCTGCTCGACCAGCTGGCGCGCCACAGGATTGCCGTCGGCATTGACGCCGCGACGGTAGGCGTTGTCGATCGTGGGTTGCCCCTCAACAACCATCTGGACCAGCATGCAGATACCCTGCAAGATGTCGACCGGCTCAAATCCCGTTACCACGCCTGGAGTCTTAAACTCGTCGACCAAAAAGCCAAAGGGGGCCAAGCCCGTGATGGTGGCGACGTGGCCCGGCAGGATAAAGCCGTCGATGGCGGTCTCGGGGTCGTTGGCGATGGCGCGCAACGCCGGCGGCGTGGTCTTGTGGGCGCAATAGACCGAGAAGTTCAAAAGCCCGCGCGCCTCGGCCTCCAAGATGGCGGCGGCGATGGTGGGCGTCGTAGTCTCAAAGCCCACGCCCATAAAAATGACCGGGCGATCAGGGTTTTGCTCGGCAATGTCGAGCGCGTCGAGCGGGGAGTAGACGATGCGAATGTCACGCCCTGCCGCTTTTTGCGCAGCGAGCGAGGTGGATGATCCGGGCACGCGCATCATGTCGCCAAAGGTGGTGATGATGGCGCCGTCTATGTTGGCGAGCGCGATTGCGTGGTCGATGTCGCGGTTGGCGGTGACGCAGACGGGGCAGCCCGGGCCGCTCAGCAGCTTGAGCCCGGCCGGCATAATGGAGCGAAAGCCATAGCGCCCGATGCTCACGGTATGCGTGCCGCAGACTTCCATAAGGTTGATGGTGCGGTCGCCGACAAGCTCATGAATGCGCTCGATGAGCTCGCGAGCCAGCTTGGGATCGCGGAATGCCGAGAAATCGATACCGGAGCGCGCCGGCTGCTCGGGCGCCACTAGTAAGCCTCCGCCGGGTTGGTGGTCAGCTGGTCTTCTTCGACCAGCTCGGACATGGCATTAACAAGCTCGAGCGTTTCCTGTGCTTCCTGCTCGTCGACAATCTGGATGCCAAAGCCGGCGTGTACGAGAATATAGTCGCCAACCTGCGCCGTCGGCACGAGTCGCAGCGACACGGGGCGCTCGATGCCCATCATGTCGACGGTGGCCTTGAGGTCGTCGTCGCGTTTGACTACTTTACCGGGAACGGCAAGGCACATATTGTTCCCCTTTTATACGCTTTGCGCTGGACGGGCGCTCAATAATCCATCAGTTGATGGTAGCGCTCGCGGGCGCTGCGGGCAAACGCGCTACACCTGTGAGACGGCGGCTTGCGGGCTGGCCGAACAGCCTACTGCGATGCAATCTGCGCAAGACGAGCGCTTGCGACTGCCGCCTGACCGTAGGCGATGCAGCCGTCGTTAACGGGCACGGTTTGGGGAATCAAGACAGTGAGACCCATGCTTTTGAGCTCGCGGGTGAGGAGCTGGAGCAAAAGTCGGTTCATGAACACGCCGCCCGAGAGCGCGACGGTATCGATGCCTTCGCGCGCGCAGATTTCGCGTGCGATTCGTGCCGAAGAGCGCGCGATGGCGATATGGAAGTCGAGCGCGAGCCTGTAGGCGGGCGCTCCGGCTTCAATTCCTCCCAAAAGTGCCTCAAAGAGTGCTTTCTGGTCCAGAACATAGGGGCCGTCCAGCCACGATGGGCCAGATGCGAAATAGCCGGCGTTGTCGTCGGGAAAATGGGCGATTTCGTTGTCGAGCGCGCGCCAGGCGGCGGCCTCAAGCTCGATGGCGGGTTCGCCCTCGTAGGTTGCCTTGTCGCAGATGCCCAGAATTGCTGCCGCGGCATCAAAGAGACGCCCCATGCTGCTGGTACGCGGGCTGTTGATGCCGCGCTCGATCATGGTGGCTGTCACGTTGCGCGTTTGCTCGTTGAGGCTGTCTAAAAGCCGAGCGGCACCTGGGTGCTCGAGCAGGCCGAGCTCACTGAGCAGGGCAAAGGCGTTGCGGCGGGCGTCGCGCACGGAGGCCGCCCCACCGGGGAGCGCCCAGGTGCGCAAATGCGCGGCGCGCTCAAAGCCGCCAAGGCTGGCAACAAGAAACTCGCCGCCCCAAATGGTCCCATCGGTGCCGGCGCCGGTGCCGTCAAAGGCGATGCCAAGGACGCGCGCGTCGGTTGTAAGCTGGCCCGCGGCGATGGCCTCGGCCATTACGCTCGCGATATGCGCATGATGGTGCTGCACCTCGACGAGCGGCAGATTACATTTTCGCGCCTGCTCGCGCGCCCACTGGCCCGATAGATAGCTGGGGTGTAAATCGCAGGCCAAGGCGGCGGGCGCCAAGTCAAAGAGATCTTCCAAGCGCGTGCGCGCGGCGTTCCAGGCATCGAAGGTCCCGCCGTTTTCAACATCGCCGATATGCTGCGACACAAAACAGATTGCCTCGCCGTTCGTCCCTTCACGCGTGAGCGAAATCGTGGCCTTTTGTTGTGGCCCGCAGGCGAGCACGCAGGGCGGAGCGCCGTCGAGCGCCGGCAACGGCAGCGGCTGGGGTGCATATCCGCGAGCGCGGCGAACGGGCATAACGGCGCCGTTGACCACGCGCACTACAGAGTCGTCGTAGCGCGAGAGGATCGCGCGGTCGTTACCGATCAACGCGTCGGCGATGCCGGCAGCAACGAGGTGTTCCCAGGCAAGGTCGTCGTCGGTCTCGATGGGTTCTTCGCTCAGGTTTCCGCTGGTCATGACGAGCGCGTGCATACCGCAGACTTCTGCCGCGGCAAGCAACAGATGTTGAAGCGGCGTATAGGGGAGCATGACGCCGAGCTCGGGCAGGTCGTGCGCGACAGATGGCGCGAGGGCGAGGATGTCGGGGGAACCGTCGTTGTCCTCGCTAACAGTGCGCCGGCGCAGCAGCACGATGGGGCGGATACTGCCAGCGAGCAGATCGCGTTCAGCATCGTCGATATGACACAGGCGCTCGGTATCAGCAAGACTGCGTACCATGACGGCAAGTGGTTTGTTGCTGCGGCGTTTGCGACGGCGCAACTCGGCCACCGCCTGCTCGTTGGCAGCATCGCAGGCTAGATGGAATCCGCCCAGGCCCTTGATGGCGACGATGCCACCGCTGGCCAGCAGCTCAACGCAGCGCTCGATGATAGCGTCGCTGGCCTCGCGTGTGGTGCCGACGGCCGGTGTCGCGGACGAATTCCCGCACGCATTGCCGTTTACAGCCTCGCGCCACGTAATATGCGGCCCGCAATCAAAGCAGGCATCGGGCTGCGCGTGAAAACGCCGGTCGAGTGGGTCGACATACTCCGCAGCGCACTTGGGACACATGGGAAAACAATCCATCGACGTGGCCGCTCGGTCATAAGGCAGCGATCGGATGATGGTAAAGCGTGGGCCGCAGTTAGTGCAGTTGATAAAGGGGTAGTGATAGCGTCGGTCGGCGGGATCGAACAACTCGCGCAGGCAATCGTCACAGGTGGCGATATCGGGCGAGACGAGCGTCGTGTGCGCGGTCTGGTCCTGCGACGCCACAATGTGAAAGCCCTGCTCATCGGCAGCGCTCCAGCCGCCAGGCTCCAAATCCGCAATATCGACTCGCTCAACGCGAGCTGCCGCAGGCGCATGCTCAGAAAGCGCGGCAACAAAAGCATCGAGCGCATCGGCCGGAGCGTGCGCCTCGATATGCACACCGTCGCCCGCATTGAGCACCCATCCGCAAATGCCATGCGTCATGGCCTCGCGATACACAAACGGTCGCATGCCAACGCCCTGCACAATGCCCGTCACATGAATATGCACATGCCGCATGCGACACCCCTCATCAAAACCGACCAAAAAGGGACAGGTTTATTTTGGTAGGTAAAACTTCTAAACCTGCCAAAACAAACCTGTCCCTTTTTGGCAGGTGCGCTGCGGGAAATCCCGCTACAGCCCCAGGCTCTGCTTGGTGGCGGCGCACGTGAGCTCGCCGTGCTTAACGCCGCGCAGGCCCAGCAGACGGTCGGCTAGTTCGTAGACGCGCTCGCCGCGACCCTTGAGCGCCAGAATCTCCAAGCAGTTGTGGTGATCCAGATGCACGTGCATGGTCGATACGATCTCGTCGGTGTAGTCGTGCTGCACCTCGTCCAGACGGCGCGTCAGATCGCCGGTGTGATGGTCGTAGATCATGGTGAGCGACCCGATAACGTGCTCATCGGGCGTGCGCATCTGCTCCTTGGCGATCGAGGCACGAATCAGGTCGCGCACGGCCTCGGATCGGTTGGCCACGTCGCCGCGGCGTGCGATCTGCTCGTCAAAACGGCGCAGCAGGTCGTCGGGTGCGGTAACCGAAAAACGGACCAGCTCGGAGCCGGAACCACTACAGTGGCAGCCCGCGTCACCGTCCGCCCCGTGCGGATGCTCGTGCTCGTACCCGCAGCTGTGCTCGTGTTCGGCCACCTTACACCAGCTTCACGGAGCCGACGGAGTTGTGGTCGGCCTCGATGGCTTCCTCGTAGCCCTCGAGCGCGTCATGCGCCTCGTGCAGCGCGGCCATGGCGGCCTCGAGCTTGGCGCCGATGCGCTCCATGTCAAAATTCTCGGTCGCATGCAGCAACTGATGGCTCCACTCATGAGCGAGCTCGATGGTGTCGTCGACCTGTTTGACGCTCATGGCAAGCTGGCTCATGTTCATTCCAACATCATGCATGGGAAATCTCCTTTTGTATGGGGCAGTTCAGTGGTTCAGATTTTACTACGCCCGCTCTGCGCACAGCTGCATAAGAAAACGGGTACGAGTCTGTGCGACCCGCACCCGTTCACTGGGGGCTGTTTGTGACTACCATACTATCCGTGGTTGCACTCGGTGCATCCAGAAGTCCGGCGAGCGGTGCAAAAGCGCTCATAGACGGCGGGTAAGTAACAAGCGTATTACAGATGCTTTTCCAGCAGCGCCTGCAGCCTCGCCTTGGGCAGAGCGCCAACTGAGCGGTCAATCTCCTCGCCGTTCTTAAACACAATCAGCGTGGGGATGCTCATGACGCCATGCTTCATGGCCAGGTCCTGGTTGTCGTCGACGTTGCATTTGGCAACGGCAAGCTTGCCCGCCAGCTCATCGGCAACCTCGTCAACGATGGGCGAGAGGGATCGACAGGGCCCGCACCACGGTGCCCAAAAATCGACCAGCACGGGCAGGCTGTCGTTAACGATGGAATCGAAGTTCTCGGGGGTAATCTGATTAATGTCAGCCATGGTGACCTCCATAATGCGACGCGGCTCGGCCGCGTAAAACTCAGTACGACCGTGCTTATACCCAGCCGCCCGCAAAGCAACCACTCGCGGGCAGCTCTTTTATATAATGGTGGGCACGCAAACGATTGGAGAGCGCATGTCCACGTCACAAAGCCAGAAAAAAGAAGCCATCGCCCAGGCGGCCGAGCAGGAGCTCGCATCGCTCGCGGGTCGCGGCGTGCGTATCGCGGGCAACGCGTGCTCGCCGATCGTGCTGGTCAAAGGCGATTTGGACGAGGCCGAGCGTTCGGGTGGCGAGCTTGCCGCCGGCCCGGATGGCGCGGCGTTGCGCAAGGCGCTTGGGGCCATCGGCTACGCGCCCGAGGATTTTTGCGTGCTGTCAAGCGTCGCCGGCGTGGGTGACGGGGCGGTCGCGACAGGCGAGGGCCTACCGTGCGAGCTGTTCCGCGAGGCGCTCGAGGCCTTGGACCCCGAGGCGGTCTTGCTGCTGGACGATCGCGCGGCCGATACCATGCGCGAGACCTATGCCGACATGCTTGTGGCAATCGACGACTTCGATACCGCTATGCTCAAGCCCGGCTTGGTCGCCCATGTGCAGGGCCGCCGCGTGCTCGCGCTCGACGGCTTTGAGGCGGCACTCACCGACAAAGCCGCCAAGCAGCGCATGTGGGCATACATCAAGCAGCTGACCCCGGCAGCCGCTCCGCTGTAGCGAGGCTGGCGGCAGCCCCTACATCACAGCGCGCAGCTCAAACCGATCGCCGTTAATGCGGAACTGGCAGTTGCCGTTCATGCGCTCCACGGCAAGTTTGATGCTCCTGGTGCCAAAGCCGTGGCCCGCATGCCGGGTCACGGGCATGCCGTCGACCATGCGCGGCGCGCGGTCAAACGTATTGGAAACTAACAGCAGCAGCTGGCCGTCCTCTAATCGCAGGTCAAAGTCGACGAATCGCTTTCCTTGGGGTGCGGCGCTTGCGGCGGTGATAGCGTTTTCCAAGGCATTTGAGAGCACGCTAAACAGGTCGGCGTCACCTACGTGGATGGTTTCGGGTACGGCGGCGCGCAGGTTGGCGGTAATGCCGTTTCTATTGATATCCGAGTTAAATGACGAAAGCGCGATGTTTACGGTCTCGTTGGCGCAGAAGCGGCGTACGGCGGTGCGGTCGCCGGCTTCGCAGAGTTCGTCGATGCGATCGAGCGCCTCGTCGGTGTGACCCTCCTCAATTAAAGCGGCCAGGCCGCGTAGGAAGTGGCGCATGTCGTGGCGCAGAATCGACAGCTCGCGCCCAGATTGACGCCAAGCCTCGAGCTCTTTGATGGCGGCGCTGTCGCGGGTTTCGAGCATCCAGCGCTCTCGCTCGGCGGTTTCCTTTTCTTCGTATTCGCGCAGGTAAACGGCAAGAAACATAAGATAGAAGGCACAGAGCGCAAATGCCAAAAACTCAACCGTCACCACCGAGCCCGAGTGGAACAGCGTGGTGTAGACGTTGGTGGCATAGTCAAAGACGTAATAGACGAGCGGCAGGATTAAAAGGATGCCCAGCTCGGTGGTGCTTTTAATCGCCAAGCGTGGACCGATGTCGCCGGCCCAATGCAACAGGACGGCAAAGACGGCGAGTGTGGTCGCGATGCGCGCCAGATAGTACGCGATCTGCGAATCGGTTGCGGCAAAGGCAGCGATGCCCATCCAGTTGCTGAACTGACAGCTCAGATAGGCGCTGGTAATGCCGAGCACGGCAAGCAGCGGGCTCAGGCGGTAGCGCGCGCACAAATAGATGACGAGCGGCAGATGTACGACGAGCGGATATACCTGGCGGGCGAAAAGCTCGCCGCCGACGGCATTGGCGAGGCCAAATGCGCATCCAGTTACGGCACCGACCAACACCAGTTCAAGCGCATGACGCCGGTTGATCTCGACACCGCACAGCGCCGCCGAGGCAAAGACGCCAAAGAGCAGCGTCGTGTCGTGGTGGATTGCCCAAAGGACCATTTCGACCGAGGAGACCATCAGTGTCTCCCACCCTCAAAGCGCACCGCAAAGTAGGCGTCTTGGAATCCCTGCTTGCAACTGCGCGAAAGCGGGATGCACGCGCCCGAGCGCATGACGATGTCCGTGCGGTCAAAGTGATCGATATTGCGCAGGTTGACCTGGTAGCTGCGGTGGCATTTAAAGAAGACTGCGTTTTGCTCCAAGCGGTCCTCGACGCTGCGGAACGACTCGAGTGCCTCGATATCGCGTCCGTCGCGCAGGTGGAAGACCACGTGCTTGTTGCGCGCCTCGGCATATTCGATGTCGGACAGGCGCAGGGCGTGGTAGCCAAAGGAAGTTTTGATCACGAGCTCGTCGGTTGCCGCCGGGCGCATGCTCGAAAGCTCGTCGAGTAACTGCGCCAGGCGTTCGTAAGTCACGGGCTTGAGCAGATAGTCGAAGGCGCGGACCTCGTAGGATTCCAGCGCGAACTCGGGCGACGAGGTGAGGAACACCAGGCGCACGGCGGTGTCGGCCTGGCGCAGTTCGCGTGCGGTGTCCATGCCGTTGACGAGCGGCATGATCATGTCGAGCAGAATGATGTCGGCGCGCGATGCGGCATGGCGGGCCAGCAGGTCCTCGCCGCGTGTGACGAGCGCAACATCGACCGCCGTGCCCGTCTCGGTCGACCAACGGTCGATCATCCGGTGCAGTCTATCTAGAAAAGCGACATCATCGTCGCAGGCAATAATCTTGAGCATTCGGCCCCCTTAAGTAGTTCGATTTTGCCACATTGGGTGCGGACCGCTTGTGGGGGTGCGGACCGTTTGCGCCCCACGGCGTGCAACTCGCGCCAAGCGGTATTGCGGTGGCGAAAGATGCCTCCTGCGCCATCGAGAGCTCAGCTATCCTCAGCTTGCCAGTTCGAATATGGACCTGCCACATGATTGAATCTTTATTTCAACTTTACACCTAGGTTTACAGCTGTCTTGTCAGCTGTAAACCTAGGTGTCATACTAAAGCTCCAAGATTCGCCAAAAGAGAGGGGCCTTGATGGCACAGAGCGCGAACATGGATGCATCGGAGCTTGCACGCGACATTGCGGCCGGCCTGGCATCGGCAACGACGGCAACGGAGCGCGCGGCATTGGTGCCCGCAGAGCTCGTCGAGGCCATTCAGCAACTAAAAACCCAACGTGACGCGGTGATCCTGGCGCACTATTACGTGGCGCCCGAGGTCCAAGCCGTTGCCGATTACGTCGGCGATAGCTTCTACCTGGCAAAGCTCGCCAAAAGCCTGCCGCAGCAGACCATCGTGTTGTGCGGCGTGGAGTTTATGGGCGAGAGCGCCAAGCTGCTCAATCCCACTAAGACCGTGCTGCTGCCCGAGCCGGGCGCGGACTGTCCCATGGCGCACATGGTCAAGCGCGAGACGGTCGACGCGGCGCGCGCCGAGTACGGCGACGACCTGGCCGTGGTGTGCTACGTCAACTCCACGGTCGAGATCAAGAGCTGGAGCGACGTGTGCGTCACCAGTTCCAACGCCGTTAAGATCGTGTCCGAGCTGCCGCAGCAGCATATCCTGTTCATTCCCGACCAAAACCTGGGCCGCTTCGTAGCCGAGCAGGTGCCGCAAAAGCACGTCATCCTCAACAACGGCTACTGCCCGCGCCATCACATCATCACCGTCGAGCAGATCGTCGACGCGACGGAGGCCCACCCCGACACGCTCGTGCTGGCGCACCCAGAGTGCAAGGCCGACGTTCTGGCCGAGGCCGACTACATCGGCTCCACCGCCGGCATCATCAAGTATGCCGAGGAGTCCGACGCGAGCGAGTTCATTATCGTGACGGTCCGCGGCGTGCTCTACGAGCTCGAGCGCCGCTGCCAGGGCACCGGCAAGAAGTTCTATTTCCCCGCGGTGCAGCCCACCTGCGTCAACATGGACCTCATCACGCTCGAAAAGCTCGTGCGCTGCCTGGAGACGGGCGAGGGCGAGGTGCAGATCGGCGTCTCGGACGAGGCAGCAGACCAGGCCAAGCTCACGCTCGACCGTATGCTCGAGTACGCAGCACGCTAGAACAATGTTGCATGAGGGACGGTCCCTTATGTCACATTCAAGGGAGAGGATTCCTGTGGAAACCAAGCAATACCCCGATATGGAGTGCGACGTCGTCATTGCCGGCTGCGGCGTGGCGGGTCTGTACGCGGCCCTCAATCTGCCGACGAGCACGCGCGTGATCATGCTCTCCAAGGGCGCGGTCGATGAGTGCGATTCGATGCTCGCGCAGGGCGGCATCTGCGTGCTGCCCGAAGGCTCGGACTACGATGCCTTCTTTGAGGACACCATGCACGCCGGCCACTACGAGAACCGCCGCGAGAGCGTCGACATCATGATTCGCTCGAGCCGCTCGGTCATCAACGACCTGCTAGCGATGGGCGTGGATTTTGAGCGCAAGGCCGACGGCGGCCTCAATTTTACCCGCGAGGGCGCGCACAGCCGTCCGCGCATTGCCTTCCATGCCGACATTACGGGCAAGGAGATCACGACCAAGCTGCTCCAGGCCGTTCGCAAGCTGGACAACGTGCAGATTTTGGAGCACGTGGCCATGACCGACATCCTAACGGGCGAGCGCGATGACGCCACGGTGTGCACCGGCGTCGTCGCCGTAGCCGTGGACGAGGACAACTCGGTTCGCCCCGCCGACGAGCTGGCAAATGCCGCTGAGGGCGTGCATGCCGGTAAGCCGTTTAAGATCCATGCCCGCCACACGCTGTGGGCGACGGGCGGCATTGGCGGCGTCTACGACCACTCGACTAACTACCCGCAGCTCACGGGCGACGCCTGCTACATCGCTCAGGAGCATGGCATTAAGATGGAGCACCTGGACTACGTGCAGATCCATCCCACGGGTCTGTTCTCGCCGCAGCCGGGTCGCACGTTCCTGATCAGCGAGAGCTGCCGCGGCGAGGGCGCGATTTTGCTCAACGCCGCCGGCGAGCGTTTTACCGACGAGTTGCAGCCGCGCGACGTTGTCGCCGCCGCCATCCGCGAGCAGATGAAGCAGGATGACACCGAGTACGAGTGGCTGAGCTTTGCCCCCGTCGAGCGCGACGTGGTGACCGGGCACTTCGCCAACATCCGCGCGCGCTGCCTGGAGGACGGTCGCGACATCCTGGATGAGCCCATTCCCGTTACGCCGACGCAGCACTACTTTATGGGCGGCGTGTGGGTCGACAAGGACGGCCGCACCTCGATGCCCGAGCTCTACGCCGCGGGCGAGACGGCCTGCAACGGCGTTCACGGCAAGAACCGCCTTGCTTCAAACAGCCTGCTCGAGGCGCTGGTCTGGGGTCGTCGCGCCGCGTGGTATATGCGTACCGGCGAGTCGCTGGCCGTGGAGCAGGCGGGCGATCCCGCGCTCGATGGCCGTCATCGCGCCCTGGGCGCCGACCCTCTGGCAATCGATGATTTGGCCCGTGCCGCCGGCACGCAGGCCGTGGAGGAGTAGACCATGAATCCCATTACCATGAAGCTCGTCGTCGATGATCTGATTCTGCAAGCTCTGCGCGAGGACATTACGTTTGAGGACGTGAGCACGGCGAGCGTGTGCCCCACGGCGCGTCCCGCCACGGTGGAGCTTATCGCCAAAGCCGATGGCATCATTGCCGGCCTGGATGTGTTCGCTCGCACCTTTGAGCTGCTGGATTCGCAGAGCTCGGTGCTGTTTGATGTTGCCGACGGTGACGAGGTGCATGCCGGCGACCACGTGGGTCAGGTGCGCGGCGATGCGCGTGTGCTGCTTTCGGGCGAGCGCGTGGCGCTCAACTACCTGCAGCGCATGAGCGGCATCGCTACCTATACGCACAGCATGGCCGCGGCGCTCGAGGGAACCAAGACCGTGCTCGTCGACACGCGCAAGACCACACCGGGCATGCGCGTGTTTGAGAAGGCGGCGGTTGAGATTGGCGGCGGCAGCAACCACCGTTACAACCTGTCGACGGCCGTCATGCTCAAGGACAACCACATCGATGCCGCCGGTGGCGTGACGCGCGCGATCGAGATGGCACGCGCCCATGCATCGTTTACCACGACGGTCGAGATCGAGTGCGAGAACCTGGACATGGTGCGCGAGGCCGTGGAGGCCGGCGCCGACATCATCATGTTCGACAACATGACCCATGACGACATGGCCGCCGCTGTTGAACTTATCGCCGGCCGCGCCAAGACCGAGTGCTCGGGCAACGTGGATGCCAGCAATATCCGCGCGCTTGCCGACCTGGGCGTTGACTTTATTAGCTCGGGCGCCCTGACGCACTCCGCGCCGATCCTCGACCTCTCGCTTAAGCACCTGCGTCTGTTGGACGGTAAATAATGAACGCCCGCGAGCGTCGCCGTGCCATCATGGCCGTGCTCGAGGGGGCCAAGGGGCCCGTATCGGGCAGCGCGCTTGCCCGCGAGGTGGGTGTGAGCCGCCAGATCGTGGTGCAGGACATCGCCCTGCTGCGCGCCGATGGGCACGATATCGTGGCGACCAACCGCGGCTACGTGCTGCAGGAGGCCCCCAGCAGCCCCGCCGTGCCTACGCGCTTGGTCAAGGTTCGCCACAGCGTGGAGCAGGCAGGCGATGAGCTCACGAGTATCGTCGACGCCGGCGGCGCCGTGCTCAACGTGATTGTCAATCACCGCGTGTACGGTAAGATTACGGCCGACCTGGACATCCGCAATCGTCGCGATGTCGAGCGCTATCTGCGCGATATCGAGAGCGGCAAGAGCTTTCCGCTGCTGACGGTGACCAGCGGCTACCACTTCCATCGCATTGCGGCGGAGGACGAACAGACCCTCGACGAGATCGAGGCGATGCTCAAGGAAAAAGGCTACCTAGCAGACCTGATGCCCTACGAAGACGATTTGTCCTAGTCGACGCCGCATCTATAAGTTGCGGTGAAATAGTTCCTACAATCGGCACCTAAGCAATGAGCCAGGAACTATTCCACCGCAACTGCCCACATATGCAAAAGGAGGCCTCCGCGGCGATGCGGAGGCCTCCTTTTTGTGCATGGTGTACTTGTGAGTGTGCAAGTGGGGGAGTTGTTACTCCTCGACGATCTCGGTGATCGCGCCGGCGGGGCAAGCGTCCTGGCAAGCGCCACAGGCGACGCAGGAGTCCTCGTCGGCGACGGTAGCGACGTCCTGGAGCTCCAGAACGCCAGCGGGGCAGGAGTCGACGCAAACGCCACAAGCGATGCACTCGTCGGCATCAATTACGGGATGAGCCATGGTAGTTTCCTCTCTGTTGACCGACGCTACAGGCGATGCGCGCCGGTTTGATTCGGGCAAAAACATACCACGGGAGCGACCGTTTGCAATACCCTCTGGCCGGCATCTTCATACCGTTCGCCGAGTATGCCACGGCTTACTAAAAAACATGCAGGTGAGGCAGATGAGCTGCGCAAATGTTAGCTAAAGGTGACTTGAAATATTGGGCGATTGAGCGCTCAATCGGAAACTGCATCCCGGAATTCGAGCTTAGACTGGGACGCGCTTTTCGGTCGGAGCTCCATGGGAAACAGCATCCCGGAACATGCGCTCAAAACGGGTCGTGCTTTCCGGCTGAGCCTTCAAGCGGAAGATGCATCCCGGAATCGACGCTCAAAACGGGTCGCGCTTTCCTCGGGGTTGCCCCAAGACCGCTCCGTGCGGCTCCGGACCCAAACCTCAGCCATCTCTACATAGATCTCAATAGATTTGACCAGAACTCAATCAGCGCATCTACCTGCGCATTTAAGAACCTAAACTCTCGGCAATAAGAAATCTTATATGAATTGACTTAGATTTTGTATATTCCGGCCCATAAGGGGATACACTACATCCTGAAAGACAAGCCGAAACACCGCTCGGCAGACCGCCGAGTCGGTGCAAACGCACAAGAGAGAGGGAATTTCTAATGGGCAAGATTCTTGGTATCGACCTTGGTACTACTAACTCCGCAATGGCCGTCCTCGAGGGCGGTTCTCCGACCATTATCGTGAACGCCGAGGGCGACCGCACCACCCCGTCCGTCGTGGGCTTCCGTGCCGACGGCGACCGCGTCGTGGGTAAGGCCGCTAAGAACCAGGCTGTCACCAACCCCAAGAACACCGTGTTCTCCATCAAGCGCTTCATGGGCCGCAAGTACTCCGAGTGCACCTCCGAGATCAAGACCGTGCCGTATGAGGTCAAGGAGGGCCAGGGTGGCCGTGCCGTCGTCGACATCGAGGGCAAGGACTACACCGCCGAGCAGGTGAGCGCCATGACGCTCGCCAAGATGAAGGCCGACGCCGAGAAGTATCTGGGTGAGACCGTCACCGACGCCGTCATCACCGTCCCGGCCTACTTCAACGACGCCCAGCGTCAGGCCACCAAGGACGCCGGCAAGATCGCCGGCCTCAACGTCAAGCGTATCGTCAACGAGCCGACCGCTGCTGCTCTGGCCTATGGCCTGGACAAGCAGGGCACCGACCAGCGCATCCTGGTCTTCGACCTGGGCGGCGGCACCTTCGATGTCTCCATCCTCGACCTCGCCGACGGCGTGTTTGAGGTTCTGTCCACCTCGGGCGATAACCACCTCGGCGGCGACGACTGGGATCAGCGCGTCATCGACTGGATGGCCGATAAGTTCCAGCAGGAGAACGGTGTCGACCTGCGTCAGGACCCCATGGCCCTGCAGCGTCTGAAGGAGGCCGCCGAGAACGCCAAGAAGGAGCTCTCCGCCGCCCAGCAGACCACCATCAATCTGCCGTTCATTACCATGAACCAGTCCGGCCCGCTGCACCTCAACTACACGCTGACCCGCGCCGAGTTCGAGAAGATCACCCGCGACCTGCTCGAGCGCTGCAAGCAGCCTGTCACCAACGCCCTGCGCGACGCCAAGCTTAAGCTCTCCGATCTGACCGAGGTCATCCTCGTCGGCGGCTCCACCCGTATGCCCGCCGTCCAGGAGCTCGTCAAGACTATGACCGGCAAGCAGCCCAACATGTCCGTGAACCCCGACGAGGTCGTTGCCGACGGCGCTGCCGTCCAGGGCGGCGTGCTCACCGGCGACGTCGAGGGCATCCTGCTGCTCGACGTTACCCCGCTGTCGCTGGGCGTCGAGACCATGGGCGGCATCATGACCAAGATGATCGACCGCAACACCACGATCCCGACCTCCAAGACCGAGGTTTACTCCACCGCTGCCGATAACCAGACCAGCGTCGAGATCAACGTGCTCCAGGGCGAGCGCGAGCTTGCCCGCGACAACAAGTCGCTCGGTAAGTTCCAGCTGACCGGTATCCCGGCTGCCCGCCGCGGCGTGCCGCAGATCGAGGTCACCTTCGACATCGACGCCAACGGCATCGTCAAGGTCTCCGCTAAGGACAAGGGCACCGGCAAGGAGCAGCAGATCACCATTTCCGGCTCCACCGCTCTGTCCGACGACGAAGTCGATCGTATGGTCAAGGACGCCGAGGCTCATGCCGAGGAGGACAAGAAGCAGAAGGAAGAGGTCGAGGTTCGCAACCAGACCGACAGCCTGTGCTACTCCACCGAGCAGACCCTCAACGAGCTGGGCGACAAGGTTTCCGCCGACGTGAAGTCCAAGGCCGAGGCCGCTATCGCCGACGCCAAGAAGGCGCTCGAGGGCTCTGATGTCGAGGCCATCAAGGCCGCCGGCGAGTCCCTGCAGTCTGTGGCCTACGAGCTGGCTCAGGTTGTCTACGCCGACGCTCAGCAGCAGACCGACGGTGCCGCCGGTGCCCAGCCTGCCGACGATGACGTCGTCGACGCCGACTACGAGGTTGTGGACGACGAGGACAAGTAATCATGTCCGCCCGTAAAGCTCGCACGGAGGCGGCTGCCGCTGGCGCCGCCCCCGTTGACTCTGAGGAGAAGGACGTGAAGATTCCCGTAGAGGCCGTCGACGATACCGAGGCCAACGAGGCCGAGGCCGCCGAGGCTGCCGAGAACCAGGTAGAGGATTCCAACAAGGAGGCGACGATGACCGAGGACGAGATGGTGGAAGCCGCTATCCGCGCCGGTGAGGAAGCCGCCGACAACGACTTTAAGCTCAAGTTCGAGCAGGCCCAAAAGGAGCTTGCCGACGTGCGTAACGAGCTCGATGCTGCGGCAGAGGCTCAGAAGGCCGCCGAGGACAAGGCAAAGGACGCCACCGAGCGCACCGCCCGTCTGCAGGCCGACTGGGAGAACTTCCGTCGCCGCACCGCAAACGAGCGTATCGCCGAGCGCGAGCGCGCGACCGAGAAGCTTGTCACCGCGCTGTTGCCGGTGATCGACGATATCGAGCGCGCGATTGACCATGCCCGCAGCCAAGAGCTTTCCGACGACTTTAAGCAGTTCGTCGATGGCGTTGACGCGGTTCATGCCAAGCTGCTCGATGTGTTTGCGCACGAGGGCGTTGAGCCCATCGACCCCAAGGGCGAGGCGTTCGATCCGCTCGAGCACCAGGCTGTGGGTCGCGTCGAGGACGCATCGCAGTACGACGAGACCGTCAACGATGTGTACCAGAAGGGCTACCGCATGGCGGATCGCATCCTGCGTTCCGCGATGGTGACGGTGACCTACGGTGGCGAGAAGCGCCCCGCACCGGAGCCCGAAGCGGCGCCCGAGGATGCTGCGGCCGATACGGCCGAGAGCACCGAGGAGTAATTGAGAAGGGCCCCGGGGCAGCACCCGGGGCCCTTTCTGGCCTAGTGCCATATGAAAGCATGGGCCGCCGCCCGCTGGGCGGCGGATGAAACAGGAGAGGAGCTACGATGGCTGCAGGCAAAACCTTCTATGACATCCTGGGCGTATCCAAGAGCGCCTCCGACAAAGAGATCAAGAGCGCGTTTCGCAAGCTCGCGCAAAAATATCACCCCGATGCCGGCGGCGACGAGGCCAAGTTCAAGGAGATCAGCGAGGCCTACGAGACGCTTTCGGACGAGAAGAAGCGCAAAGAGTACGACCAGATGCTCATGTTTGGCGGCATGCCGGGCGCGGGCGGCGCGTATAGCGGTGGCTACGGAGCCAGTGCCGGCGCGAGCGGCTGGGGCGATATCTTTGACAGCATCTTTAGCGGCAACGGCGCCTGGGGCAGCGATTGGGGCTCGGGCTTTGCCGGGGCCGCGGGCGCTGCCGGTGCCGGTGCGGGCCGCAACCGCGCGCGCAAGGGCGGCGACCTGTCGCTGACTGTCGACGTGACGGCCGAGGACGCGTTTCGCGGCGTGACGCACAAGGTCACCTACCGCATTCCCTCGACGGGCGAGCAGCAGACCATCACGGTTTCGGTGCCTGCGGGTGCGGTCGACGGCGGCAAGCTGCGCTACAAGCGTCGCGGCGAGTATGGCGTTGCGGGTGGCGAGCGCGGCGACCTGGTCGTGACCACGCATGTGGAGGAGCACCCGCTGTTTAAGCGTAAAGGTGCCGACGTGACTATGGAGGTACCGGTCTCGGTCTATGAGGCGGCGCTCGGCTGCACGGTGGACGTGCCGACGCCCGGCGGTGCGACGGTTCGCCTGAAGGTGCCCGCGGGTACCCAGACGGGCAAGAAGTTCCGCTTTAAGGAAATGGGGGCGCCCGACGTTAAGCACCGTGGCCGCACAGGTGCACTGCTCGTCGAGATCAAGGTGCAGGTCCCCACGAACCTATCCGATGACGAGCGCGATGCCATGACCAAGCTGCGCGAGGCCGACACGCGCGATTATCGCGAGAAGGTCAACCGTTACAAGGCGACGTACTAGGGCGGTCGTGGCGCACACCCGCGCCCGCGGGCTTATGATGGACGATAACGAGACGGAAAGGGGTCAGGTAGCATGGCCGAGGACAATAGGAATAAACCGCTGTACATGATCAGCGTGGCGGCCGAGTTGACCGGCATGCATCCGCAGACTCTGCGCGTCTACGAGTCTAAGGGCCTGGTGAACCCCCAGCGCTCGGGCGGCAACACGCGTCTGTATTCGCGTGCCGATATCGAGCGCCTGGAGCTCATCAACCAGCTGACCGACGAGGGCATCAACCTTGCCGGCGTGGTGCGCATCCTCGATATGAAGGAGCGTGCCGAGGAGCGCGAGCGCGAGAACGAGAAGCTTCGCGCCCGCGTGCGCCAGCTCGAGGACGAGCTGCACGAGTACAAGATGCAGAAGAAGATCACCGCCCTGGCCCCGCGCGACGGCTCGGTTAACCCCGAACAGGTCATGCGCAAGCTGCTGGGTGCCGGCGGGGATTTGTAGTTACGCGGTTTTACCAAACCGCGTAACGGGCCGACGCTGCGCGCCGCCCAGGGCGACAATTTGTCATTCAAAAGGCAAGGCATGACCAGAAGGTCTATGCCTTGCCTTTTCCATGCCAACTTGTTCGCTCTGGACGTCGCTCGCTGTCCGTCCTCTACCTGCGGCGTTGCCTTGCTCCGGATACGGTAGGGTAGTCATTGGGGACGTTCTTAAATGACTAGTCGAAAGGGACACTCTTGCACCAAATCTGCCGGCCCTCGCCGGGTTCGTACCTTACTTTACCGAGATAAAGTGAACGTGCAGATTCGTAACCCACTCGCAACCGTTCTATGGCACGATATTGAACGAATGTATGCTATGCGCCCAAATCTTTTGGGCAGAGTGGGAGACAGTATGGTTAAGCTGTACGAGGACGGCATCTACCTGCGCGGCGGCAGCGAGGTTGTGCCTGCGGCCGAGGCTGCCGAGCGCGGTATTACGCAGACGCCCGAGGATGCCAAGCGCGGCACCATCGCGTATTCGATTCTCCAGGCACACAATACGTCCGGCGACCCCGAGGCGCTCAAGATTCGCTTCGACGCCATGGCGAGCCACGACATCACCTTTGTCGGCATCATCCAGACGGCGCGCGCCTCGGGCATGGAGCAGTTCCCGCTGCCTTACGTGCTCACCAACTGCCATAACTCGCTGTGTGCCGTGGGCGGCACCATCAACGAGGACGACCACGTCTTTGGCCTCTCGGCTGCCAAAAAGTACGGCGGCATCTTCGTTCCGCCCCATATCGCGGTCATCCATTCCTTTATGCGTGAGAACTTTGCCGGCTGCGGCAAGATGATCCTGGGTTCCGACTCGCACACCCGCTATGGTGCCCTGGGTACCATGGCCGTGGGCGAGGGCGGCGGCGAGCTGGCAAAGCAGCTGCTGCGCGACACCTACGATGTCGCCTATCCCGGCGTCGTTGCCATCTACCTCACGGGCGCTCCGCGCCCCGGCGTCGGCCCGCACGACGTGGCGCTCGCCATCATCCGCGCCGTCTTTGCCAAGGGTTACGTTAAGAACAAGGTCATGGAGTTCGTGGGCCCGGGCATCGCAAGCATGACGACCGATTACCGCAACGGCGTCGACGTCATGACCACCGAGACCACCTGCCTGTCGAGCATCTGGGCCACCGACGAGGACACGCACGCATTCCTGACCATGCACGGCCGCGGCGACGACTACCGCGAGCTCAAGCCCGCCGATGTCGCCTACTACGACGGCTGCGTCGAGGTCGATCTGTCGAGCATCAAGCCCATGATCGCGCTGCCGTTCCATCCTTCCAACGGCTTTGAGATCGACGAGCTCAACGAGAACCTCGAGGACATCCTGCACGAGGTCGAGCTCGAGGCTGCCAAGATCGGCGAGGGCAAGACGCACTTTAGCCTGCTCGACAAGATCGTCGACGGCAAGCTGCACGTGCAGCAGGGCGTTATCGCCGGCTGCTCGGGCGGCAACTACGACTCCGTGGTGCAGGCGGCCCGCGTGCTCAAGGGCGCCAACACCGGCTGCGGCGAGTTCTCGCTGTCGGTCTATCCCACGAGCCAGCCCGTGGCACTTGAGCTTACACGCCGCGGCTATATCTACGACCTTATGGAGGCTGGCGCGATTGTGCGCACGGCATTCTGCGGCCCGTGCTTCGGCGCCGGCGACACGCCCGCCAACAACGGCCTGTCCATCCGCCACACCACGCGCAACTTCCCCAATCGCGAGGGTTCCAAGCCGGGCAACGGTCAGCTGAGCGCCGTGGCCCTGATGGACGCCCGCTCCATTGCGGCGACGGCTGCCAACGGCGGCGTCCTGACGCCGGCGACCGACCTGCCCGAGGAGACTTGGGACGAGGCCTGCGAGTACACCTTTGACGACGCGCCGTACAAGAAGCGCGTGTACTGGGGCTTTGGCAAGGCTGAGCCGGCCGACGAGCTGGTCGAGGGCCCCAACATCAAGCCGTGGCCCGCGATGGAGCCTCTCGGCGACGACATCCTGCTCAAGGTGTGCTCCAAGATCATGGACCCGGTCACCACGACCGACGAGCTCATTCCCTCGGGCGAGACGAGCTCCTTCCGCTCCAACCCGCTGGGTCTGGCCGAGTTTACGCTCAGCCGTCGCGACCCTGCCTACGTGGGCCGCTCCAAGGAGGTCGACGCGGTGGAAAAGCGCCGCGTTGCCGGCGAGGCAGCGGGCGACCTGGCGGCACTCGATGCCGAGCTTGCCGGTGTGTTTGAAGCCCTCACCGGCGCGGGTGTCGCTGCCGATGCCAAGGCGACCGAGTACGGCTCCATGCTCTATGCCAAGAAGCCCGGTGACGGTTCCGCCCGCGAGCAGGCCGCGAGCTGCCAGCGCGTGATCGGCGGTCTGGCCAACATCGTCCACGAGTACGCCACCAAGCGCTATCGCTCCAACGTGATGAACTGGGGCATGGTGCCCTTCCAGATGGAGGCCGAGCCCAACTTTGAGGTGGGCGACTACGTCTTTGTGCCGGGTATCCGTGCCGCGCTCGATGGCGACCTGAAGGACATCGCCGCCTACGTGGTGCGCGCCGATGGCACGGTCGAGCAGATTGAGCTCTATATTGCCGATATGACGGCAGAGGAGCGTGCCATCGTCAAGGCCGGCTGCCTGATCAACTACAACAAGTTCAAGGCCGCTGCCGAGTAACGCACTTAATTGTTCGCCCGGGGCTTACCCTTTCCCGCCCGCTCACGCGCTTCGCGAGGGTCGCGTTCGGGAAAGGGTAAGCCCCGGGCTACATTTTTGCGTTCTCGTTGGGTCTTGAGGGGCGCTAATAAATAGACTTGCTTGATGCCGCCTCTGTTATCGGGGCGGCTTCTTTTTGTCGAGAACCACCACAAAGGTGCCTGCCCGGCGGGTCCTTATTTCGATGGGGTCCAGGTTATTTCATCGTCAAATAGCCAAGTGCGTGCCGAGCCACTGTTGCGCGCTGTCTGCGGATCGGGCTCGCAGGTTTGTTCGTAGGCATCCTCGGTACACCGATCCATAAAATCGACGACTGCCGTCTGGTCGCCCTCCATGACGTAGATTATGTCGCCATCCGAGATATAGACCCCCGGTCCTTCATTGTCCACGCAGCCGGGGTCGTATGAGACGTTGCACAATTTGCTCCCGTTTGCCGCATCGAGCTCAAGGGTCGAATAATACCCGCCAACCATTTGGCCATTCTTGGCTCGATATGTTGCGGCGCCGTACCACCGCTTAAACGTCTTGCCTTTGAGTAAACTGGTTGCCTTGCCGATAAGCTGCTCATCTTTGGTGTAGCGCCTGGCCCCAAGTTCGATACGGGGATAGTTGCTGACACCAAGCGCTGCGGGCGTACCGTCAAAAACGACGGTGACCGAATCGGGTTTGACGATATCGGTGAGGACCTCGCTGGGATAGCTTAGGGTCTCAACCGCCGCCTGCGTCGCAGAGGCGGGGAGAAATGCGAGATAGATAATTCCTACGCCGACTGCGGTAATCGCAAACGCTAAGACGAGCAGGCCGATATAGGTGGAGCGTTTCACGGCGGGTACCTCGCAAATAGTATGCATTCATTAAGATAAGTGATACCAGCTTACGACAATATTCAAAAGAAAGCGATCGATCGAAATGACGGGGTGAAAAGGCCCTATTGGGCTTCGATTTGACCTCTAATAGAAATATTTGCCCCACTCATTCTGGGCGTGAGGTCAATAATTGAGTCCACGAGTTTTGAGCGATACTCTTCTCACTAAACTCACTATTTTCACTATAAGCACTATAAATACGATAGGGGGACGACGAGAACAATGTGACGTGCGATAGCTAAGCCGTTTAAGCCGGACTCTGACCTTGAATCTCTGCCTCTATCTGTACGAACGGGCTATTGTCGGTTCTCGATTCCATCGCTGCGTTCTCGTTGGGTCTTGGGATTGCCAAACGTAGACTGGGCTTGATGCCTCCTCTTTTAATCGGGGCTGATTCTCCCCTGGACCACCACAAAGGGGACAGGCGCCTTTGTGGTGGTCCTTGGTTTGTCTCGACTTGTAACATCTTGGCCGCTAAAAGTGGGCCTGGTGTTACAGATTTAGATTTTCGATTCGGGTGTCTTCTGTTCGTCTCGATTTGTAACAGATAGGGCTCTATTTGCCGAGTAGATGTTACAGATTGAGACAAACGGGCGCCGTTGGTCATTTCGTCTTGATTTGTAACATCTGGAGCCATAAACAGTCGCTAGATGTTACAGATTGAGATAGTAGGGGGACGAGGCCGCAGTGGGTGAGCGTGCCTGCCCCTATCTCTTAATCACTCAGAAAATCTTATATATAGAGACTTAGATTTGTGTATAAGATCGTACAAAGCTGGCAACAATACTTCTCGAACAACGTGAAGCCGCCCCGTAGGGCGGCCGCCCCAAGAGAGGTGATTCCATGAGAATCGATAAGCTAGCAATGACGTCGCGCGAGGCGCTGCAGACCGCCATGAGCACGGCTGCCGATGCGCAGGCCGGCGCGGTGGAGCCGATCCACCTGCTGTCTGCCCTGCTCGGTGCCGGCGAGCGCAATATCTCCGTGATTATCGAGCGCATCGGTGCCGACCCAGCTCAGCTCGCACGTTCCACACAGGATGCCATCGACCACGCGCCCAAGGTTTCGGGCGAGGGTCAGCAGATGGGTCTTTCCAATGAGCTTGTCCGCGTCATCGAGAAGGCCGAGAAAAAGGCCACCAAGATGGGCGACAGCTTTGTGGTGACCGAGCATCTGCTGATGGCACTTGCCGAGGACAAGGGCGAGGCGGGCCGCGTTCTGCGCGACGCAGGCGTCACCAAGGAGCGCATCGAGCAGGTCTACGAGGAGCTGCGTGGCGATGACCGCGTGACGTCTGCCGAGGACAAGACCCAGTTTGAGGCGCTGGAGCAGTACGGGCGCAACATCTGCGATCTTGCCCGCGCCGGCAAGCTCGACCCTGTCATCGGCCGTACCGACGAGATTCGTCGTACCATCCAGGTCCTGTCCCGTCGCACCAAGAACAACCCCGTGCTCATCGGCGAGCCGGGCGTGGGTAAAACTGCCATCGTCGAGGGCATCGCCCAGCGTATCGTGGCCGGCGACGTGCCGAGCACCCTGCGCGACCGCGACCTCATCGAGCTCGACATGAGCGCGCTGGTCGCCGGCGCCAAGTACCGTGGTGAGTTCGAGGACCGCTTGAAGGCCGTGCTCAAGGAAGTGCAAAAATCGGAAGGCAAGGTCATCCTGTTCATCGATGAGCTCCACACCATCGTGGGCGCGGGTGCCACCGAGGGCTCCATGGACGCCGGCAACATCCTCAAGCCTGCGCTCGCCCGTGGCGACCTGCATGCGATCGGCGCGACCACGCTCGACGAATACCGCAAGTACATCGAGAAGGACGCGGCGCTCGCCCGTCGTTTCCAGACCGTGATGGTCAGCGAGCCCACCGTCGAGGACACCATTTCGATCCTGCGTGGCTTGAAGGAGAAGTACGAGATCTTCCACGGCGTGCATATCACCGATAGCGCGCTCGTGGCAGCTGCCGACCTCTCCGATCGCTACATCGCCGACCGTTTCCTGCCCGACAAGGCCATCGACCTGGTCGATGAGGCGGCAAGCCGCCTGCGCATGGAGCTCGACAGCATGCCGGTCGAGATCGATGCCACCACGCGTCAGCTCACCCAGCTGCAGATCGAGGAGCAGGCACTCATGAAGGAGACCGACGACGCTTCCAAGGAGCGTCTGGAGGCCTTGCGCCAGGAGATTGCCGAGGTCCAGGAAAAACTCAACGTGCAAAAGGCCGGCTGGCTCAACCAGAAGAACGCCATTGACCACGTGCAGGAGCTTAAGAGCCAGCTTGACGAGGCCAAGAGCGAGGAGGAGCGTGCGACGCGCAACGGCGATTTGGGTCGTGCGTCCGAGCTGCGCTACTCCGTGATTCCGGGCCTGCAGCAGCAGATTCAGGATTCCGAGGCCGCGCTCGAGGCACAAAAGCAGCAGGACGGCGAGGGCCTGAACGAGCAGGTGACCTCCGATGAGATCGCCGAGGTCGTGAGCGCCTGGACCGGCGTGCCCGTGTCCAAGATGATGCAGGGCGAGCTCGACAAGCTGAAGGGCTTGGAGGGCGAGCTGCATAAGCGCGTCATCGGCCAGGACGAGGCGGTCTCCGCTGTCGCCGCGGCCGTGCGTCGCAGCCGTGCGGGCCTCTCCGATCCGGACAAGCCCATCGGCAGCTTCTTCTTCCTGGGCCCCACCGGCGTGGGCAAGACCGAGCTCGCCAAGGCGCTGGCCGAGTGCCTGTTCGATGATGAGCGCGCGCTCGTGCGTATCGACATGTCTGAGTACATGGAGAAGTTCTCGGTCCA
>CAUCCR010000007.1:0-26625 GCA_958441355.1 uncultured Collinsella sp. | reverse complement strand
ACCCCCGCCCTCAGCCCCGGAAGCCCTCCCGGATGGCCCCAAAAAATTTTTCAAAAAAGTTGTTGCGCGCCGGACAGACTTCTGTGTATACTAATCCCCGCAGCGCACGCGAGCGGAAACAAACGCGAACGTCTGCCTGGGGAGTTAGCTCAGTTTGGTTAGAGCGCCGGCCTGTCACGTCGGAGGTCGCGGGTTCGAGCCCCGTACTTCCCGCCAACGCAATTAAAGCCACGTCTTTGGACGTGGCTTTTTGCGTTTGATGCACTTTGTTTCGATAGAACGATCGCTCTGGTGCATCTTCGCCCAGAATCCCCGCGCCTTCGGGAACGCAAGTAAAATCTAATAAGTATATCTGTCTGAACAACAGCTTTGTTGCGCAACACCTGTTCTACGAGACAGGGGGTCAGGTTATACTAAATTGCACTGTGCACCGCATCTGATGCATTTCGCTCCAAGCGCGGCACTCAGTGGATATCCGATTTACCATTTGGATGTCCTGGCGGTCATTTAGCGTCTCGACACAAGCTCGGCCCCGGAGCTCGTTCGAGCTGTTCGTATTCCTTGAAAGGGGAAAAATGGACATATCGAGGAAGACTGATTACGCCCTTCGAATGCTGGCGATGCTTGCTGAGGATCCGGAGTGTTTGCTTTCTGTTCGCACCGCTGCCGAAGAGGTCAATGTCCCGTATTCGTTTGCCCGCTCGATTCAGCACGGTTTGGTCCAGGCCGGTATTGTGGAGAGCCTGCGTGGCGTCCACGGTGGCATGCGTCTCAAGGTCAGTCCGGACGACGTCACTATCCGCCAGGTCGTCGAGGCCGTTCAGGGTCCTATGGTTATGAACGATTGCACCGCGCCCGATGGTGACTGTGCGCGCATGGGCGCGTGCTGCTATCATCCCCTGTGGGCCGGAGCTCAGGCGTTGATGCGCGACTACCTCGATTCCGTTTCGCTCGGCGACATCGTCGCTCACCGCCAGTTCCCGGCCGTCGATCCCAAGTTCGCCGACCGCGAAGCGTTTCCCGAGTACGCCACCTGCGCGTGCGCTTACCGGGAGGAATAGCGCCGCATAAGGAGCATAGCCATGATTCAGGACCCCTTTCGTTCGATGATTCGTTCGGAAGGGGTCCTGCGTTATCGCGACCTTCCGTGGCGCCGCACACGCGATCCGTACATCATTTGGCTTTCTGAGGTCATGCTGCAGCAAACACAGGTGCCGCGTGTGGAGGCGCGCATGCCGGTGTGGCTCGATCGTTTTCCGACTGTGCAGGCGCTTGCCCAGGCCGCGCCTTCCGATGTTTTGGACGCTTGGCAGGGCATGGGCTACAACCGACGCGCTCTGGCGCTTCACGGGGCCGCTCAGCGCGTTGTAGAGGACTGGGACGGGGAGTTTCCGCGTGAGACGCGTGACTTGGTCGCTCTGCCTGGTATTGGCCCGGCAACGGCGCAGGGTATCCGTTCGTTTGCGTTTGATCTTCCGGGCGTGTATTTGGAGACCAATGTGCGCACGGTCTTTTTGCATCATTTCTTTCCCGATGTGCCGGCCGTTCCCGATCGCGAACTGGTGCCGCTGATCCAAGCTGCCTGTCCGGCGGTCCCCGGTGCGGCGGCGGACGAGATCGCGCCCTTTGCCGCGCCTCAAGACGATGCCGACACGCCGCGCGCGTGGTATTACGCATTGCTGGATTACGGCGCGTATCTTAAAAAGACACTGCCCAATCCGTCCAGGCGGTCGGCGGGCTATAGTCGTCAGTCCAAGTTTGAGGGCTCGCGCCGCCAAAAGCGCGCGCATATCGTGCGTATGTTGTTGGCAGCGCGCGATGGGCAGCCGGCGGGGATTACGCTTGCTGATGCCGTGGTGGGCGTTAACGAGATGGAAGCGGCAGCCGGTCGCGGGCCGGTCGAGTGCGACTTGATCGCGGGCATTCTAGCTGACCTGGAGCGCGAAGGCTTTTGCCGAGCCGAGGACGATCGTTGGTTGAGTGTGTAGCCCGCTCAAATCTGAAGAACGGGATTGTAAGGTTTAAATTCGCGGCTTGAGGGCATCCTAAAGACAAGGTCGCTCAAAGCCTATGGGCGGCACGTGTTGAAGGGAAGTACACCTATGGATTTTGAGAATTCCCAAACCAAGAAGAACCTCGAGACCGCTTTTGCCGGTGAGTCCCAGGCACACACCAAGTATCGCTACTACGCATCTAAGGCCAAGAAGGATGGCTACGTTCAGATTTCGAATATCTTTGCCGAGACGGCGGGCAACGAGTCCGAGCACGCCAAGCTGTGGTTTAAGTATCTGCACGACGGCGCCGTTCCGGGCACTCTGGACAACCTGCGCGACGCCGCCGCGGGCGAGAACTACGAGTGGACCACGATGTACGACGAGTTCGCCAAGACCGCCGAGGAGGAGGGCTTTGCCGAGATCGCCGAGAAGTTCCGTGGTGTCGCCGCCGTCGAGAAGGCCCACGAGGAGCGCTACAACAAACTCGTCGAGCGCATCGAGTCGGGCGAGGTGTTTGAGCGCGAGGGCGTAAAGGTGTGGAAGTGCCTGAACTGCGGGCACCTGCACGTTGGCGCCGAGGCGCCTGAGGTGTGCCCGGTGTGCAACCACCCCAAGGCGTACTTTGAGGAGCAGGTGGTGAACTACTAGCGCGTGGCGCTGACTGCTGCGGAGCGCAGGGCGGGGAAATACCTTTCCCTCTCGCTCACGGCTCCGCAGGGTCGCGCGAGGCAAAGGTATTTCCCCGCCCTGCGCTCCGGCGTTGGGTCGTCGCGTGCTCGTTACTGAAAAGCTGATAACTAAGTTTGTGTGCCGCCCCTATCGGGGCGGCACGTTTTTGTATGGGGACTGGTTGGGACGGCAGCGTTCATGGGTGGGGTACACTGGGTGGCGACTTTTAGTTTATCTACTACCTGATGGGGTGTTTTTTATGGGCAAGAAGTCTCGGGCTCGGGTTGCTGCGGCGGGAACTCGCAAGGATCCTGGTCGTCGGGTTGCCGAGGGTAAAAAGGCCGATCGTGCCGAGAAGGACAAGAAAGTCGGCGCGCATGCTCATCCTGAGTGGGCGCCTCATTTGAATTCGGCTAGTGAGGATTTGACTGCCAAGTTGTTTACTCTGGTCGAGGTAATTTTGGGCGTGGTGCCCCTTGTGGTTATCGGTTTATTCTTGGCTTCGAAGGACGCCACGAGTGTCGATAAACTCACCGAGGTCTTTTCGCAGGACCCCTCGATGGTGGTCTCGTTTATTTCTGCGTGCTTGCAGCCGTTTGTGGCGTACATGCTGTATATGGTCTACCGCAAATACTGCGAGGGTGATGCGGGCTTTGCCGCCGGTAACCTGATCGGTCTTTTGTGCTCCGAGATCCTACTGCTCAATATCCCGGGCGTCATCGGTATGGGCATCTTGCTGTGGCGTGTTTGGCGCAACGTCGCCCCGCACTTTGAGAGCTGGTTGTTTGAGCGTCGCGCAATGGGCGTGCTGGCCGACATCGCCGGGTCGCTCGTGATTCTCGTCTTGGCATTTATGTGCGCCACCGCCGCCCGAGGCCTTGCGGGTATGTAGTCTGTCCTCACCGACCACGGAGCGCAGGGCGGGGAAACCTTTCCCTCTCGCTCACGGCTCCGCAGGGTCGCGCGAGGCAAAGGTTTCCCCGCCCTGCGCCCCCCGGCGTTGAGTCGTCGCATGCTCGTTACAGAAAAGCTGATAATAAGTTTGTGTGCCGCCCCTTTGGGGCGGCACTTTTTGTGTGGGGTCCCGGTCTCCACAATTTTCGTCAAGCTATTGGTTAGATTTTGGTCAGTTGGCGTAAGGGTGGAAGGCCAAAAGATTGCTGACGAAAAAAGCTCAGAGAAAGTGCTGGTAGGGGAGTTGTTGAGCTTTTCGACAGCTTTTGAGCAAAAGAAACTTTGTGGCTATTGCCGGCGATTGCGTTGTCGCGGTCATGGCGGTGCGGGATGCTGGTCGTAAGCGTCGAATGCTCCGATTTTGGAGGCCAGCATGGATCTGTTTCTTGAGACTCCGCAGCAACAAGCTGAGCGCATGCTGCGTCAGCAGCAACGACTCATGGAGATGCAAATGCAGGGGGCGGCAGCCCAGCCCCCTGCGCAAAATGCCACGCCTGTGGTTTCGCCTGCGGGCGAATCGGCACCAGAGGCCTATTCCGTACAGCAAGATTCATATGCGCAGGAGCTCGCGTTCGACAAGCGTCGTGCGCGTCGTCGCCGCGTGGGCCAGCGCCTGCGCACATTGGCGATGATCGTGCTCATCCCGCTGGGGCTTGCGGTCATCTTTCTGGCGTCGTATGCCCTCACGTGCATCCTCAACGGCGCATCGCCCAACGAGGTGCTCCAACATCTAGCGGCCCTGGGCCAGCGCCTAGGCGACGTCATAACAACCATCCGCACCGGCTGGGAGAGCTAGCGTTTGTAACATTAGGACTTCTAGGGTGTAGGGATTATCGCCACGAGCGGAATTCTTGCATCCTGTTGGTCCTGTCGTGCGACTGAATAGTATTATTGAAGTTGAATAATAATAGGATTTGTTATGCATAAGCAGGATTTAGAGCAGACCCCTCTTGGAGGATCTGGCGGTAATGAAGCTCTATGCCTTCCGTCCGAACGACATCATCGATCTTCATAGTCAGGCATTCGTCGACCGACTTGATTGGGGACTGCTCGAACGGCTTATATTCGACGAGGGAGAAGCACTGGCGTCGTCGCCTTCGGAGCGGAGTTATCAAGAGATGGTCTGTGCATACAGGCAATACAAAAAGGAGGTGCTCGGTTGAATCTGACCTTTGAGGGATTCTTAAAAGGCTATTGCCGAGAGCTATCCGGACAGCAGTCGCTCAGTTTTAGAAAACTGGTTAAGCAAGCGACGACGGTTGCGCCGCGCGTGGCGGAGCCCCTGTTTTTGCTCGCTTTGGCACAGGGTAAAGCCGAATACGTTCTGGGCTTGTCCGAGGGCTCGTGGATGGAAGAAGATTACCGAGGCGTTTTGTCCTTGTACGCCCAAACGGGTAGCCTGGCATCTCTATGCGCCGAGGACAAACTCCCTAACCGTTATGCCAACGTTTGGCGTGCGTATAGAGCGGTGAAGGAAAAGCCGGTGGCGGACAGGAGGATCAACGCCCTGATGCGAAAAAGAACGTTGGGAGCGCTAGGGGAACCGGGCGTAACGCGCTACGGTCTCTGCCGCGATTTGAATCTGAATAAGGGAAACGTGTGCGCATACTTAGCCGGCGATGACTCAAAGGTGAGCAGGGAGACGGCGCGCCGCATTATGGAATATGCGGAGGAGAGGGGCGCCCAAGAAGGGGCCGGGCGCCCGGTGCGTGTGGCGGGGTAAGATTAATCGCGGTTTTGATTGATGACCGATTGAGTCTGTTGGGCGGAGTCTATGTCTGCTATTGATATCGTGCTTGTTGTGATCGCCTTGGTGGCGGTGGGGGTTGCTGTGGCTTGTGCCCTGCAGCTCAAGGGCCTTCGCGCCGAGCTGCGGGAGCGCGGCGATAGCGGGGCAGAGATGCTGGCTGCGCTCGAGCAGGCCAACAACGCGCTCGATGCCCTGAACGTCGCGCTGGCCGAAACTCGCCGCACGGCCAATGCCATCGCGCAGCAGCAGACGACAGATGCGGCCGTGGAGCAGCAACGTTACCTGACCATCGCACGTGAGTTTTCGCAAGCTGGTGACCGGATGGATGACCTGCGCCGCGAGACGGCCCAACAGCTCGGTGCCAACCGCGAGGGCATCGAGCACCGCCTGGACAAGGTGCGCGAGACGGTCGATGCCCAGCTGGGTGCTATCCGCAAAGACAACAACGTGCAACTCGATCAGATGCGCGCAACGGTGGACGAGAAGCTCTCCCGCACGCTCAACGATCGCCTGTCGGCATCGTTTAAGCAGGTGAGCGACCAGCTCGAGGCCGTGTACAAGGGCCTGGGCGACATGCAATCCATCGCCACCGGCGTGGGCGATCTTAAGCGCGTGCTGGGCAATGTGAAGGCGCGCGGTATTTTGGGCGAGGTGCAGCTGGGTGCGATCCTGACGGACATCCTTACGCCCGACCAGTATCTGGAAAACGTCGCCACCAAGCCCGGCGCCTCGGAGCGCGTTGAGTTTGCCGTCAAGCTGCCGGTGGACGAGGGCGATCCCGTGCTGCTGCCGATCGACTCCAAATTCCCGGGCGACGCGTACGAGCATCTGCTCGACGCCCAGGAGTCGGGCGATGCGGAGGCCGTTGCCGCGGCACGCAAGACGCTCGATATGATGGTGAAGCGCGAGGCCAAGGACATCTGCGAAAAGTACCTGAGCGTGCCCGCGACGACCAACTTTGGCATTCTGTTCGTGCCGTTTGAGGGACTGTACGCCGAGGTCGTCAGCCGCCCCGGGCTTATCGAGACCCTGGGCCGCGACTATCACGTCAACGTAGCCGGTCCCAGCACCATGGCTGCCATTCTCAACAGCCTGCAGATGAGCTACCAGACGTTTAGGCTGCAAAAACGTACCGACGACGTACTGCGCGTGCTCTCTGCTGTCAAGGCCGAGTTGCCACGCTATCAGGCGGCGCTGCGCCGCGCCCAGCAGCAGATCGAGACCGCGGGCAAAACGGTTGAGGGCATCATCACCACGCGTACCAATGTCATGGAGCGCAAGCTCAAGGACATCGACGCGCTGGAAGACGCCAACCAAGCCGATGAGATCTTGGGACTCACATCCGCGGAGCTGTTCGCAGGCCAAAAAGACGAGGACTAGCTGCATCTGACGGCTGTGCGCCTGTACGAGCACGGCGCGGGCGCTTTTCGCATCGCGCTTGTCTGAAGTGCGCTTTAGTGTGCAACAATGGCGTTTCGCCCTATCAGACGCGAAAGGAAGCCCATGTCTCAGAGAAACACCAGTCCGCTCAAACGCTCCACCGTGCGTCGCACGCTGCAGCGTTTTTGGGACGTCACGCGCACGCAGCCGCTGATCGTCTTTCTCTCGGTGTTCTCGTCGGCGGGCTACATCTTTTTGCTCACGTTTGCCAACACCTATGTGATGGCCCTCATCGTCGACCGCGTCCAGGCCGGTCCCGTGGCAGGCGACCAGGTGTTTGAGGTCTTTGGTCCTTACATTCTGGCGCTCGTGCTCGTTAACCTAGTGGGCCAAATCCTCTCCAAGCTGCAGGACTACACCGTCTACAAGCTCGAGATTGCGGGCAACTATCACCTGGCGCGCCTGTGCTTCGACACGCTCTCCAATCAATCCATGACATTTCACACCAGCCGCTTTGGCGGATCGCTCGTGAGCCAGACGAGCCGTTTTATGAGCGGCTATACGGGGCTGGTCGACGTGACGGTGTATTCGCTCATCCCCACCATCACCTCGGTCATCTGCACGGTGGCGGCGCTCGCCCCGGTGGTGCCCACATTTACCGTGATCCTGGTGTGCATCATGGCCGTCTACATCGCGTTTGTCTGGCTTATGTACAAGCGCATCATGCCGCTTTCGGCCGCGACGTCCGCCGCGCAGAACAAGCTCTCGGGCGTGCTCTCCGACGCGGTCACGAACATCTTGGCCGTCAAGACCTGCGGGCGCGAGGACTTTGAACGCGATCTGTTCGACGCCGCCGATCGTGCCGCGCGCGACGCCGAGACGGTCTCGATGCACGCCATGATGCAGCGCAACTTTACGACCTCGGGCCTCATCGTCATCACCATGGCCGTGGTGAGTGTGTTCGTGGCGGGCGGCAACGCGTGGTTTGGCATCTCGGCCGGCTCGCTCGTCATGATCTTTACCTATACCTATAACCTCACCATGCGCCTGAACTACGTGAGTTCCATGATGCAGCGCATCAACCGCGCTTTGGGCGATGCGGCCGAGATGACGCGCGTGCTGGACGAGCCATGTTTGGTGGCAGACGACCGGGACGCCCCTGAGCTCAAAGTGACCGAGGGCGCGATTGATTTTGAGCACCTGAGCTTTGCGTACCGTGACGCCGCGGCGGGCGAGACCGTGTTCGATGACCTGACGCTTCATGTGGCGGCGGGCCAGCGCGTGGGCCTGGTGGGCAAATCGGGCTCGGGTAAGACGACGCTCACCAAATTGCTGCTGCGCCTAGACGATGTTCAGGGCGGTCGCGTGCTCGTGGACGGCCAGGACGTCTCGCGCTGCACGCAGCAGAGCCTGCGCCGCCAGGTTGCCTACGTGCCGCAGGAGGCGCTGCTGTTCCATCGCTCCATTCGCGAGAATATCGCCTACGGACGCCCCGACGCCACCGACGAGCAGATCCGCGAGGCGGCTCGCTTGGCTAATGCGACCGAGTTTATCGACCGCTTGCCCCGTGGCTTTGACACCATGGTGGGTGAGCGCGGCGTCAAGCTCTCGGGCGGCCAGCGTCAGCGCGTGGCTATCGCCCGCGCCATCCTAACCGACGCGCCGATTCTAGTGCTCGACGAGGCGACGTCTGCCTTGGACAGCGAGTCCGAGGCGCTGGTGCAGGAGGCGCTCGAGAACCTGATGCGCGGCCGCACCTCCATTGTGGTGGCACATCGCCTGTCCACCGTGGCGGCGCTCGACCGCATTGTGGTGCTGGCCGATGGCGAGATTGTCGAGGACGGCACGCATGCGCAGCTTGTCGAGGCGGGTGGCGAGTACGCGAGCCTGTGGAGCCGTCAGACCGGCGCATTCTTGGAGGCGTAAGCGTCTCGGACGTGGGACAATTGTGCCCATAAGTTTATTGTGCCGTTGAGCCGAGGAGTCGTTATGCCACGCGAGACCAATGCCGCCAAGCGCGAGCGCGCCATCGAGGTGTGTGAGCGCCTCAACCGTCGCTATGGCCCGGTCGAGTGCTTTTTGGACCACGAGAATCCCTTCCGCCTGCTGATTGCGGTGCTGCTCTCGGCGCAAACGACCGATGCACAGGTCAACAAGGTGACGCCGCGGCTGTTTGCCCAGTGGCCCACGCCCGAGGCCATGGCGGGGGCGAGCGTGGCCGATGTGGCCGATACCATTAAGTCGCTCGGCTTTTATAAGAGCAAGGCCAAGCACGCCGTGGAGGCCGCGCAGATGATCGTTGCCGATTACGGCGGCGAGGTGCCGGCCGACATGAAGGAGCTCGTCAAGCTGCCGGGTGTGGGGCGCAAAACGGCGAACATCGTGCTCAACGTGGGGTTTGGCATTGTCGAGGGCATCGCGGTCGACACGCACGTCAACCGCATTGCGCACCGCCTGATGCTGAGTCCCAAGACACATGCCAAGGAGCCGCTCAAGACCGAGCAGGATCTGCTCAAGATCTTGCCGCACGAGTATTGGGAGTCGGTCAACCATCAGTGGATCACCTTCGGTCGCGAGATCTGCGACGCCCGCAAACCCAAGTGTGACGAGTGTCCGCTGGCAGATTTGTGCCCCAGCGTGCGCGTAGCGGGGTAGGGCGGAACGCATCTTCGTCTGGCGTTTTTGTTGCGGGGCTGGGCGTACGCTTGAGCAGGAGTCCTCTCCATGCGCTACCATGACAGGCAATGATTTTTGACGTACGACCCGCCGAGCTTGCCCCGGCGGGCTTTTGGCGTTGCGATGCCGGAGGAACAGCATGCTCATTCACCGTATAGCCGCGCAGCTCTACACTGCCGAGGCGCTGCAGACTGTCGAGGCCGGACTCGATGCCGGCGAGGACGTGACGCTGGCCGTGTCGCAATCGGGTCGCACGCTTATGGCGGCAGCCCAGTTTGCGCGCCGTCCGCGCCCCACGGTCTACATTGTGAGCGGCGAGGACGCGGCCGATCGCGCCGCGCGCAGCCTTGCTGCTTATGTGGGCCTGGCGCACGTGTGCCGTTTTCCCGAGCGCAAGGACTATCCGTGGCGCGAGCAGGCGCCTGACGATGCCGTGGTTGCCCAGCGCTGCGAGGCGCTCGGGCGCATCGTGCGCGGGGACAACTGCATCATGGTCGCCTCGGCCCGTGCGCTGCTGCGTTGCGTGCCGCCAGTCGAGAGCCGCTACTGGGAGTCCACTACTTTTGCGGTGGGCGAGGAGATTCCTTTTGACGAGGTGCCACAGCGCTTGGTGGGCATGGGCTACACCAATGCCGGTGCCGCCGACGCGCCCGGGCTGTTCCGCGTGCACGGCGACACCGTCGAGGTGTTCCCCGCACAGGAAAAGGCGCCCGTGCGCATCGAGTTCTTCGGCGACGAGATTGACCGCATCCGCCGCATGGTGAGCTCCACGGGGCAGACCATCGGCAACGAGGACAGTATCGAGATCTTCCCCTGCCGCGAGCTGGCGCTTACCGATGAAGCGGTCCACAACATGCACGTGGCGCTCTACCGTGCCAGCCAGGACGACAGCAAGCTGGCGGCGCTGCTCGAGATGGTGGATGCGCGCATCGTCACGCCCGAGCTCGACCGCTTTTTGCCGGTGATGTACGGCCAGACCGTAAGCCCGTTGGCGCACGTGAGCGGCAAGGCACTCGTGGTTCTGTCCGAGCCGCGCTCGCTGTTCGACGACTGCCTGCGCGCCTACGAGGATATTGAGGCCCGTGCCGGCGAGGCAGGGATTGACCGCCTGGATGGTCTGTACGTGCGCGCCCAACAGCTCGATTTTGGTGCCCAGCAGCGCCTGAACTACGTGAGCCTCATCCGTGCCGGCGGTGCGGTGACGGCTGAGCTCAAGATTGAGCAGCCTGCTATCGCAGGCTCGGACAACCGTTTTATGACGCGCATCCAGGAGGTCGTGGGCAAGCGCTACGCCTGCGTGTTTGCCATTCCCGACCGCGGTGCGCGCGAGTCGATGGAGCTCACCTTTGGCGACGAGGGCATTACCTTTGAGGAATCGCTGACCGCGGCGCCCGAAAATGTCGGCGCTATCGGCGACCGCGTGCGCGTGGCAGCGGCAGATTCTGCCGACCGTGCCGCACGCCAGGAGGCCCATGCTTCCATTCGCGAGCGTAAGGCCGACGCGCTCAACGCCCGCTCGCTCGAGGCGGGCGCCTCGCAGGCTGCCGCCGGCGCCGCCGTGCCCACTATTTCGCGCGGACGTGTGACCTTTGTCGATGCCGCCTTGCCGCAGGGCGTGGTGGTGCCCGATGCCAACCTGGCCGTGTTCTCGATCGCCGATCTCAACGCCCGCATGGATGCCAACCGCGCGCGCAGCCGCCGCAAGGTTGACATTACGCAGATCACCTTCCCGTTTAAGCCGGGCGACTACGTGGTGCACGCTACCCACGGCATCGCGCTCTTTAGCGAGATCGCGCGCCAGGAAGTGGGCGGCAAGGAACGCGACTACTTTTTGCTGGAATACGCCGATGGCGACAAGCTCTACGTGCCGCTCGAACAGGTCGACCGCATTACGCGCTACGTTGGTCCCGACGGCGATAAACCGCGCTTGACCAGGCTCAACACCGCCGACTGGACGCGGGCCACCAACAAGGCGCGCAAGAATGCCAAAAAGCTGGCGTTTGACCTGGTCGACCTGTATACGCGCCGCTCGTCGATTACCGGTATCGCCTGTCCGCCCGATACGCCCGAGCAGATCGAGATGGAGGAGAGCTTCCCCTACGACGAGACACGCGACCAGCTGGAGGCTATCGCCGACATCAAGGCAGACATGGAGGCGCCCAAGCCCATGGACCGCCTGCTGTGCGGCGACGTGGGTTTCGGCAAGACCGAGGTCGCCCTGCGCGCAGCCTTTAAGTGCGTGGACTCCGGCCGCCAGGTCATGGTGCTCTGCCCCACGACCATTCTGGCCCAACAGCACTACGAGACATTCTTTGAGCGCTTTGCCCCGTTTGGCCTCGAGGTCGAGGTGCTCAGCCGCTTCCGCACCCCGGCGCAGCAAAAGCGCGCGCTCAAGGCGTTTGCCGAGGGCACGATTGATGTGCTCATCGGCACGCACCGTCTGCTTTCGGCCGATGTGAACCCCAAGAACCTGGGCCTGGTGATCATCGACGAAGAGCAGCGCTTTGGCGTGCAGCACAAGGAGCAGCTCAAGAATCTGCGCGAGCAAATCGACGTGCTCACGCTCTCGGCAACGCCGATTCCGCGAACCATGCAGATGGCCACGAGCGGCGTGCGCGACATGAGCCTGATTACCACGCCGCCGACCGGGCGTCGTCCCGTGATCGTGCACGTGGGGGAGTACGACCCCGACGTGGTGAGTGCGGCGATTCGCCTGGAGGTGGGCCGCGGCGGTCAGGTGTATTACGTGTCCAACCGCGTCAAGACCATCGATGACGCTGTGGCGCGCGTGCACGAGGCCGCGCCCGAGGCGCGCGTGGGTGTGGCACACGGCAAGATGAGCCCGCGCGAGGTCGAGGACGTGATGATTGAGTTCGCGACCAAGAAGATTGACGTGCTTATCGCCACGACCATCGTGGAGAGCGGCATCGACAACGCAACGGCCAACACGCTCATCATCGAGGACTCGCAGCGTTTGGGCCTGGCGCAGCTCTACCAGCTCAAGGGCCGTGTGGGCCGTTCTGCCACGCAGGCCTACGCGTACTTTATGTTCCCGGGCGAGCTGCCGCTCACCGAGGAGGCGACGGCGCGCCTGACCGCACTTTCCGAGTTCCAGGACCTGGGCAGCGGCATGCGCATCGCCATGCGCGACCTGGAGATTCGCGGCGCCGGCTCGCTTATGGGAGCCGAGCAGCACGGCAACCTGTCGAGCGTGGGCTTTGACCTGTTTACGCAGATGCTGGGCCAGGCCGTGGCCGAGGCGCGCGGCGATGACGACGCCGGCGTGGAGGCGGCGAGCGTGGGTATTAACCTGCCGGCCGACTACTTCTTGTCCGAGGAGTACCTGCCGGCGGTGGATCAGCGCGTGCTCGTGTACCGCAAGCTCGCAGCGGCCGAGGACTTGGAGAGCATCGATGAGGTGCAGGAGGAGACCGAGGCTGCGCATGGCGAGCTGCCGCTGGCGGGACTCAACCTGTTCAATCGCGCACGAATCCGCATTCGCGGCGAGCGCCTGGGGCTCGAGAGCGTCACACTCAGCGGTGGCCGCATTACGTTTTTGGGCGTCGACGTGCCCAAGAAGGTGGCCTTTGAGCTTAAGACCCGCTATGGCGCGGTGAACTTCCCCAAGAGCCGCAAGCTGTCGGTGCCCTACAAGGCAGGCGCCGGCGCGGGCAGCGGCCTGGGTCGCGGCCTCGACGCCAACGACGGCACCGGCCCGGTGGCCGCGGCGCTCATGCTGCTGCAGCAGTTGGGTGCGAGCGACGACGACTAACGGGTCGACGCTGCAAACGCCCCATTTGGGCAATCTGACCCTCACTCGTCGGTCGCGTACGCAAGTACGCTTCCCTCCTCCTTCGGGCCACCTTGCCACAAATGGAACGTTTTCGCTTACTTATGCTCAACCTGTAAGGGTATTTACGGGACAAAGCCATCTTCGTCTCACCCACATTGCAGGTTGACCGCCCTTCGCCCGACCGAAAGGAAAGCATGTTCGGATACATCTATAAGAAAGATGTCGCCATTATCGCGGTTGTCCTTGCCCTTTGCCTGGGCGTGGGCAGTTTCTTTGATTATCAGATCTCGAGCGCGCTGTTCAATATCGGCAGTATGTACGGTCGCCTTATCGAGGCCGCCGGCGAGCTGCCGTTCGAGCTGACGGCAAGCGTCGCGGGCGTTATGCTCGTACGCGCGGTGCGTCCCGACTCCAGAGGGAGCAAATGGCTCGCCGTGCTCGGCATCCTCGTCAACGTTGGCCTGGCCGGCTACGAGATCGTTTCGTCCCTGCGGGTTGGCGGTAAACTCATTGCCGTTCAGCTGGTGCTGACGTTTGTGCTGGTGATCGCCGCCAACCTTATCGTCTATCGCCTCACGCGCGTGACCGAGCCTGACGAGCTCACGCGCTGGGCGTTGATGGTGCTTGCCGTGTGGGTCGCTCAGGCCATTATCCTCAACGTGATCGTCAAGCCGTTGTGGTCGCGCCCGCGCATGCGCGTGATCGAGGTCACGCCGGGGCTCAATTTTCAGCCGTGGTGGGTGATTGGCAACCCCGACAAGTGGAGCTATATCGCCGCCGGCGTAATCAAGGACGGCTTTAAGTCGTTCGCGAGTGGACACACCGCGCATGCGGCGATTGGCCTCATGCTCGCCGGGCTTCCCGCGGCGGCCTTTAAGGAAAAGCCGTCGCGCCGCCGGGTGGTCTTTTGGACGGCGGCTGTGGTCGCGGCGCTCGTCGCCTTTGGCCGTATCGTGATCGGAGCGCATTTTTTGAGTGACGTGAGCTGCGGCTTTGCCCTGGTGCTGGCGCTTGAGTTCCTTGCCGCGCGTATTGCCTATCCTAACGGCGTACAATAGCTCCGTTTGAATCATCTGGCCGATACCCGGTAAGAGAGGATTGCCATGCTCGCGTTTAACAACGATTATTCCCACGGCGCACACCCGGCGGTGCTGCAGGCGCTCGTCGACACTAATATGGAGCCGCAGCCCGGCTACGGTACCGATGCACATACCGAGCGTGCCAAGCACCTTATTCGCGAGGCCTGCCAGGCCCCCGATGCCGACGTGTTTTTTCTGGTGGGCGGCACGCAGGCCAACGCGACGGTGATCGACATGCTGCTCGCGCCGTACGAGGGCGTCGTTGCTGCCGAGACTGGCCACGTCGCCTGCCACGAGGCGGGCGCCATCGAGTTTGGCGGCCACAAGGTACTCACCATCCCCGGCTACGAGGGCAAGATGCACGCCGAGGACCTCGAGAACTATATCCAGGTGTTCTACGAAAACGAGAGCTATGAGCACACGGTGTTCCCGGGCGCCGTGTACGTGAGTCTATCGACCGAGTACGGCACGCTGTATTCCAAGGCCGAGCTCGCGGCGATTCATGCGGTGTGCCAGAAGCGCGAGATTCCGCTGTTTGTGGACGGTGCTCGTCTGGCCTATGCGCTGGTGTCCGACGAGTGCGACATCACCCTGCCCGAGCTTGCGCAGCTGTGCGACGTGTTCTACATCGGCGGCACCAAGTGCGGCGCGCTCTGCGGCGAGGCCGTGGTGTTTTGCGGCATGCACGCTCCGGCGCATCCCATTCCGCGTATTAAGCAGCACGGTGCGTTGCTGGCCAAGGGCCGCCTGACGGGCGTGCAGTTTGAGGCGCTCTTTACCGACGGCCTGTATTTTGAGATTGGTCGTCAGGCAATCGAAACCGCGCAGGCGCTTCGTCGCGTGCTGCACGAGCGCGGCTACCAGTTCTTTTTGGAGACGCCCACAAACCAGCAGTTCGTGATTCTGCCCAACGCGGACATGGCGCGCATTCGCGAGCATGCGGCGATCGAGTACTGGGAAAAGTACGACGAGACCCACACGGTGGTGCGCTTTTGCACCAGCTGGGCCACGACGCAGGAGGATATCGACGCGTTGGCGGCGGTTCTGTAGCCTGATGTAATGACGAGGGGCCGCCTTGCGCTGGGTTTGGCGCAAGGCGGCCTTTGTTTTTGAGGGGGAAGAGTTGTATGACCGAGATGTCCGAGCCGACGATTCGCCTGGCGACGCCCGAAGACGCACCGGCGTTGCTTGCCATCTATGAGCCGTATGTGCGCCAGACGGCGATTACCTGCGAATACGAGGTGCCGAGCGTTGAGGAGTTCGCCGGGCGTATTGAGCGTACGCTCAAGCGCTATCCGTATTTGGTGATGGAGCTGGACGGGCGTCCGGTAGGCTATGCCTACGTGAGTCCGCTTAACAGCCGCGAGGCATACGACTGGTCGGTCGAGACATCAATCTACCTGGCGCGTGACGTGCGCCACGGCGGGCTGGGCCGCAAGCTGCACGATGCGCTCAAGCAATGCCTGATCGCGATGGGCATCACCAACATGTGCGCGCTCATTGCCGTGCCGCACGATAAGGACGACGAATACCTGACGCACAACAGCCAGGATTTCCATGCCCATATGGGATATCGCCTGGTGGGCGCCTTCGATCGCTGTGCCCAAAAGTTCGGTCGCTGGTACGACATGTGTTGGATGGAGTTGGTCCTAGCCGAGCGCGTTCCCAACCAACCCAAACCAACCTGGTTCCCTGGCCTCCCCAAACCTACCATTTAGGGACAGGTTTATTTTGGCAGGTTAGCCGATGGGCTCGGTGTATTTGGCGCGGTCGGTGCGTTGGATGCGCTTGGAGACGTGGAGCGGGCGGCCGTCGGTGTCGTAGACGTAGTCGGTGATCAGAATCAGCGCCTGCCCGCGCTCAACGTTGAGCAAAAACGCCTCGTTTTGCGAGGCATAGCACACCTCAAAGGTCTTGTGCCCCTGTGCCGGCGCGCGATGGAATTCTTGGCGCAGCGTGGCGTAGAGCGAACCGTTGATATCGCGATCGATGAGCGTCTCGAAGCTTGGCGGCAGGTAGGTGGTCTCTAGGCACAGCGGCACGTCGTCCAGGTAGCGCAGGCGGACAAGTTTGACGAGCTTGCTGCCCACGGCGGCGTCAAAGAACTTAGCTATGCTGCCGGCCGCCTTGGCAAAGCCCGAGTCCACGGTGCGCGTGGTGGGCTTCATGCCCTGACCTTCGACCTGCTTGGTATAGCTCGAAAACACCAGGTTGTTCTCGTGGAGCGCGGGCGTGTCGGCCACAAAGGCGCCGCGCCCGCGCTCGGTGCGCACCAGGCCCTCATCAACGAGAACCTTAAGGGCGTGGCGCACGGTGCTGCGCGACAGCCCCGATTCGTCCATGAGCTCCATCTCGGACGGCAGCTTGTCTCCGCGTGCGTAGATGCCGGCGGCGATGCGGTCGCGGAGCGTACCCGCCAAGCGCTCGTATTGGCTCAGTTTCTTTTTAGATGAAGCGTTCATGCGATCAGCCTATATCTAACTTGTATGCTTATCTAAGCAAGCATGTATTCAACACAACAATAAAACCGCTGGTATCGAGCTACCGAAAACCTTACCAGCAAAATTTCTAAGATAAATATAGCATACAACTAGTCGACATAACCAAAACATGTATGTAACTTGTATGCCATCGAGAGCATCAAACGAGAAGAAAGGCTGATGCACGATGACTACTCAGGAACAGGTTAAGGATGTCGTCTCCCAGGTTTTGGCTGACAAGGCAGACAAGGGCGGCATCAAGCGCGTCGTGTGGATTGGCGCTGGCGGATCCAACGGCGGCAACTATCCTGCCCAGTACTTTATGGAGCACGAGGCCACGCAGGTCGTGAGCTCCAGCTACACCAGCAACGAGTTCGTGCACGCAACCCCTGCCTACGTTAACGAGAACACCCTGGCCGTCGTCGTGTCCATGCGCGGTACCAAGGAGACCATCGTCGCCGCCCAGGTCGCCAAGGACCACGGCGCCAGCACCATCGCCATCTATGTTGACGAGTCCGGCCTCACCGAGGTCCGCGACTACAAGATCCAGTACGACAGCCTGGCCGTCGACGAGTCCTGCATGGGCCGTACCAACTCCGCCGTCGTGACCATGATCGCCATGGAGCTCACGCAGCAGACCGAGGGCTATGCCGAGTACGAGACCGCTATGGCCGCCTTCGACCTGGTTGACCCCATCTATCGCAAGGCCGTCGAGTACACCCGTCCGCTTGCCGCCAAGTGGGCCGAGCAGAACGCCGACAAGCCCTGCATCAACGTGATGGCTCAGGGCCCGCTCTTTGGTGCTGCCTACGTCTTTAGCATCTGCAACGTGCAGGAGATGCTGCAGATCGACTCCTGCACCATCAACACCTGCGACTTCTTCCACGGCCCCTTCGAGATCCTGGACAAGCGCACCTCGCTGTTCCAGCTCATCAGCGTCGGCCGCAGCCGCTGCAACGACGAGCGCGGCATCCGCTTCGTCAACCAGTACGGTGGCGAGCGCGTCTATCAGCTCGATGCCAAGGAGCTCGGCCTCAACGACATCAAGGACAGCGTGAGCGAGTACTTCAACCACCTGATCTTCGCCCCGATCCTCAACAACGTCTACATGCGCGCGCTCTCTGCCGTCACGCACAAGGACTACATGACGCGCCGCTACATGTGGAAGCTGGATTATTAGTTACGGCGTTTTACCAAACGCCGTAACGGCTCGACGCTGCAAACCCACCTGAGCGAGCAATCTGCCTTTCAGCTTCAGCGGCATGACCAGAAGGTCAATGCCGCTTCGCTTCAAGGCACCTTGCTCGCTCAGGTGGGTTTTCGCTGGCGTTGCCAAAGCATCGGCGTCGCCTTGGCCCAGATGCGGCACTTGGAGACGTTCGGCACTTGGGGACAGTCCTAGTCATTGGGGACAGGTTACTTTGCACCAAGTTGGCGCATATGAACCTGACCCCTTTGCACCAATGGGTTGTAGCGGTAGAGCAGATTTTCCCGTCTGCCGATTTGTGTCTTGAAAAATGTATATAACGACTATAACGTAGTGTGAAACATATTGGAAACAATACCGAGGAGGCTGCGTTGAAGAAAAGCAATCTGGGCTATGTGCTGGTGCTGATCGCCGCGCTTATGTGGGGCAGCATCGGAATCTTTGTAAACGGCATCTCGGCCATGGGCGTTTCGTCTCAGAGCATGGCGGCCTTTCGCTTGTTGGTCGGAGCGCTTATCTTGGCGCCGGTCCTGATGTTTATGGGCTGCCGTCCGGGTGAGGGGTCTACCGTGGCTCAGGGTCCCCTGACGCTATTCAAGGCAAGCCCCAAAGAGCTCGTCCCCTGCGCGCTGGTCGGTATCGTCGGTTTAGCCGCCGCCAACACCTGCTATTACGAGTGCATGCGCGAGGTGGGTATGTCTACGGCCTCGGTGCTGCTCTACACCTCGCCGGTGTTTGGCGTCATGCTCGGCCGCGTGCTTTATCGCGAGGACGTGACCCCCAACAAGCTCGTTGCCATTGTCTTTAACATCGTTGGCTGCGTGCTTGCGGTGACCAATGGCGACCTTTCCGGTTTTCATTTTTCGGTTTGGGGCGTCACGTCGGGCGTGATTGCAGGCCTTTGTGGTGCGTCGCTCGCGGTGTTTAGCCGTATAGCAACCAAGACGGTCCACCCGCTGGCTGTCACGTTTTGGGGCTTTGTTTTTGGCGGTGCGGTTATGGCGGCTATCGCGGCTCCGTGGCCGGATGTCGCCGCGGCAATGTCGCCACAGCTGCTGCTGCTGTTCCTTGGCTTTGGACTCATCCCCACAGCCGTGGCTTACATCTTATATATGCAGGGTCTGTCCATGGGGCTCGAGACATCGAAAGTTCCCGTCGTAATGTCTTTCGAGACGGTCGTCACCGTACTGGTGGGCATTGGTGTCTATGCCGAGCCCGCCGGCGTGATCAAAGTCCTGGGCATCGTGCTGGTGCTCGCGTCCATCCTGATTATGAACACCGACTTCTCCAAGCTGCGCAACAGTGTGTTTGTCGGTCATGTTGTTGAGAGCATGACCTTTAAGCCCAACGCGTGGTGGACCGAAAAATCTCAGGACATGGATCTGTTTAAGGAGCGCACGGGCATCGCACTGGAGCCCACTGTGCAGGAAAGCCCCTGGTACTTCGTGCGATAGAGGATTGCGCGCAGGGTCTGACCTGGGGTTATCCAGCCCGCGTCGGACTACCCGGCCCCAACGTTTCAAGTACGTTAAACCCGTCAACGGTCGATTTTCACCCGCGAACGGTCTTTATACTAATTAGCAATATCCGCAACGTATAAGACGTTATAATGACCATAACGAAAAGGAGGAGGCAAGATGAATCAGATCATTCTCGCATCTCATGGCGGCCTGGCCGCAGGCGCCAAAGACACGCTCGAGATGGTTCTCGGCGACGTGTCGAACGTCCACGTCGTGTCGCTTGCTCGTGACGACAAGGAGCCCATCACCGACAAGGTGGACGCCATGATCGCCACGTTTAACGCGGACGACACCGTCTATGTGCTGACCGATATGCTCGGCAGCTCGGTCAACAACAACATGGTCGAGCTTTCCAAGAACGGCACGAAGTTCACGGTTGTCAGCGGTTTCAACATCCCGCTGGCGCTCACGCTCGCTATGAGCCCCGTCCCCGTCAAGGGTGCCGAGCTCGCAGCCCTCATCAACGAGGCCCGCGCCGGTCTGACCAACCCCAACGCACCGGTCGAGGCTGCCGCGGCTCCCGCCAAGAAGGCCAAGGCGTCCCGTCACAGCTCCGGTCCCGCCAAGATCGTCCTCGCACGTCTTGACTACCGTCTGCTGCACGGCCAGGTCGTCTTTACCTGGACCACCAAGGTTCAGGCCGAGCGCATCATCGTCGTCGACAACGCCGCCGCCAACGATGACATCAAGAAGGGCGCTCTTAAGCTGGCCAAGCCCCAGGGCGTGCGCCTGAACGTCTTCACCGTCGAGCGTGCCCTCGCCAAGATGGACAAGCTCAACACCCTCGGCGAGCGCGTCATGTTCGTCTTTGGCAACACTGCCGAGATGCTGCAGTTCTGCCAGGGCTACAAGCTCGACGCCATCAACCTGGGCGCCACCGCCAACCACGACGGTGCCGATCAGGTCGGCGGCAAGGACAGCTCCGTCTTCCTCGACGCCACCCAGAAGGCCGACGTCAACCAGCTGCTCGACATGGGCATCAAGCTCTATGTTCAGCAGACCCCTACGTATCAGAGCGTCGACATCGACGCCAAGCTGTAATCAACCAGGCTTTTGCCTGACTGAAAGGAGAAGGGTATGAATACGTTCATCAGTGCGGTGCTCGTCGGCCTCGTCGGCGTGTTCTGCATGTGGGACTCCCGCCTGCTCGGTCGTCTTAACTTCGAGCAGCCCCTCGTTGGCGCTACGCTCGTCGGTCTGCTGCTGGGCGATGTGCCCACCGGCCTTGCCGTCGGTGCCGCCGTCGAGCTCGTGTCCATGGGCTTGGTGCAGGTCGGCGCCGCCGTTCCGCCCGATATGGTCCTGGGCGGCATCGTGGCCGCTGCCTTTGCGTGCCTGACCGATGCTTCCGCCGAGACCGCCATGACGATCGCCATCCCGGTCGCCGTCCTGGGTCAGCTCCTCGGCATCGTGTTCCGTTCCATCATCGCCGCCCTCACCCATGTGGCAGATAGCGCGATCGATAACGGAAAGTTCAAGACCGCCTACCGTATGCACATCTGCGCCGGCTCCGGTCTGTACGCCGTCATGTACTTCCTGCCGATCTTCCTCGCCGTCTTTGTTGGCACCGACCTGGTTCAGGCCATCGTCAACATGGTTCCCGAGTGGCTGTCCACTGGTCTTAACGTTTCGACCAAGATCATGACCGCCTACGGCTTGGCCCTGCTGCTCACCATGATGATCAAGAAGGGTATGACTCCGTTCCTGTTCATCGGTTTCCTGCTCGCCGCTTACCTCAACCTGTCCGTCATCGCGGTCGCTCTGATCGGTGTGTGCCTGGCTGTCGTCTTCATGGGCTTCAAGTTCAACGGTTCCCATGCAGCTGCCGGTGTCGATTCCGACTACGATCCGCTCGAAGACGACGAAGACTAAGGAGGAACACACTATGGCAACCGCAACCAAGGACGTGTCCCTGAACAAGAAGGTCAGCCAGTTCTTCTGGCGCTCCTGGGCCATCCAGGCCTCTTGGAACTACGAGCGTCAGATGAACATGGGCTTCCTCTACGGCATGGTTCCCACGCTCGATCGCCTCTATCCGGACGAGTCCGACCCCAAGCAGCTCGCTGCTAAGAAAGAGGCTTACCACCGTCACATGGCGTTCTACAACTGCACCCCGCAGACGAGCGCTTTCATCCTGGGCCTCTCCGCCTCCATGGAGGAGGAGTACGCCAAGGACCCCGAGAACTTCGATCCCGATTCGATCAACGCGGTCAAGACCTCCCTCATGGGTCCGCTTTCCGGCATCGGTGACTCCTTCTTCCAGGGCACCATCCGCGTTATCGCCTTTGGTCTGGGCGTTCAGCTGGCTCAGCAGGGCTCCATCATGGGCCCGATCCTGGCCATGCTCATCTCCATTGTCCCCTCTGTGCTGATCACTTGGTTCGCAGCCAAGATGGGCTATCAGGGCGGCCACGAGTACCTGAGCAAGCTTCAGGGCGGCGACCTCATGGAGAAGCTCATGTATGTCTGCGGCATCGTGGGTCTTATGTCCGTGGGCGGCATGATCGCCACGCTGATCGGCGCCACCACCCCGCTGCAGTTCGCTGACGGCACCGTCGTTATCCAGGGCATCCTGGATGGCATGATGCCCCAGATGATCTCCCTCGGCCTCACCGGCCTTATGTACTGGCTCATCAAGAAGAACGTCAACACCGGTTGGCTTCTCGTGATCGCCATCGTGGGCGGCATCGCCCTCTCCGCGGCCGGCATCCTGGCCTAGTCGCGATCAAGCGTCTAATCGCTTTCCCCGGGGAGCCTGCCTGACATCCCATACCCCAGGCAGGCTTCCATCCCTAAATGTGTCAAAGGGACAGTCCCCTTGTCGCATCCTCAACGGGCCGGCGACTCGGTCCAAACCACGGTAACCCTGCGAGCGCCCGGCAATGTGGCGCCGCAAAAATCGAAAGGAATGTGTCAGATGTACGAGATCGACCTTAACCTCCCTAAGCAGATCGTCGCTGACGTCCTGTCCAACCACGAGATCCACAGCGTCGCCTTCGTCGGCTGCGGTGCTTCCATGTCCGACCTTTACCCCGCCAAGTACTTCCTGGCCAACAACACGGACAAGCTGAACGTTCAGATCTTTACCGCTAACGAGTTCAACTACGACACGCCTTCCTGGGTCAACGAGCACACCTTCGTGATCACTTGCTCCCTCGGTGGCTCCACGCCCGAGACCGTCGAGGCCAACAAGACCGCCAAGAAGCACAACTGCCCGGTCGTCTCCCTCACCAACAAGGCCGGCTCCGCTCTGACCGTCGACGCTGACTACGTCATCGTTCACGGCTTCCACGCCAACTTCGCTGCCAAGTGCGAGAAGCCCGGCTATGCCATCGCTCTTGCTCTCGAGATCCTTCAGCAGACCGAGGGCTATGACAAGTACGACGACATGATCACCGGCCTCACCAACGTCTTCGATCTCTGCGAGAACGCTGCTCAGTCCTGCAAGAAGCTCGCCAAGAAGTTCGCTGAGGACTTCAAGGACGACAAGATGATTTACTTCATGGCCTCTGGTGCCTCCGAGAAGATGGCTTACTCTCACGCCGCCTTCCTGTTCACCGAGATGCAGTGGATCGACGCCGCCGCCTACAACACCGGCGAGTACTTCCACGGCCCGTTCGAGGTTTCCACCGAGGGTAAGCCTTACGTCTTCTTCATGTCCGATGGCGCTACCCGTCCGATGGACGCCCGCGCCCTCACCTTCCTTGAGCGCATGGGCGCCAAGGTCGCTCTGATCGACTCCAAGGACTACGGCCTGGCTGACGCCGTGCCCGCGAGCGTCGTCACCTACTTCAACCCGCTGCTGCACCTCGCCGTTATGCGCGAGTACGGCAACCAGATCGCCGAGGCCCGTCAGCACCCGCTGACCATGCGTCGCTACATGTGGAAGCTTTCCTACTAATCACAAGTAAGTAGACCTTACGGGTTGATTGAGAGGGGATGGGGTTTGCGCCCCGTCCCCTTTTTGCTTTGGGGGCGTGTCCGTCGCGTCATAAAACCCCAGATAAAACCTACCAAAATAAACCTGTCCCTTTTTGGCAGGTGGGAGGAGATGCGTATGATCAAGGCAGTGCTGTTTGACATGGACGGCGTGCTGGTCGATACCGAGTGGTTCTACAACCGCCGCCGCGTGGCGTTTATGGAAGAGAAGGGGTTCCACTTTGACGAGATTCCCGATCTTTCGGGGTCTAACGAGCCCGCCATTTGGAAGTCGCTGGTACCTGACGATGTTGAGCTGCGCGAGCGCCTGCGCGTGGAGTACAAGCAGGTCTACAGCCCAGACCATCCCGTTCCGTATGCCGAGCTGCTCAACGAGCAGACGGAGCCGGTGATGCGCGAGCTGCACGAGCGTGGCGTGAAGTGTGCCATCGCGAGCTCGTCCTATCGCGAGTTGATCGACGAGCTGGTGGAGATTGCCGGTATCGCCGACGTGTTGGACTACACCATCAGCGGTCACGAGTGCAGTGCGTTTAAGCCCGACCCCGAGATCTACCTGCGTGCCATGGAGGCGCTAGGGGTGGAGCCTGCCGAGTGCCTGGTTATAGAGGATTCGCCTTTGGGCATCGAGGCTGGTAAGCGCTCCGGCGCCCGCGTCCTGGCGCTGCGTCCGCACGAGGGTGTCAACCTCGATCAATCGCGAGCCGATGCCGTTATCGATAATCTGACCGACATTTTGGCCGCTTTGTAGCGTCAATCCGCCGCGAGAAGCACTGATTCACGCGTCTTTTGCTGCGGATTGGCTTAATTTGTCATCTATTTGGATCCGTTTGGCTTCGATTCGGACTAAGTGAGTAGACTTTTTGGTGCAAGACGAGCACAAAGCGCATCTGCTCTAGTAAAACCGCAGGTCACAGGGGTGGCGGTTTTGGGTGTGCTCTGCAGGTCGCGTAAAGTCTACTCACTTGTAATTTGGGCCTTTGGTCGTGGGGTTGCTGGTCCCGCTTTGGTTGTCGAGAGAGGGTGAATTGAAGCGCCCCCGCACGCTCCATGCTACAATCGCGGACATACCCCACAACTACATCTGCCTTCGAAAGGAGCCTGCGTGGCGAACGCCATCGATCAGCTCACGGACCGAGTGCTCGTATTCGGCCGCCTTACCATCGTCCGCCGCGCCATTACTGCCGTGGCGGTCACGATTTCCGCCGTTCTCCAGACATTCCTGATCCAGGCGTTCATTCAGCCCGCCGACCTGCTTCCGAGCGGCCTCACCGGCGTTGCGGTCCTGCTCGATCGCGTTACCTCGCTGGGCGGCGTTCACATCGACATCTCGCTCGGCATGCTTGCGCTCAACATTCCCGTGGCGCTCCTATGCTGGAGCGGCATTAGCAAGCGCTTCGTCATCTTCTCGATGATGCAGGTCGTGCTCTCGTCGCTGTTCCTCAACGTCTTTCACTTCGCTCCATTTTTGGGCGACAAGATTATGCTCATCATTTTTGGCGGCGTGGTCTCGGGTCTGGGCGCTGCCATCGCGCTAAAGTCCGGCGCATCTACCGGTGGCACCGACTTTATCGCGCTGTGGGTCTCCAACCACACGGGCAAGACCATCTGGGGCGTTATCTTTGGTTTCAATTGCTTTATCCTGGCGATCTTTGGCTTTATGTTTGGCTGGGACAACGCGGCGTACTCCATCGTGTTCCAGTTTATTTCGACCAAGACCATCGACAGTTTCTATCGTCGCTACGACCGCGTGACGCTGCAGATTACGACGCGCAAGGCAGACGAGGTCATGACTGCCTACGTAAACCATTTTCAGCACGGCATTAGCTGCGCCGAGGTCGTCGGCGGATACAGCCGCGAAAAGATGTACCTGCTGAACACCGTTGTTTCGACCTACGAGAGCCAGGACATTATCAAGTTGGTGTGCGACGTTGATCCCGGCGCCGTGATCAACGTGTTCCACACGCTCAACTTTGTGGGCGGCTGGTGGGGCGGTCATGTCGACGAGCCCATGCCCACGGCCGTTCCCGATCCCGACAAGCCCGCACGCATGGCCAGCAGGCAGGCGCGCCTCAGCGAACAGGACAGCCTGCAGCAGGATGACGGCAAGTAGGGTATTGGCATTTTGCCGGTCCTGCGCAACCCATCCGAACGAGCCCCCCGAAAGCCCCGTTGCTTTCGAGGGCTCTCGTTTGCCCAGATAAAACCTACCAAAATGAAGCTGTCGCTTTTTGGTAGGGAGGGTGTATCGTTTTATCAATATGAGGTAACATGAAACTAGACGTTATATACGTATTAGAAATTTAGCTATTTTGATAAGAGTGATCAGATATGCCTGCGCCCAAAAATGCACCGCTTTACCAGCAGATTTATGACGAAATCAAGGATGCGATCGAGAAAGGTGTTTATGCACCCAAGGAGCGTATTCCGTCCGAGCTTGAACTAGCCGAGCAGTACGAGGTGAGCCGTATTACGGTGCGCCGCGCTGTCGAGGAGCTGTGCTCCGATGGTTACCTGGTTAAGCAGCAGGGCCGCGGCACCTTTGTCTCCACGCCGCACATCAACCGCCAGTTTCACGCCTCGACGCTGCAGACGTTTACCGCGCTGTGTGCCGGCAACGGCATGAAGGCCGGTGCGCACGTGATCGATCGCCAGATCGTTCCGGCGCGCCAAAACGAGATGGAGTTCTTTGGCCTGCAGAAGGATGCGCTGCTGCTGCATATTAAGCGCGTGCGTACAGCCGACGGCGAGCCCATCTTTGAGGAGAACATCTTTGTGCCGTTTGACGCCTACCGTGAGCTGTTGACGGCCGATCTTGAGGACAAGTCGATTTTTGCCGAGGTCGAGCGTGTTGGCGGAACGCCGATTGTCTCGGTTGGCTACCGCACGGTCGAGGCCGTTCGAGCTAACGCCGAGCAGGCGGCCGAGCTGGGCATTGCTCCGCACGATCCGCTGCTCAACTTGCGCGCCGGCTTTACCGGTCCCAACGATGAGCCGGTTTTGCTCGGCAAACAGTACTACGTGGGTAGCCGCTACGTCATGGTGATGTAGGGTTGGTTCCGCCGTTCTAACGAACGGCGGACCGGTCGACGCTGCTCCTTTGGTTGCGCGGTTTTACCAAACCGCGTAACGGCTCGACGCTGCAAACGCCCCTAAGCGGCAATCTGACGTTCAATCGTCGGTCGCG
>CAUCCR010000006.1:0-26648 GCA_958441355.1 uncultured Collinsella sp. | reverse complement strand
CCCGGTGTGATCGACTTTCTATTTGTCCGCAATATCGGTGCTGCCTTTAGCATGGGCGAGGGGCATGGCATCGCGTTTGCCGTGCTGGCGTTGGCGGTCATTATCGCTATTGCCGTGTACTTGCTTCGCGCGCCCCAGCTTGCTCGCTTGGAGGTTGTGGGCATGGCTATGGTCGCGGGCGGCGCCATTGGCAACGCGATCGACCGTCTGACTTTTGGCTTTGTGACCGATTTTATTGCCACCACCTTCATCGACTTTCCCGTCTTTAACGTGGCCGATATCGGCATCACCGTAGGCGTTGTGCTTGCCCTCATCGGCTACATGTTCTTGAGCCCTGCGGCCCGCGAAGTCGATGCGACTGCCGAGCTCAATGCCCGTGATGAGGCCCGCGCCAAGCGCAAAGCCAAGCAGCGTGGGGAGCGTGCCCGCAAGATTCGCGAAAGGAATGAGCGTTAATGGCCGACATCCATATTCTTGTTGCCGACGATTGCTCTGGCCAGCGTCTCGACGCCTTTCTGGGTGCCAACGACGGCTGCCCCACGCGCTCTGCCTGCGCGCATCTGATCGAGGGCGGCGCCGTAATCGTGAACGGCGAGACCTGCCTATCAAAAAAATATGCTGTGCGCTCCGGTGACCGTATCTCGGTCGACCTGCCCGAGCCGCATGATCCCACTGATGTGATTCCCGAGGCCATCCCCCTCGATATCCGTTACGAGGACGACTACCTCATCGTGCTCTCCAAGCAGCGCGGCCTGGTGTGCCATCCCGCCCATGGCCACGAGAGCGGCACGCTTGCGAACGCTCTGGTCTACCACTGCGGCATTGACCATCTGGGTACCGTGCAGGGTGAGGACCGCCCCGGCATCGTGCATCGTTTAGATCGCGATACCTCGGGCCTCATGCTTGCGGCAAAAGACGACGACACGCAGCGCGCACTCCAAAATCTCATTCGCACGCGCACGCTCGATCGTCGCTATATCACGCTCGTTCACGGACATATCGCTATGGATGAGGGCACCATTAACACCGGCATTGCCCGTTCTACGCGTGACCGTGTCAAGATGGCGGTTTCGGACGATCCTTTCGCGCGCCAGGCCATTACGACCTTTAAGGTCCTCGAGCGCTTCGATTCCACGCGTTTTGACGACGGCTATACGCTCGTCGAGTGCCACCTGTTTACGGGCCGCACACATCAGATTCGCGTGCATATGCGCCATATCAACCACGCCTGCGTGGGCGATCCGCTCTACGGCAAGTGCGATGCACGCGCCGATCAGGGTCTGACCAGGCAATTCCTTCATTCCTGGCGTGTTGCATTCGACCATCCCGTGACGGGGGAGCGCATTGAGTGCCGCGACGAGCTGCCGTGGGATCTCGCTGCGGTTCTTGACGACCTGGCCCCGCGCTCGCTTGGTCGCACCGCTGCCGGCGACGAGATCGTTCCTCAGCTCGGTCTTCTCGAAGCCTAGTCAGTATTAGGTGGTTTCTTGAACGCCCCTAGCCTGCGGTAAGATATACGATTGTTTACGTAACGCGTTCCTGGGAGCCTGCATGCTCGCCTTTTTACAAACCAACACGCCCATCGTGATCTTCAACCAGATTGTCGTCACGCTGCTCACGGTCTGCTTTCTGTACCAGGTGGTCTTCTTTGTCATCGGTGCTCTTCGTGGCGAGGTCGCGCCTCCCAAGGCCAAAAAACTCCACCGCTATGCCTTCTTTATCGCGGCGCATAACGAGGAGGCCGTGATCGCCAACCTCGTTCGCTCCATCAAGGACCAGGATTATCCGTCCGAGCTTATCGAGGTCTTTGTGGTCGCCGATGCCTGCACCGACAACACGGCACAGCTTGCGCGCGAGGCGGGCGCCATTGTCTATGAGCGCAACGACCTTGCCCGCAAGGGTAAGAGCTGGGTTATGGACTTTGGTTTCGACCGTATCCTTAACGAGTATCCGGATACGTTTGAAGGTTACTTTATCTTCGATGCCGATAACGTCATCTCCCGCGATTACGTCTCCAAGATGAACGATGCCTTTGACCAGGGCTTCCATGTGGTCACGAGCTATCGCAATTCCAAAAACTTCGGCAGCTCGTGGATTTCGGCGGCTAATGCTACGTGGTATCTGCGCGAGGCGCGCTTTCTCAACAACGCGCGCAACATTTGCAAGACTTCTTGCGCTGTCTCTGGTTCGGGCTACCTCATCTCCGCCAGCGTTATCGAGGGCATGCACGGTTGGCAGTTCCATACGCTGACCGAGGATATTCAGTTCACCACGTTCTGCGCCATTCACGGCATTCGCATCGGTTATGCGCCTGCGGAGTTCTTTGACGAGCAGCCCGTGACGTTTAAGGCGTCCTGGAAACAGCGCATGCGCTGGACCAAGGGCTTCTACCAGGTGTTCTTTACCTACGGTAAGCACCTGGTCAAATCGACCTTCCGCTATCATCGCTTTGCCGCCTACGACATGTTTATGACCATCGCCCCGGGTATGCTGCTGTCCTTGATCTCGATGCTCGCTAATGCGACGTTCTTGATTGTGGGTGGCCTTTCGCATGGTTTCTTGGCAACCGAAGTCGAGATGCAGGCGTGCGCTGCTTCGCTCATTATGACCTTCGCGATGATGTATCAGACTTTCTTCATCCTAGCGCTGCTCACGACTATCTTTGAGTACAAGCATATTCACTGCGCGCAAAAGTGGCGCCTGGTGACTAACCTGTTTACCTTCCCGATCTTTATGTTCAGCTATATCCCCATCACGGTGGCTGCGCTGTTCCTGAAGGTCGACTGGGTGCCGACGCAGCACGCCGTCAACGTCACCCTTGACGAGGTCATGCAAGGCGCCAAATAATCACCACCAAAACCACCACAAAGGGGACAGGCACCTTTGTGGTGGTTTTTGCTTTTGCTATGCAGCTCGAGGAGGAGTCCGATGTTCTATATCCCGTTTTGGATTTGCATCTTTGCCGGCGCGGCGATTGATGCCCGTGAGCGACGTTTTCCCAATGAGCTTGCCGCTGCGTGCGCGGTGGCGGCATTAGCAGGCGTTTGGCTCGACAAAGGCGTTAACACGGCGCTTGACCACGCCGGTCTTGCGGTCATCGTCTACCTTGCCCTTGTGCTCACTGAGTCGTTTTGGCGTCGTGTTCGCTGCGCTCCCGGCATCTGCATGGGAGATGCTAAGGCACTCTTCGCGCTTTGCACGCTCGATCCTATGGGTGGCATCGTGTCATTTGCCGCCGCGCTCCTGGTCCTTGCCCTCTCCTGCCTCATCACGAAATCGCGCTCCCTGCCATTGCTCCCGTTTTTAGTGCCGATTTTTGCCATAATCGAGGTCGTGGGCTGCACTTTGTAACCGATTGCGCATCCTTCTTAAGGAGCATGCCATGGCAACTAATCAAGAAACGGCCGTCATTAAGGCGCGCATGGACCGTATTCCCTCGGCGTTGTCGCCCGAACTTGTCGAGCGCATTGCCGCCGATCGCGCTTCGGGCCATGTCAACCCGTATCGTTGCAACGACGATCAGGTCATTCGTCGTATTGATCGCGCCGCCGACAAAGGCACGCTTATGCGTCCGGCGTTTATGCGCGATACCGAAAAGATACTTCATCTTCCGGCGTACACCCGTTATGCGGGCAAAACGCAGGTCTTTAGCTTCCGTAGCAATGACGATCTGTCGCGCCGCGGTTTGCACGTGCAGCTTGTCTCGCGCATTGCGCGCGATATCGGTCGCGCCCTGGGGCTCAATTGCGATCTGATCGAGGCGATTGGCCTGGGTCACGACTTGGGACACACGCCTTTCGGCCATGCCGGCGAGCGCTTCCTCAACGATATCTTTCATGAGCGTACGGGGCGTTATTTTTTCCATAACGTGCAGTCGGTCCGCGTGCTCGACGCGTTGTATGGCCGCAACGTGTCGCTCCAGACGCTCGACGGCGTGCTATGCCATAACGGCGAGTACGAGCAGCGTGTGTTTGAGCTCTCGGACATGGGCTCCTTTGACCAGTTCGATCAGACGGTTGAGGACTGTATTGCCACGGGCTATGGCGCCATTGGACACCTGCGTCCCATGACGCTCGAGGGCTGCGTGGTTCGCATCTCGGATATCCTTGCCTACGTCGGTCGTGACCGTCAGGATGCGATTGCGGCGGGCCTGCTTTCGCCCGACGCTTTTGATGATGGCCGGGGCGGTGCCTACAACAGTTGGATCCTCACGCATGCCTCCATCGATATCGTTGAGCACAGCTATGGTAAGCCGCGCATCGAGATGAGCGAGGACCTGTTTGAGGAAATTCGCCGTGCCAAGCGGGAGAACTACGAGAGGATCTATAGCAAGGGCGGTATCGAGGGCGATTCCGAGGCGGAGCTGCGCGAGGCGTTCGTAAAGCTCTACGACCGTTGTCTGCGGGATCTAAACAGTGGCGACGAGTCCTCTTACATCTTTAAGCACCATATTTCGCGCATTGAGCAGCAACTTTCCTACTACGATCGCACCTATGCCTGGCAGGACGACAAGGATCAAGCCGTGGTGGATTATATCGCGAGCATGACGGATGGCTATTTCTGTGAGCTCACGAGCAAGCTGTTCCCTGGTCTGGAGTTTCCGCACCGTACCTATATTAACGAACGGTAGTTCGTATAAATTCGGTATACTGTTAGTGGAAAACGTTTTTGATTGATGCACGGGATGGCTATGGACGACCTTTTTTCTGCTTCGACGCGCGAGCGTTCCTTTCAGAATGCGCCGCTTGCGGTTCGCATGCGCCCCAATTCGCTCGACGAGTATGTGGGCCAGCAAAAGGCCGTCGGTAAGGGCTCATGGTTGCGTGCCGCGATCGAGCACGATGTGCTTTCGAGCGTGATACTGTACGGGCCGGCCGGTACGGGCAAGACGACGCTGGCCCACATTATCGCCAACCATACCAAGAGTGAGTTTGTCGAAGTCAGCGCCGTGACGGGCACCGTAAAGGATCTTCGCCGCGTGATTGACGAGGCCAAGACGCGTCTGAATACGTACGACCGTCGCACCATCCTGTTTATCGACGAGATTCATCGCTTTTCGAAGTCACAACAGGATGCATTGCTGCATGCGGTTGAGAACCGTACCGTTATTATGATTGGCGCCACGACGGAGAATCCGTACTTCGAGGTCAACTCGGCATTGCTCTCGCGCGGTCGCGTGGTGGAGCTTGAGCATCTTAAAGACGAGGACATTGCCACGCTGATCGAGCGTGCACTCGAGGCTCCGCAGGGTTTGAACGGCAAGTTCTCGGCCGATGAGGATACGGTTAAGACCATCTGCACGCTGGCAGCGGGTGACGCTCGCTCGGCGCTCACGACGCTCGAACTTGCGAGCGAGATTGCCGTCACGCGTCCCGATACCGAGGGAACGCCAGCGCCGGCGGCGGGGGAGTGTTATCCCATCACCGTGGATGACGTAAAGATTGCCAATCCGCGTCGCGGTTTTACGTATGACAAAAACGGTGACATGCACTACGACATCATCAGTGCGTTCATTAAGTCCATGCGTGGTAGCGATCCCGATGCCACGGTCTACTGGCTTGCGCGCATGATCGATGCGGGGGAGGATCCTAAGTTTATCGCCCGTCGCATTATGATTCATGCTTCTGAGGATGTTGGCAACGCCGACCCACAGGCGCTTTTGGTGGCACATGCCGCGTTTAAGTCTGCCGAGGTCATTGGCTATCCCGAGTGCCGCATTAACCTGGCTCAGGCTGCACTCTATGTGTGCTTGGCGCCAAAATCCAACGCGTGTGAGGCTTCGATCGATGCGGCGCTTGCCGATATCCACTCTAGTGGGCTTCGCGAGGTGCCGAGTTATCTGCGCGATCGCCATCGCCCAGGCAGCGACGACTACGGTGTGTATAAATACCCGCACGATTATCCCGAAGGCTGGGTCGATCAGCGCTATTTGCCCGAGGGGCTGGAGCGCGGTGCGTTCTGGCAGCCTGCCGGGCGCGGCTGGGAAGAGTGGCGCGTAGAGCAAAGCGAACGCGACCGCAGCGGGAATGCACCGAAGTAGCTGCTGATAATTTTGTCCCACGTTGCTGCTCTTGGCATGTTCGGTCCCCTTTGGGGTACCATGAAAAGCGTCTGTATTTCGATTCTTCCGGGAGGCTTGTATGAGTCCCATTCAAATCGCCCTGCTGCTGCTCGCCGTTGCCGGCGTGTGGGCCATCGCTGAGCTCGCGCTTACCCTGCGCAAGACCCGCAATGTTGTCGACTCGCTCGATAAGACCGTGAACGACCTCAACAACACCATCGCCGAGGCTCAGCCTGTGGTGGCAAAGCTCGATGGCGCTGTCGATGAGCTTACGCCGGCGCTTGCCCAGATGGAGCCGCTGCTTAAGTCGAGCAAGACGGCAGTTGATGCCCTTACCTCCAATCTCGTAGAGGTTGAAGCCGTGGTTCGCGACATTTCCGAGGTTACGGGCAGCATGGCCGAGGCCAGCAATGCTGTGTCGAGCGTGACCGACTCTGCCGCCGGTGCTGTGCAGAAGCTCTTCAATAAGGTGAAGGCTCCTGCAGCTGAAGCCGAGCGCAAGCTTTCCGCTGCCGCCGAAGAAGCCGAGCAGCCAACCGAGCGCGTCTTGATTGGCAAGGCGGAGGACGAGGCCGCCGATGGCGCAGATGTGGCTCAGAAGTCTGCATCCAAGCGGGCTCAGTATTACACCTATACACCCTCCGAGACCTCTGAGGAGTCCTGCGATGAGTAGCGAAGCAACCTGCCCCATCACGCTGACCGTTGCCGGCGACCCGCGTCTCGCTCGCCTTGTGCGCATGACGGCAGCCAACGTTGGTGCCCTGTGTTCCATGTCTGTCGATCGCATCGAGGACATCCGCATGGCTGCCGAGGAAGCCTTTATCTTTGGCTGCACGGCTGTTGATTCCGACGACATCTCAATCAAATTCGATGTCGATGAATCTCACGTTGGCATGACCTTTACCTTTGGCGATCAGGCCACTGTCGACGAGGATGACCAGGCTGCTGTTTATGCCGAGCTTATTTTGGCGAGCGTGTGCGATTCCTACGAAAAGACTGCGGCGCCCCTGACGCTTTCCCTCGACCTCAAGGCGGATATCTAATATGACCGAACGTTCCCGGAGCGGTAAGACCGCTTGGGACAAGGAGAAAACCCGCGAGCTGTTTCGTCGTTACAAGGAGACCGGTGATCCGGACGCCCGCGAGCAGCTCGTCATGTCCCATATGAATCTGGTAAGGTTTCTTGCCAACAAATTTAAGAATCGCGGCGAGCCGCTCGACGATCTCATGCAGGTCGGCTATTTGGGTTTGCTCAAGGCTATCGACCGCTTTGACCCTGAGCGCGGGCTCGAGTTCACGACGTTTGCAACACCCACTATCCTGGGCGAGATCAAACGCCATTTCCGCGACAAGGGCTGGAGCGTGCGCGTGCCGCGTCGTCTGCAGGAGCTCTCGGCCAAGGTCAACCAGGCTACTGACAAACTTACCAACGAGCTGCAGCGTTCGCCCAAGGTTGAGGAGATCGCTGAGTATCTAGATGTGACTGTCGATGAGGTCCTCGAGGCTATGGAATCGTCTTCGGCCTATACCTCGGTGCCCATCGAGGCTCCTGGTGCGTCCGATTCCGACGATGCCCCCTCGATTCTCGACCGTTACGCCGACGACGACAATGAGCTCGACTTTACCGATGACCGTCTGGTCATTGAAGAAGCTATTCGCGATTTCTCGCCGCGCGAGCGCGAGGTGATCGAGCTGCGCTTTGTGAAGGGCATGACCCAGATTGAGATTGCCAAGAAGCTGGGTATTTCTCAGGTGCAGGTTTCGCGTCTGCTGCGCCGCACGCTTAAGAAGATTCAGGACAAGATCGACCCCGACGGAGTGATGATTCGTTCATGAGTGAGCACCCCCAACAAACCGATCGCGTGCTGCGCGACACCCGCATTCTGACGCTGCGCATTTGGGCCGTTGTCGGCTGCATTGTTATTGCTGCTGTCATCTTTAACCTTATGGGCATCCTGGCACCGGTTATTGAGTTTCTTGCCGTCGGCTCCATCATTGCTTTTGTGATGTCCCCGATCACCAATTGGCTCGAGCACCATGGCGTGAATCGCGGCATCGGTTCGCTTATCGCGCTTATTGTTGTTGTTGCCGTGCTCGTCGGTGTCGTTTGCATCTTGTCGCCGATTCTCTTTGGTCAGATCATGGAAGTCCTGAGCCGCCTGCCCGAGCAGCTTCGTGTTGCAGGTGGCGATCTCAACGAGATGATCTCGCATGCCAAGACGCTCAACAACACGCCGCTCAAGGAGTATTTGGACGATAATCTTTCGTCGCTGGTTGCCGTGGCATCGAAGTATGTGTCTCAGATTGCTGCCGAGCTTGGCCGCGGTGTGTTCCCGCTCATCACCAATACGGCCTCGCAGTTGTTCGTGATCTTCCTTGGTCTGGTGCTTGCCTACTGGATGGCCTGCGACTACCCTCGCATGCATCACGAGATTTGCACCATCATCGGTCAGGAGAAGGAGACCTCGTACCGCTTTATGGTCGCCATCCTTTCTCGCTCTGTCGGCGGCTACATGCGCGGTATGGTCGTGACGTCCATCTGTGGTGGTTTCCTCGCCTTTATCGGTTTTATGATCATCGGCCATCCGTATGCGGCGCTCATGGCTATCTTTACCGGCATCATGCATTTGGTTCCGGTCGTCGGTCCTTGGGTGAGCGCAGCAATCGCCACAGTGCTTGGTTTCATGTTCAGCCCCATGTTGGCGTTATGGACGCTTATTGTGACGATGGTCGCGCAAAACGTCACCGATAACGTGATTTCGCCTAAGGTTATGCAGAGCTCGGTGCAGGTGCATCCCATCATGAGCCTCACGGCGCTCGTTATTGGCTCGGCACTCATGGGCCCCATCGGCATGATTATTGCCATCCCGCTTTGTGCGGCCCTCAAAGGTATCTTCGTGTACTACTTCGAGAATGAGACCGGCCGCCAGCTTGTGGCCTATGACGGCGCCGTGTTTAAGGGCACACCGTACCGCGATGCCGATGGCAACCCGGTCGCCGCCTACGACGCGCTCGGCGACGACACCTTCATTTACGAGTCCGAGCTCATCGGCAACGAGACTGCGCCCGAGGCCCAAGCGATGCCTAAGCCCGAGTTCGATAATCCCTGGATCAAGCTCTCGGGTTTGCAACCCGATGCCACGGGCTTCTTCAAGAATCCCTTCGCCAAGGACGATGACTCCAACTCGGACGACGATACCAAAACCGGCATCGACGGCTCCATGGACGATTCGGATTCTAAATAGGCCCTATTAACGTTTCTTGAAGTTGTAAATGACAATAAACGCGAGCAAAGCGATTGATAAGGGGCCGGCTACATAGAAAAAGAGAACGTCAATTGCGCGTAGAGTGTAATAAGCCTTATCGCCGGACATTACTGCATACAATACGTAGCCAAATGCTGGTTGGTTTGCGTACCAGCAGGAGAAGGCCAAGAGCGCTAAAAGTGCTAGTACCAGAAGTGCATTCAGGACAAATCGTTTACTTTTCATCGATCGCTCCTTCCGGGTGACTCTTATATGTAATTCTACAGCAGTCCTTTTTCAAAGGATCGCACAGTACTGAATAACGTGCACTTTCGCTGGAGGGTCGCTGTTTGGCGGCCCTCTTTTTTGCACTTGCGCGGTGGGATGGTAATATCGTTACGTTTGAACTGTTTCGATGTGAAACCGAGGAGATTCCCTCTATGAGTGCTGACTACCCGTCAATGACTACGGCCGAGATTCGCTCCAAGTTCCTCAACTTCTTTGAGGAGCGCGGTCTTAAGCTCTATCCTTCTTCGTCCCTCGTCCCCGACGATCCCTCGCTGCTGCTTGCCAACGCCGGCATGAACCAGTTTAAGGAGTACTACCAGGGCAAGAAGACCATGAAGGAGATCGGCGCTATCTCCTGCCAGAAGTGCGTCCGCACCAACGACATCGATTGCATCGGCGAGGACGGCCGTCACCTGTCCTTCTTTGAGATGCTCGGCGACTTCTCCTTTGGCGGCGTCTCCAAGCAGCAGGCTTGCGCCTGGGCCTTTGAGCTCATCACCAAGGAGTTCAAGCTGCCGCTCGACCGCCTGTACTTTACCGTCTTTACCGAGGACGACGAGACCCACGACGTGTGGCGTTCTCTGGGCGTTGCCGAGGACCACATCTCCCGCCTGGGCGAGGACGACAACTTCTGGGCCGCTGGCCCCACCGGCCCCTGCGGTCCGTGCTCCGAGATCTACTTTGACATGGGCGAGGAGGTCGGCTGCGGTAGCCCCGACTGCAAGCCCGGCTGCGACTGCGACCGCTTCCTGGAGTTCTGGAACCTCGTGTTTACCCAGTACGACCGCAAGGAGGACGGCTCCATGCCGGAGTTGCCGCACCGCAACCTCGATACGGGCATGGGCCTGGAGCGCATGGCCGCCATCATGCAGCACAAGACCGCCAACTACGACGGCGATCTGATGCAGCACCTCATCAAGCTGGGTGAGGAGATCAGCGGCAAGACCTATGACGCCGAGGATTACTCCGGTGCCAGCCGTTCTCTGCGTATCATCGCCGACCACTCCCGTGCTGTCGACTTTATGATCTCGGACGGCATCCTTCCCGGTAACGAGGGTCGCGAGTACGTTCTTCGCCGCCTGCTCCGCCGCGCCGTGTTCCACGGTCGCCTGTTGGGCATCGAGGGCGCCTTCCTGACCAAGTTCATCGACGAGGTTAACGCTCAGATGGGCGAGGCCTATCCTGAGCTGCTCAAGAACGTCGCACTCGTCAAGGGTATCGTCGCCTCCGAGGAGGAGCGTTTCTCCACGACGCTCGACAACGGTCGCGTCTACCTGGATGAGGCCCTGGCAGCGCTTGCCGAGGGTGCTGTGCTTCCGGGCGATGTTGCCTTTAAGCTGCACGACACCTTTGGTTTCCCCATCGACCTGACCGTCGAGATCGCCGGCACCGCTGGCCACGATGTCGACATGGACGGCTTTACCGCCTGCATGGAGGACCAGAAGGCCCGCGCCCGCGCTAACGCCAAGGGCGATGCCTGGGGCAGCTTCAACGATGTGTGGGTCGAGCTTTCCGACAAGGTCGCAGCGACCGAGTTCGACGGCTATGACAACGATGTGATCGAGGGCGCCAAGGTTGTCGCCATCGTGCGCAACGGCGAGTCCGTCGAGTCCGCAGCCGCCGGCGAGGACGTCGAGGTCGTGCTCGACCGCACCCCGTTCTACGCCGAGATGGGTGGCCAGCAGGGCGATGCCGGAAAGCTTTCCGCCGAGGGCGTTGTTCTTACCGTTTCCGATACCAAGAACCACAACGGCCTGTATGCCCACGTCGCGCACGTTGCCGAGGGCACGCTGACCGTCGGTGCCGCTGTGACCGCCGCGCTCGACGCCGAGCGCCGTGGCTTCCTGCGCCGCAACCACACCGCCACGCACCTGCTCGACGCTGCCCTTAAGCAGGTCCTGGGCGAGCACGTCTCCCAGGCCGGCTCGCTGGTGACGCCCGAGCACCTGCGCTTTGACTTTACACACTTCGAGGCCCTGTCCTCCGAGCAGCTCAAGGCTGTCGAGGACCTGGTCAACCAGCAGATCTTCGCTTCCAAGCCGGTCGTGACCCGTGTCATGGGCATCGACGAGGCTAAGGCTGCCGGCGCTGTCGCCCTGTTTGGCGAGAAGTACGGTGACGTCGTCCGCGTTGTCTCCGTGGGCGCTGAGGACCAGCCGTTCTCCCGCGAACTCTGCGGTGGCACACACGCTGCCAACACCGCCGAGATCGGCCTGTTCAAGATCATTTCCGAGTCCTCCACAGGCTCCAATGTCCGCCGTATCGAGGCTGTGACCTCTAAGGGTGCCCTCGACTATATGGCCGACCGCCTGGCACTCGTTGACGCCGCTGCTACTGCGCTCAAGTGCCGCGTGGATGAGGTTCCCGCTCGCGTGGAGAACCTGCAGGCCGAGCTGCGCGAGACGTCCAATAAGCTCAAGAAGGCTCTGACCGGTGGCTCCTCCGACGCCATCTCCAGCGCCATCGAGGGCGCCGTCGAGCTCGACGGCTATAAGCTCGTTGTCGCTGAGCTCCAGGGCCTTGAGGCTGCCGACCTGCGCAACGTATGGGATACCGTGCATCAGAAGGTCGCCGGCCCTGTCGCTTGTGTCGTCGCCAGCGTGACTGAGAAGGGCACTCCGGCCCTGCTCGCTGCCGGCTCCGATGACGCCGTCAAGGCCGGGTTCCACGCCGGTAACGTGATCAAGCAGATCGCGGGTCTGGTCGACGGTCGCGGTGGCGGTCGTCCCAACATGGCCCAGGCCGGTGGCAAGAATGCTGCCGGCATCGCCGATGCCCTCGCGGCCGCTAAGACCGCGCTCGGCGCCTAAGAATCTAAGAAGTCGCTGTGGTTGCGCTTGCGCTGGACATAGGGGAGACCAGGATTGGCATCGCCGTCTCGAGCCGTGATGGCAAGATGGCGATGCCTGTCAAGGTGCTTCCGGCTGCCGAGGTCACCGGTATGGCCAAGACGTTCCGCTACCTGGTTGAGGACTATGAGCCCGACATCCTGGTAAGCGGACGTCCCCTGACCATGGCCGGTGAGCCCGGCCCTCAGGCCGAGCGCGTTGCCGCTGTGGCGCAAAAGATTGCCGACGAGCTCGATCTTCCGTTGGAGTTTGAGGACGAGCGTCTGTCCTCACAAGAGGCCAAGCGTATCCTGCGCGAGCAGGGACTCAACGAAAAGCAGATGAGGGGCAAGATCGACATGATTGCCGCCAGCCTGTTTTTGCAGACGTGGCTCGATCGTAAAAACGAGGAGGTTTCGCATGCCTAGTGCTTCCGATCCGCGCCAGCCGAATCGTACACAGCAGCCGGCGTCGCGCCCTGCCCAGCCTGGCCAGCGTCCGGTACAGCCGACGCAGCGCGCAGCTCAGCCTGCCGCGCGCCCGGCGCAGTCCTTCTCTCGTTCGGCCCAACCTGTTCAGCGGACGGGTCAGCAGCCTTCTGCTCGTTCGGTTCAGCATTCGGCTTCTCACGCGGCTCAGCAGCCCACTGCTCGTACGGCCCAGCCTGCAGGCGGCACCCGCTTTAAGCAGCAGGCACCTACCCAGCGAACGCAGGCCCCCCAATCGCATTCGCATCACGCTCGTGGTTCGCATGGCGTTGCTCCGGCGACCCGCTCGAGCTACAACACGCATGCTCGCCGCGGTGCTCAAAAGAAAAGCTCCCCGGTGCCTATGATTATCGGTGGCGTTGTTGCCGTGCTTGCGCTTGTCGCGATCGTTTTCTTTGTCGTGCCAGCCGTCAAGGGCTTCTTTGGCGGTGAGGGTGCGAAAGTCGTTGCAGGCCAGCAGGTTACTATCACGATTCCCGATGGTGCCTCGGGTGACAGCATCGCTTCGATTCTCTCCGAGAACCATATCGTAGAAAATCCCAAGGATTACTATGCGGCGGTGAAAAAGCTCAACGCCGATATGTCGCTCAAGCCTGGTGATTATTCGTTCACCACACTCATGGACGCGACCAAGGTCGTTCAGCAGCTCATGGAAGGCCCCAATGCGGGATCCGATGCGCTGACTATCCCTGAGGGTCTGACGGTTGACCAGGTCGCCGACCGCGTGGCCAAGGCGTATGACAGCATTTCTAAGGAGGACTTCCTTAACCAGGCCAAGGCGAGCAATTATGTGAATGATTACGCTTTCCTTAAAGACGCCGCGAACGATTCGCTCGAGGGCTTCCTATTCCCCAAGACGTATTCGCTGGGTAAGGACCCAAGCGCCGATGATGTGATTCGCGCCATGCTTGACCAGTTCAACGCCGAGTATAAGTCGCTTGACTTTGCCAGCTGCGAGGCCAAGATCAAGGAGCGCTATGGCGTGGAGATGTCCGATTACGACATCGTTAACCTTGCCTCGATCGTCGAGCGCGAGGGCCTCAACGCCGACCAGCGCGCGCATGTGGCTTCGGTTTTCTATAACCGTCTGGCGGGCAAGCTCGATGGCCTGCGCTACCTCAACAGCGACGCGACCATGATGTACGTCACCGGTGGCGAGGTTACCGCCGACGACCTGCAGAGTGATAGCCCCTATAACACCTATAAGCACGAGGGCCTCCCGCCCACGCCCATCTGCTCTCCGTCGCTCGAGGCACTCAAGGCCACGCTTGAGCCGACCGACTCCGAGGACCTGTATTTCTACATTACGCAGGACGAGGAGTACTTCTCGCAAACCTACGAAGAGCATCAACAGTCTTGGAATTAACATGAGGATTTTTAGCCCCAAACGATACGTTGCCTCGGTCGATCGCATCGACCTTGATACCCTGTGGGCCGACGGCAAACGCGCCATTCTGCTCGATCGCGATAACACCCTGGTGCCGCGCGACACCGAGCAGGTTCCCGCCGCGGTTTCCGCTTGGCTCGACGCCGCCCGCGCCAAAGGTTTTAAGCTGTGCATGGTGTCCAACAACTGGCATCGCGACCAGGTCATGAGCTCTGCACGCGAGCTGGGACTCGAGGCCATCAGCCACGCCATGAAGCCGGCGCCGTTTGCCCTCAAGGCGGGTCTTAAGCGCCTCGGCGCCTCGGCCGACGAGGCGGTGCTGATCGGTGATCAGCTCTACACTGACGTGTGGAGCGGCAATTTCGCCGGCGTCGATACCATCCTGGTAAAGCCGCAGGCGACGCAGGACCTGTGGTATACGCAGATCTTCCGTATCTTTGAGCGCCGGGCCCTGCGCGACCTTCCCTGCGAGGAATAGGTCTCGTCATGTCTCAGCACACCAAACACGGCTGCGACCATATCTTCTTTATCGGCTTTTTGGGCGCGGGCAAATCGACGCTCGCGCGCAACGTCGGCACCATGTTCAAGCGGCGTTTTATCGATACCGACCGCCTGGTCGTGCGTCGTTGCGGCAAGTCGGTAACCGAGATTTTTGAGACCGAGGGCGAGGATCGTTTTCGTGAGCTCGAGACCTCGGCACTCCGTTCGCTCCAAAGCGAGCGCAGCTTGCTGGTTTCGTGCGGTGGCGGCATTGTCGAGACGCCGGTCAATATCGAGCTCATGCACCAGATGGGTACGTGCGTGTACCTCGAGGGCGACTTCGAGGATTCGATTCGCCAGATTCGTCGGTCCGACACGCGCCCCGATTTCCGTTCGCCCGAGCATGCTGGGCGCCTGTTTGAGCATCGCCGTCCGCTGTATCGCCAGGCCGCCGACCTTACCCTTGATATTCGCAACAAGTCCTTCGAGGACGTTTCCTACCTTTGTGCCGAGATGCTTTTGGAGCGTGGACTGCTATGATTCGCCGTCAACTGATCAATTTCCAAAACCGCAGCGTCGATGTCCGCGTCGGATTGGGCGCGTTCGATGAGCTGTCGCGCATGTTTGCCTCGGCCGTTGGCAAGCCTAAGCGCGCGATGGTGGTTTGGAACGACGCCACATCCGAGCGTTTTGGTGAGGTTGTCGAGCATGCGCTGGTCGACGCCGGTTTTGCCGTGTCGCAGCTTTTGCTTGAGGTTTCTCCTGATGGCGCGACGCTGGTCGACGCCGATACCGTCTTTGGCGCCCTGTCGGCTAACGGCATTACCTGCGACGATCTCGTTGTCGCTGTCGGCGACACAGCGACCTGCTCGGTCGTTTGTTGGTGTGCCAATCAGTGGTGCGGTCGCACCGAGTGCGCCTTACTGCCGACGACCTTCGACGCCATGCTCACGGTCGCGACGACCATGAAGCCGCTCGTCGCCTCGTCGGCCAATGCGCTTCCCGCTATCGCGTGCCGTCCCGAACCGGGCTTGGTCGTGTGCGACCTCGACCTTGTTCGCGAGGCGGACCCCGAGGACCTCAAGCTCGGCTTTGTGGTACTTGTTGGCACCATGCTTTCGAGCAGCAAGTCACGCTGGAATCAGTTTACTGAGACCGTCCCCGAGATTCTCGCGGGCGAGGAGGTCGCGCTCGTTAATGCCGTTCAATGGTCTCAGACTGCCCGCAAGGACGTACTGATGGCCACGAACCCGAGCGCCCGCCATGCGCTCGATTTTGGCAAGACGGGGGAGCGTACCCTGCGCGTCTGCTTGGGCGATGCCGCTTCGCAGGTCCCTGCCTATCAGCTGTTATCCGAGGGCATGCGCTTTGAGGCGCGCCTAGCACATGATGCCTGCGACTTCGATATCGATTACGTCTTTGAGGTCGATGACTGCCTGGAGGACTTTGGTATCGAGGAACTTGCCTTCGATCTGGAGCCTGCCGCATATATCGAGGAGTTCCGCAAGCAGCAGTTCGCTCGCTCGAATCGCAGCATGCTGCCGCTGCCCGCAGCACTCGGTGCCATTCGCCTAACGAGCGTTGAGGACGAGGTTCTTGAGTGCCATGCTCACGCCTACTTGGCTTCTCGCAAAGAACTTCTCTAAGATTTATTGACATTCATCTTCTTTCGTATCATGTTGAGGGACGGGTTTCCAATCGGTTGGGGATCGCATGCGATTCCGTCGTTCGATTGAGACCCGTCCCGTCTATATAGAGACAACAAGAAAGGAATCTGCATGTCTGAGTTTGCTGCCGGTCCTGCCGGTCGTATCGAGCGTGTCCGTGCCCTGATGGCCGAGCGTGGCTACGATGCCATCGTGGTGCGCGACGAGGCCAACCTTCGTTGGCTTACGGGCGTGAAGGGCGTCTTCGACTACACCTTCGAGTTCCCGCACGCTGCGTTTATTACGGTCGACCAGTGCCTGTTCCACACCGACTCGCGCTACCTCAACAGCTTTGAGGAGAACACGCCCGCCGGCAGCCCCTGGGTCTACGACATGGACGAAGGCACCATCCCCGGTTGGGTCGCCGGCAAGATTGCGGCCAACAAGTGCCGCGTCTGCGCTGTCGAGGACGATATGCAGATTAACTTCTACCAGGGTATTCAGCGCGGCCTGGAGGACCGCTCCGTCGCCTGCATGCTGCCGCTGATGCATGACGACATCCGCAAGATGCGCGCCATCAAGGACGCCGAGGAGATCGAGCTCATGCGCCATGCGCAGTCGATCACCGATGCCGCCTTCCAGCACATGCTCGGCTTTATTAAGCCCGGTATGACCGAGAAGCAGGTACGCAACGAGCTCGAGAACTTTATGTTCGCCAACGGTGCTGACAGCCTTGCCTTCGGCTCCATCGTGGCGAGCGGCCCCAACACCGCCAACCCGCATGCCGTCCCGAGCGACCGCGTGATCGAGAAGGGCGACTTTGTCCTCATGGATTACGGCGCGGGCTACTGCGATTATCGCTCCGACATGACACGCACTGTCGTGATGGGCGAGCCTACCCAGGAGCAGCTCGACCTGTACGCGCTCGTGCGCCGTACGCACGAGGAGTGCGTCGCTGCCATCCATCCGGGCGTCGAGGGCAACGACATTTTCAAGCTTTCCAAAAAGATCATCGGCGATGCCGGTTATGGCGATTACTACAACCATGGCCTGGGCCACGGCGTTGGTATCGACATCCACGAGCTGCCCAACTTCAACCGCAGCAAGAACACCATCGAGGTCGGCTCGGTTATCACCATGGAGCCCGGCGTGTATCTGCCCGGTGTGGGTGGCGTGCGTCTGGAGGACTACGGCGTGGTCACCGAGAACGGCTACGAGCCCTTCACCAAGACCCCGCACGACCTGCACGTCATCGATTGCTAGCCCATTTCGATAGATTTTTGGGGCGGGGCGTCCGGAGCAATTCGGGCGCCCCGCGTTCTCTTTTTATGCGCTCGCTGCAGGCGCCGTCTGCAAGTGTATAATTTCGGTCGTATGTAATTTGGACGCTTGTGCGTTCTGCCCATAACAAGAAAGGTCGCTATGCCTACCATTTCTACCGCCGACTTCAAGAACGGCCTCGGTCTCCGCATTAAGGACAAGGTCTACACCATCGTCGAGTTCCAGCATGTCAAGCCGGGCAAGGGTGGCGCGTTTGTGCGCTACAAGACCCGCGACATCAAGAGCGGCCGCGTCGTCGAGAACACCTGCAACGCCGGCACCAAGTTCGAGAGCGTCATGCTCACCACCCGTGAGTTCCAGTACCTCTACAACGATGGCGCTGACTACATCTTCATGGACAACGAGACCTATGAGCAGGTTCCCGTTCCCGAGGACATGGTGGGCGAGAACTCCAAGTGGCTGCGCGAGAACGACATTTGCCAGCTGCTCTTCGCCGACGATGAGCTCATGGGCGTGACCCCACCGATGTTCATCGAGACCACCATCGTCCAGACCGACCCGGGCTTTAAGGGCGACACCGTCCAGGGTTCCACCAAGCCGGCCACGATTGACACCGGCGCTGTCATCCAGGTCCCCATGTACCTCAACGAGGGCGAGGTCATCAAGGTTGACACCCGCGACGGCAAGTTCGTCTCCCGCGTCTAGCAACCAACTCTTCTAGGAGGACTCATGCCCCAGGAAATCAAGATTGACGGCATCGGCATTTCGCCCGATGTTCTGACCGCCATCGTCTCGCGCGCCGTGTCCGATGTCGAGGGCATCGCCTCCGTTGGCGTCAAGGACCTTGCCACTAATCTTGTCTCCATGATGCTCTCGTCCAAGGCCCCGGCTTCCGAGCCGGCGGTCGAGGCCGAGGTCGTTGGCGACAAGCTCGCACTCACCGTGCGTGTCGTGGTGTTCTTTGGCTATCCGTTCAAGAAACTCGCCGAGGCCGTTCGCGCCGCCGTGGTCGCCGCCATCGATGCTCAGGTGGGCGTCGAGGTCGAGCGCGTTGACGTTTGCATTGACGGCCTCGTTTTCCCCAAGGAGTAACCTTTGAGCCTTAAGGTTTATCGCGGGCGCACGCTTGCCCGCAGTCAGGCGCTGCAGCTGCTGTTCCAGGCCGAGGCCACGGACAGCCCGCTTGAGCGCGTCCTCGAGGGCGATTTCCTGATCTCGAAGGGTCCCCTCGACCCCTATGCGCTGGAGCTGTGCCGCGGTGCTTACGAGCATATCGACCGCATCGACTGTGCTCTGCGTTCCGTTGCCAAGAACTGGGATCTTATGCGCATGCCCGGCGCCGACCGCAATTTGCTGCGTATCGCCGTTTACGAGATGCGTTTCCTCACCGACGAGGAGGTCTCGGACGCCATCGTGATCAACGAGGCCGTCGAGCTTGCCAAGGCCTATGGCACCGACCAGTCCGCGTCGTTCGTCAACGGCGTGCTGGGTAAGATCGCTCGCAGCGAGGAGCTGCCGGGCGAGGACCTGTACCAGGAGCTGCTGGCCGAAGATCGCGCTCGCGAGGAGGCACAGGCTGCCGAGGCTGCCGCAAAGGTTGCGGTTGCTCAGGCTGCTGCCGGTGTACTTGCCGAGGACGCGGACGCTGCTGGGGCCGTCGAGGCCGACTCCGTCGAGGAGTAGCCATGCCAGAGGGTTCCGTCCGCAACTTCGATGAGATCTCGGATCGCCTGGACCAGATCATCGCCACCGTTCGCTCCAAGGATACGTCCTTGGAGCGTTCGCTCGATTTGTTTGACGAGGCGATTGAGCTGGGTTCCCGTGCGGTCGATATGGTCGACAAGTTTGAGCTGACGCCGCGTGAGGCCGACAAGCTCGAGCAGGAATACGATGAGGATGCGGCAAGCGAGTCTCAAGATGGGCAGGCCGCATCACCGGATACGAATGGTTGATGGCATTCATGAAACGCGTGCGTCTCGATGACGAACTGATTTCACAGGGCATCTGCGCCGATCGCGCGGATGCCCTTCGCACTCTTATGGCCGGCTTGGTTTCGAGCGGCGGTGAGCGTTTGACCTCTCCGGGCCTTAAGGTGACGCCTGGCCTGCCACTGCACGTTAAGGGGCGCATTCCGTACGTTGGGCGCGGCGGCCTTAAGCTCGAGGGCGCGCTCGATGCGTTTTGTATCGATCCCTCGGGCCTTGCCTGCCTGGACGTAGGCTGCTCTACCGGCGGCTTTACCGATTGCCTGCTCAAGCGCGGCGCTGCGACCGTTGTCTCGGTCGACGTGGGCCGTGCCCAGTTTGATTGGTCGCTGCGCCAGGACGATCGCGTGACGCTGCATGAGCGCACAAACGTGACGCAGCTGCCTGAGCTTGGCTATGCCGGCGCCATCGACCTGGCAGTGTGTGATGTCTCGTTTACCAGCATCGCGAACATTATCGATGCGGTACTGGCGTGCCTGGCTCCTGCGGGTGCATTCTGCACGCTCGTAAAGCCGCAGTTTGAGGCTCCGGCGGCGCTGGTAGGTGAGGGCGGCATTGTGACCGATCCCGCCGTGCGCCGCGATACACTCGTGGCGGCGGTTGAACTCTTTGCTGCCAAGGGCCTGTTCCCGGTCGATGTGTGCGTGTCACCCATTCATGGTGCCAAGGGCAACGTTGAGTTTTTCCTGTACGGCACGAGGTTTGCCCCCGGCGACCGCACCGACGACGAGCTTCAATCCCAGGTATCGGTTTTGAGCGAGAAAGCTGCAACGCTATGAAGGTCTTTCTGGTTCCCAATTACTACAAGCAAGAGGCGGTCGAGAGCGGCCTGATGCTCGAGCTTTGGCTGACGCGCCAGGGCTATGAGGTCGCATGGGCTGCCGACCAGCGATCGAAGATTCAAAGCACGCCTGATATTGACGGCTCCGATCTGGTCATTACGCTCGGCGGCGACGGTACGTTGCTGCGCGCTGCCCGCATCCTCAACCATCGCGAGATTCCTATCCTCGGTCTTTCCTATGGTCACCTGGGCTTTTTAACTGCTGCGAGCCCCGAGGAGCGCGACATTCTGCAGGTCGTGAGCGACGCCCTTTCCGGCGAGCTGCACGTGAGCCGTCGCGCCACCATCGCCGCGGATATCGTGTCCGTGCGCGAAGACGGTACAAAGGATGTCGTGCGCACCTTCGCCCTCAACGACATGGCGCTTACCCGCGGTCCGCTGTCCGATATGGTCGAGTTCGACATCACGGTGTCCGGCCACCATATCGATCGCCTGCGTGGCGACGGTGTGGTCGTGTCCACGGCGACTGGTTCTACGGGGTATGCGCTCAGTGCGGGTGGCCCCATCGTGAGCCCCGACTATACGGGCATGGTCTGCGTGCCCATTGCGCCGCACACCATTCAGGCCCGCGCCTTCTTGACTTCGCCGAGTGATGTCGTCGAAATCTTTATGTCTGATGACCGTCCGAGCATTCCGGCGATCGCTATCGATGGACAGTTTATTACCTGCGATGGCACCGTTGAGAGCGTGACGGTGCGCCGCGGGCCCGGAGATGTGCTGCTTCTTGATTACGGTCCCGAGAGCTTCTATAACTCGGTGAGCCGTGTGTTCTACGGAGTGCGTCATGATCGATGAGCTGCAGGTTTCCAACATTGCACTCATTCGCGAGGCGACGTTGGTGCCGAGTGCCGGCTTGACCGTCCTGACCGGTGAGACCGGTGCTGGCAAGACCGCGCTGCTCTCGGCCCTCAAGCTTATTTTGGGCGAGCGCGCCGATTCGTCGACGGTTCGCGAGGGCGAGGCGCTTGCCAGCGTCGAGGCGCGCCTGTTCGACGGCCCGCACGACACGGATGGTTTCACCGTGCAGCGCAGCCTTTCCGCCGAGGGCCGCAGCCGTGTGAAGATTGACGGGCGCATCGCCAGTGTGCGCGAGCTTTCGGAGCGCGTTGGTGTGATGATGGATCTGTGCGGCCAACACGAGCACCAGCGCTTGCTCGATTCGGCACATCACGTTGCGATGGTCGATGCGTGGGCGGGACGCTCTGCGTTCGAGGCGCTGGATGCGTACCGCGCCTGCTTTAAGGCATCGCGTGCTGCCGCCAAGGAGGTTCGACGTGTTGAAGAGGCCTCGTGTGCGCAGGGGAGCCGCGTCGAGGAGGCGCGCTTTGCGCTCGAGCGCATCGGCGAGGTCGACCCTAAACCGGGCGAGTATGAGGAACTCGAGGAACTGCTGCCGCGCTCCGAACATGCCGAGGTGCTGGTTGCCACAGCTAACGATGCCCATGCATCGCTTGCCGCCGAAGGGGGAGCGCTCGATGCCGTGAACAGCGCCGTGGCAGAGCTTTCCCGAATGGCTGCCGTCGATTGCAAACTGGGCGACATTGCCGATGCGCTTTCGGATGCCTGTATCTCCCTTGAGGATTGCGCGAACGAGCTTCGTTCCTATCGTGATGGCGTCGCCTTCGACCCGCGCGAGCTCGCTCGCATGCGTGAGCGGTATTCCGACCTCAAGGGCCTGTTGCGTCAGTGGGGTCCCACCATGGACGATGTTTTTGCCATGCGCGAACGCTCACAAGAGTTGCTGTCTCTGGTCGATGATGGCGATGAACAGATCAAAAAGGCGCGTGAGGCACTCGGGAGCGCCGAGCGCGAGTTGTTTGCCGCCGCCAAGGCACTTAAGCGCGCGCGGAATACCGCAGCCCCGCGCTTTTGCCACGAGGTCGGCCGTCAGATGGCGCGCCTGGAGATGGGTGGCGCCGAGCTCGTCTGGGAGTCGCGCGATCTTCCGCGTGCTGAGTGGACGCCCGTTGGTCCTTCGAGCTACGAGCTGCTATACCGCAGCGGTGCCGGTTTGACGCCGCGCCCCCTGCGTCGAATTGCGTCGGGCGGCGAGCTCAGCCGCGTCATGCTGGCAAGCAAGGTTGTCCTCGGTAACGCGGACGGTGTCGATACGCTGGTGTTTGACGAGGTCGATGCCGGTGTCGGTGGCTCCACGGCGCGTGCGCTCGCGGGCGTGCTGGCAGATCTCGCCGCTACGCATCAGGTGATTGTCGTAACCCACTTGGCGCAGGTCGCCGTCATGGCTGACAAGCATTATGTCGTCAGCAAGGAACCGGGCGATGTTCCCCAGACGCATTTGGACGAGGTAACCGGCGAAGCGCGTATCGCCGAGATCGCCCGCATGTTGAGCGGCGATCAGTCCGAGGCAAGCTTGGCCCACGCAAAGCAGATGCTGGAAGAAGCGCGTGCTTAGGCCGAGCCGCCAGTTGCCTGTCTGGCCCGACCGTCAAAAAACTATGCCGGTTTACTACGATGAATCGGCGTAGCTCGAGCACAGCTAAAATTGTGAAAAGAAAACCGCAGGTAGAACGCCTGCGGTTTTCTTTTAAAACGCGATGTGGTCGCATATTCCGATTTCATCGTAGTAAACCGGCATAGTTTTGTGGGAACGGTACTTAACGGCCCCTGTTAAAACCTACTCCACGACTTTATCCGGCTGGATGAGCTCCTCGTAGTAGCTGATATGCTCACGCGCGTCTTCAATCTCGGGCAGCAAGAAGTTGTAGATGACTTCGATGATCATCGTGGCGCTGATCTTGGAGAACGCAAAGTCGCCCGTGGTTAGCAGCGCCTCGTGGTTCACGGTGTTAAAGGTGTAATCTGCCAAACGAGCAAGCGGAGACTTGCTGTCGCTGCTGATGACGACTACGGTGGCACCACAGCCGCGAGCCGCTTTTGCCATGCGATTCAGTCGGCGCGATTTGCCAGAGTTTGAGATTAGCACGATGACGTCACCCGGGCGCAACGTAAGCGCAAAGCCGATTGATGTCTCGCTAATGGTGCTCGCCATGCAGCGCAGGCCCAGCTGCGAAAACTTAAACGTCGCATCGAGCGCGACCGCGTTGGTATTGCCCACAGCCGCAAACTCAATAACCCCTGCATGCTTAAGGGCATGCACAACAGCCGCCAGCGTATCGTGGTCGATACCGTCGATGGTCGCATTAAGCTCGCTCACCTTGGCAGCCAGGATGTTCTTGAGGCTCTGCTCCATATTGTCGAGCGAGACCTCGTCGGTCAGGCCTTCGTTGCGCTGGCTTTCCAAATCCCTCGCCAACGAAAACTGAAAGCTGCGGAAGCTACCAAAGCCCAGCTTGCGGCAGAAGCGCGAAACGGTCGCCTCGGACGTGGCAGCGGCGCGTGAGAGCTGAGCCGCCGTGAGGCGTGGAGCCTCGGACTGGTGCTCCAATATATAGTCGACAATGCGCTGCTCGGACTCGCTGTATCCCTGATGGGTGCTAATGAGGGAAAGTGCGCTCTTGCTACTATCGGTCATGGATGGCTCCTGGTTGGCATGAAAATCTAATTTGATTCGCAATGCCATAGTATACGGGCATTTTCAATTACAAGATACACCTTGCCGTTTCAAGTGTTGATGGTAAACTTTCACTTACCGTTTACGGTTATGAAAGAACCTTTCACCGGAGAATTGCACCTTGTCTCTTCTCACGCGGACGGTAGGTTGGTATCTTTCAGTTGTGGAAAAACGCGCATCGAAGCGCGTGTAGGGGAGCGCCCGCGGGCGCTGTACTCAAGAAGGAGGGACACATGGCTAAGTTTGACATCATCGCCGCGACCGGTTGCCCGACCGGCATTGCGCACACCTTCATGGCGAAGGAGGCGCTGGAGAAGGCAGCTGCCGAGCGCGGTCTGACCATTAAGGTCGAGACTCATGGCCAGGTCGGTGTCGAGAACGAGCTCACCAAGAGTGAGATCGCTGGTGCCAAGGCCGTCGTCGTCGCAGCCGACAAGGATGTCCAGGCTGAGCGTTTCGCCGGCAAGCCCATGGTTTCCGTTGGTGTTTCCAAGGCCCTGTCCGTCGAGGCTGCCGGTAAGCTGATCGACCGCGCCCTCGCCGCCAAGGGCGACGACACGGTTGCGGCTGCTGCCGATGTCGAGGACGAGGTCGAGGAGAAGGAGTCCATCGGCCACATCATCTACAAGCACCTCATGAACGGCGTCAGCCACATGCTGGTCTTCGTCGTTGCCGGTGGTGTTCTGACCGCCATTTCGTTCCTGTGGGGCATCACGTCCTTTGATTCGACGGCTGCCGACTACAACAGCTTTGCCGCGATGCTCAAGATTATCGGCGGTATCGCCATGAACCTCATGGTTCCGGTGCTCTCCGCCTACATCGCCGAGTCTATCGGCAAGCGCCCGGCGCTCGTCCCCGGCTTTGTTGCCGGTATGATTGCCATCCAGGGTCTGCCCGTTAACGCCGATACCGGCATGATCGACGCTGGAGGCTCGGGTGTGGGCTTTGGCTTCCTGGGCGGCATCGTCGGCGGCTTCCTCGCCGGCTATGTCATCCTGCTGCTCGAGAAGGTTTTCTCTAAAATTCCTGCGAGCCTTAATGGCCTGAAGGCAATCTTCCTGTATCCGCTGTGCTCTACCGCCATCGTCGGCCTGGTCATGCTCGGTATTTCCGGCCCCATGGCTGCCATTAACCAGGGCATGATGGATTTCCTGCAGAGCCTCGGTAACTCCGGTCCGGTGATCCTTGGCCTGGCCATCGGCTGCATGTGCGCCTTTGATATGGGCGGCCCGGTCAACAAGGCTGCTTACGCTACTGGCACCTTCCTGCTCGGTACCGCTCTCGAAGCTGGCGTCGGCACCGAGACCTACAACTTCGGCACCAACTTCATGGCTGCCGTCTCCGCCGCTTGCATCGTTCCGCCGCTGATCACCACCTTCGCCGTCGTTGTCGGCAAGAAGTACTTCAGCCAGGAGGATCATGACGCCGGTATCGTCAACCTCATTCTTGGTTGCACCCACATCACCGAGGGCGCCATTCCGTTCATGACCAAGAACATCTGGCCCGTCATGCCCATCATGATGCTCGGTTCTTCCATCGCTTCCATCTTGACCATTTTCTTCAACGTTCACGATCCGGCGCCTCACGGTGGCTTCCTGGTCCTGCCCGTTGTCGAGAACGGTCCGCTTTGGGTCCTCGCGATCCTCATCGGCGCTGTGGTCGGTGGCATCCTGTTCGTGGCCTTCAAGAAGTTCGACTTCGAGAAGAACCAGAAGGCCGCTCCTGCAGCCAAGTCGGTTGAGGCTCCCAAGGCCGCTGCCGTCGAGGCCCCCAAGGCCGAGGCTGCCGACTTCGTGAAGGTCGAGAATGTCTTTGTCGCCGAGGACTTCGCTTCTCGTGACGAGGCTCTGAGCTTCGTTTCCAACCAGGCCGTCAAGGCCGGTATCGCAAACGACGCCGACGCCGTGATGAACGCCTTCCTGGCCCGCGAGGCCGAGGGCACCACGGGCATGATGGAGGGCTTCGCCATCCCGCATGCCAAGTCCGACGCCATTACCGAGGCTGCCGTCATCGTCGTCAAGGACGAGTCCGGTGTGACCGGTTGGGACACCATGGACGGCGCTCCCGTCAACGTGGCTATCGCCCTGCTCATCCCCGGTGCCCAGGCCGGCACTACGCACCTCAAGATCCTGTCCAAGGTCGCCGAGGCGCTCATGGACGAGGACTTCCGTGCCACCGTCAAGGGTTCCACCGACGCCGCCGAGATCGCCAAGACGATTAACGCCCGTCTGGTCTAATCCCGCAACACGCGAATACCATCGCCCCCTGTATATAAGGCGGAGTCCCTCTCCAGGGCCTCCGCCCTTTTTCTATCCCTCCCATAAGTTGCGGTGAAATAGGGACTGTTTAAACGATTCAACCCCAAATTCAGTCCCTATTTCACCGCAACTTATAAAAGGGTATAGAGGGGGCTACCTATCGAGTCTTTATCGCGAACAGTTCATCAGCCAGAATTCCTTTCAGCCGACATTACTTTGGACCGACTGGGTTTCCGCAGCTTGCTCGCCCACAGGGGCCCGCGCGCGGCCTGTGAGATTTCCTGCTCTACAGTCCTGCTCGCACGAAGAGCACATTAAGTGCTCTTCG
>CAUCCR010000005.1:0-30551 GCA_958441355.1 uncultured Collinsella sp. | reverse complement strand
CATCAGCAACTCATAATCGACGTCCGGGTGATCGGCGCGAAAGCGCGCAATCACCGGCGGCAGCACGTGGGTCGCCACGCTCGAAAACGTACCGATGCAGATCTTGCCACGCATGAGCCCTCGCATCTCGTCCACGCGTCGCTGCAGGCGGCCAAACTCTTCGCATAACGCCTCGACTGCCGGCATGACCTGCCGCCCGTCGGCAGAAAGCACCACGCCCTCGCGGCTGCGATCAAGCACCTTAAAACCCCAGTCTGCCTCAAGGTCGCCCACCATGCGACTCACGCCCGACTGCGAATAGCTCAGGCGCTCTGCAGCACGCGTAAAGCTGCCGGCACGCACCGTCTCGAGCAGCACTTGCATCTTTTGGATATTGGTCTCCACGGCACGTCCTCACCCTTGCATGAGTTTTTGTCATGTTTTCCATGCATTATATTCGCTTTTCTTCTAAAGCCAGTTCACCCATAGTGAACATGTTCGGATATAGAGGGGATGTCAGCGCATGAACAACGGACTGTTTACGTACTTAGCAGCATTGCTATTGTTTGGCTCCAACGGCATCATCGCCGCTGCCATCGCGCTGCCGAGCTCCGATATCGTGCTACTACGCACGTTTTTGGGCGCGCTCTCGCTTGTCACCATCCTCGCCATCACCCAAAGCCATAAGTTGCAGGCGCCATCTCGCCCCCGCGAAGCCGCAGCCCTCCTCCTCTCGGGAGCCGCGCTGGGCGCCAGCTGGATTTTTCTGTTCCGCGCCTACCAGACGATCGGCGTCGGCGTATCCTCGCTGCTGTACTACTGTGGCCCCATCATTGTCATGGCGCTCTCCCCACTCATCTTTGGCGAAAAACTGACCGGCGGCAAAATCGCCGGGTTTATCGCCGTTGCTTGCGGTGCCTTTCTCATTGCAGCGCAAGGTCTAGGCGGCAATATGCCCATTGCGGGTATCGTCTGCGGCATCGCCTCGGCATTTTGCTATGCGCTGATGGTCATCGCTAGCAAGGGTGCGCCACACATCGAAGGCCTCGAAAACTCCACGCTCCAGGTGAGTGCCGCCTTTGTGACCGCGCTGGTCCTCACGCTCATCACGCAGGGCGCCCCCTCATTCCTGTCCGCCGGCGTCGCCGCCAGTATTGATTGGCACGCCGTCGTCATGCTCGGCGTCGTCAACACCGGCATCGGTTGCCTGCTCTACTTTAGTGCCGTCGCCAAGCTGCCCGTCCAGACCGTCGCGGTCGTCGGCTACCTCGAGCCGCTTTCGGCCGTCGTGTTCTCCGCCGTCCTTTTAGGCGAAGCCATAACACCGGTCCGCCTGATGGGCGCCGCACTTATCATCGGCGGCGCGATTTTATGCGAACTCGCCGGCAAACGCGCAAACGCCAAGGCTGGCATCGCCCAGACAGTACGTGCTTAAAAGCCCCTGCTTTGGAATGCTACCTGCGTAGATAAATAATCCCCAGCTGAGGATTATTGTCTAAAATAACCCGATGTGCCAAACTGCTCTTGTATATATAAAGACGGCATAAAGATTATCTGTCCTAGACAGATAACCGGATGTCTAAGGGAGTCCTCGTGGCACACAACAAACTGGAGGCAAACCTCCAAGACCAGCGCGGGCAAGGCGGGCACGGAGCCATCCCCCTCTCCGCTGGCATGCTGCTCGTAACGCTCGGCGTCGTCTATGGCGACATCGGCACGAGCCCCATGTACACCATGAAATCAATCGTCGCCAACAACGGCGGCATCGGTACCGTCAGCGAGGACATGATCCTGGGCGCGCTTTCGCTCGTCATCTGGACCATGACGCTCGTGACCACGGTCAAGTACGTGGTAATCGCCATGAAGGCCGACAACCACAACGAAGGCGGCATCTTCGCCCTGTTCAGTCTCGTGCGCAAGGTGGCGCCATGGCTGATTCTCCCCGCCATGATCGGCGGCGCGGCGCTGCTCGCCGACGGCATCCTCACCCCCGCGGTCACGGTCACCACAGCCATTGAGGGCCTGCGTACCATCGAGTGGGGCCACGCACTATTGGGTGACGGTCAGACCAATGTGATCATCATCACCATCATCATTATCTGCGGTCTGTTTGCCATGCAGCGCGCCGGCACCTCGTCAATCGGCAAGCTCTTCGGCCCGCTCATGACGCTGTGGTTCCTGTTCCTGGCAGGCGCCGGCCTGTTCAACATGCTCGGCAACCTGTCCATCTTGCGCGCGCTCAACCCCATTCGCGGCATTATGTTCCTGTTCTCGCCCATCAACCACTCGGGCATCATGGTGCTCGGCTTCGTCTTCCTGTCGACGACCGGCGCCGAGGCGCTCTATTCGGACATGGGTCACGTGGGCAAGGCTAACATTTACGCATCCTGGCCGTTCGTAAAGGCGGCCCTCATCCTTAACTATCTGGGTCAGGGCGCTTGGCTGCTCGCCAACAACTCCAACCCCCAGATGCTCGCGATGGATATTGTTAACCCGTTCTATATGATGCTTCCCGAGCCCCTGCGCCCCTTTGCCATCGTGCTTTCGGCCGTAGCGGCCATCATCGCCTCGCAGGCGCTCATCACCGGCTCGTTCTCGCTGGTATCCGAGGCAACGCGCCTCAACCTTATGCCGCACCTGCGCATCCACTACCCCAGCGACACCAAGGGTCAACTCTATATTCCGCTCGTCAACAACATCATGTGGGTCGGCTGCATCTTCATCGTGCTGCTGTTCCAAAACTCCGAGCGCATGGAGAGTGCCTATGGCCTCGCCATCACCGTGACCATGCTCATGACCACGACGCTTTTGACGAGCTATATCACCGGCATCCTCAAGCACAAGCTGGGCGCCTGCATCTTTGCCCTGCTCTTTGGTGCCATTGAGCTGTGCTTCTTCGCTTCGTGCCTCACCATGTTCTTTGACGGCGGCTACGTCATGATCTTCCTGGCCGCACTGCTGTTTGGCCTTATGTACGTGTGGCGCCGTGGCACCGCCATCGAGCGCACGCAGACGATTCTGTTACCCGTCTCCAAGTACATCGATCAGCTCAACCGTCTGCGCAACGACGAGACCTATCCCGTGCTCGCCGACAACCTGGTGTTTCTCACCAACAGCCCCGATCCGCTCACGCTCGACCGCGACGTGCTCTATTCCATCCTGGATAAACATCCCAAGCGCGCCAAGGCGTATTGGTTCATTAACGTGCATGTCACCGACGAGCCCTATACGCACGAGTATTCCGTCGAGACCTTTGGCACGGACTTCCTCTTCCGCGTTCGCCTGGACCTGGGCTTTAAGGTCAACCAGCGCGTCAACGCCTATCTGCGTCAGATCGTCGGCGACCTGATGGCTTCGGGTGAGCTGCCGCCGCAGCACCACACCTACTCCATCTACGAGACGCGCGGCAACGTGGGCGACTTCCGTTTTTGCATGCTGCGCAAGATGCTCGCCCCCGAAACGGACATCAACCGCAATGACCACCGCGTGATGGCCATCAAGTACGCCGTCCGCCGCGCCTGCGGAAGCCCGGCACGCTGGTACGGTCTTGAGAACTCGGCCATCATCATCGAGTACGTGCCGCTGTTTGCCCGCATGCGCCCGGCCGTTAAGCTCGTGCGCACCCAGGTGCCGCTCGAGGTTCAGATTGAAGAGGCCGAGGAAATGGAAGTCGACATCTTCTCGGACGACTTGGTCAACGGCAACGAGGCCGGTAGGGACATGAACATCGACCCCACCGAGCTGCTCGAGAGCGTCGCAGATATGCCCGGACAGCAACAGCTCGACGGCCTCGAGAGTGAACAACTCAACGACGCCAACTTCTAGCGACGTCACAAATCAACGACAGCGGCCCTGCACCTCACGGGAGATGCAGGGCCGCTTTGCATTGCGGTAAAGCCATCGGCTACGAACGACGCGGCTCGGGAACCACGAGCCTATCGGGGCTCGCGCCCTCGGCATCCATCAGGCTCACGTAGCGAATCGACGGATCCCCATACATCGCGTAGTAATAATTGCCCGTGCGCGCGCTAAAGCATCCGGTGTAGATAGTCTTCTCGAACTTGCCATCGCCCATCCTGGACGCCCCCTCGATCATCACCACGCCCTCGAGCGAGCGGAACATGCGAACGACGTTTTCGGTCTCGCTCTCCTTTTGCGGGTAATTGGCATTGAGGTACGCCGCCTTTACAAAACGGCTCGGCGAATAGCAATCGCCCGGAATGCCGCGCATGCCGGCACCGGCTCCATAGGGCTTGAGCTCGGCGCCACGCCATGTCGCCGTCTGCGGAAAATCGCTTGTGGCGGTGATATAGGTGCGGAGGTTTTCCATGTGCCACGGGAAGGTCGGCTGGTTGGCAAGGGTGTCGACCGGATCGTCGTATACATGCAGCCCGTCAGCCATCATCTCGACCACGATGCTGCGCTGGCTGTCGCCGATAATCCAATGGAGCAGCGACACGCCCAGCCCCTCTCCGGCAGATTTGGCGACAATCACCGTGTCGCGCAGCGCGGCCTCGACCTCATCGACCGTCGAGAACGTCGCTGCCACCCACAGGGGGAACTCATAGGCCGCGATATTGGTCTTGCCGTCGACAGGGTCCTCGGCATACTCGGCATAACCCGGGAAATTGAGACCCGCCACGGCGAGGCCCGCATCGTTGCCGCAATCGAAGAACATAGGGTAGTTCTTGTAATCGATGCACATACCGATCACCGCGTGCGCCGCTGTCGCGTCGTCGATAAACGAATACGGAATGTGAAACCCGCGCGGCATCACGCGAACCTGTTGGCCGTAGTCAAAGCTCCAGTCGAGATTGCGGCCCAGATACATGTGGCCAGAATTATCGGTAAATCGAATACTCGTACACATAGCGCCTCCTAGCTTTACGTTCTTGCTAATTTCATTGTCTCCAAACAAAAAGGCGCTAAACACAAAAGCCCGGACATGACAACAATGTCACGCCCGGACTATTCAATCAGGATAAACTCAACCAAGTTAACCCCGCAGGTCGTCTAAGGGGTCAAAGTGCCGCAGATTGCCACGAAAGAGGAGCGAAGCGTACTTAAGGTACGCGAGCGACGATTGAGCGGCAAGGTGCGGTGCTTTGGTCCCCTTAGACCAACTTGCCGAGGCAGTGGTCGATCATATGCTGAATCATCTGTGCCTCAAAGCCCGCGTAGTCGCGGCGGCACTCCTTCATCTTGCCGTCGACAATCTGGTCAAAGGCAACCTTGCACTTGATATAGCGCGTGGACTTGGTGACCTCCTCGTGCGTCAGGCAGCTCTCCTCCATCTTGCTGGCACCCAGGCCAAACACCAGACGGGGGTTGTAGAGTACGTGGGGCTCGCCGGCATCGTCCAGGTAGACGCAAACCTTCTTGGTAACGCCAATCTGGTTGGCGGCCAAGCAGCCGGCATCATCGAGCGACTTGATGGTATCAATCAGATCCTGAGCGACCGACTCGTCCTCGACAGTCGCAACCTCGCAACGCTGAGACAGGATAGCCTCGTCGCGGCAGAGCTCTTTAATCATACGTTCCTCCATAGGGGTCGTTGTAACTGCTTAAGTATACGGTACCCACACATTTTCATGCGAAAAATACCGTCCGTCTGCTACAAAGCGCCGAACATCAACATGCGAGGAACATCAACCTTTCAAAGGCGATATAGTAGTTGAGTTCGTGTCAATCGGCCTAAACTCGGGGCCGAACAAGGAAAGGGTATGCATGGACGAACTTTTTCACGTCAGTGAGCGCAAGTCCACAATCGGGACCGAACTCCGCGCTGGACTGACAACATTCCTGGCGATGGCCTACATCATCGCCGTCAACCCCGCGGTGCTCTCGGGTGCTGGCATCGATGCGGGAGCGCTCGCCTGCGCCACCTGCCTGGGCGCCGGCATCATGACCATCTGCATGGGCATCTTCGCCAACCGCCCGCTCGCCTGCGCGTCGGGCTTAGGCGTCAACGCGATGATCGCTGGAATCACCACCACCGTCTGCGGCAGTGACTGGCATGTGGCCATGAGCGTCATCTTCCTTGAGGGCGTCGTCATCTTGCTGCTCGTGCTTTGTGGCCTGCGCGAGGCCATCATGGACGCCATCCCCGTGGTTCTGCGCCACGCTATCTCGGTGGGCCTGGGCCTGTTCATCGCCATGATTGGCCTGTGCGATGCCGGCATTATCACCGCTGGCGCCGGTACACTCGTCGGTCTGGGCGACATCACCTCCCCCACCTTCATCGTCGGCATCATCTCCATCCTGGTGACGGTCGCCCTCGCCTGCCGCAACGTCCCCGGCTCGCTGCTCATCGGCATCGTCGTCGCCGTCATCGCCGGTATCCCCCTAGGTGTGACCCAGGCTCCGACCGGTATCATCGCCCCGCTCGACTTCTCGAGCATTGGTGGCCCCATCGCCGACGCCGGCGGCGTGCCCGCCATCGTCAAGGTCCTTACCGACCCCGCGCTCCTCGTCATCTCGTTCTCGCTGCTCATGAGTGACTTCTTCGACACCATGGGCACCGCGATGGCCGTGGCCAAGCAGGGCGAGTTCCTCACCGACGACGGCAACGTCGAGAATATCAAGGAGATCTTGATCGTCGACTCCGCCGCCGCCGCTGTGGGCGGTTTCATGGGCGTCTCCTCCATCACCACCTTCGTCGAGTCCACCTCTGGCGCTGCCGACGGTGGCCGCACGGGTCTCACCTCCGTCACCACCGGCGTGCTGTTCATTCTCGCCGCGTTCTTCTCCCCCATCGTCACCATCGTTTCCAGCGCCGCCACCTGCGGTGCTCTGGTCTACGTCGGCTACCTCATGATGAGCGAGGCCTCCGAGATCGACTGGTCCGACGTGTCGCAGGGTTTCCCGGCGTTCATGATTGTCGCCGGCGTGCCCTTCACCTACTCCATCTCTGCCGGCATTGGCCTGGGCTTTATCGCCTACGTGGTTGTCGCGCTCTTTAAGGGCGAGGCCTCCAAAATCAAGCCGCTCATGTGGATCGCAGCCCTCGCCTTCCTCGTCTACTTCTTCGTGGCGTAACGGCATAGTCTGCTAAAGCAAAACAACAAGGCGCGGAATCGCATCGATCGGCTCCGCGCCTTTCTTTTAGCGTCTGCCCCCGTGCCAGCGTGCGACAATTGAGGCTGTCAATATCACAACACCGAGAGAAGCCTGCCTTGGAAGCGCATCATAAGCAGATAACCGTTTATTCAGAGTGTGCGGAAGGCGCGCCCGTCATCTACCTCCCCGTGGTTATGGGCGACGGTAGTGAAGTCTACGAGCGCTGCCGAGAGCTCGACTGCCCGCCGTTCACCCTTGTCGCCATTGGAGGGCTCGATTGGAATCGCGAGCTGAGCCCCTGGGAATGCGACGGAGCTATACGAGATGCCGAGCCCTTTGGCGGACAGGCCGCTGGTTTTCTTGACGAGTTGTTGAAGCAGATAATCCCCCAGGCCGAATCATCGCTCCCGCAACCGCCCGCCTGGCGCGGCGTTGCCGGCTACTCGTTGGCGGGTCTTTTTGCACTGTGGGCACTTTGGCAAACAGATGTCTTTGAGCGCGTGGCGAGTGCATCGGGGTCGCTGTGGTTCCCCGGCTTTATCGACTACGCGCGCGAGCGCACGATGACGGCTACGCCCGACGCCGCCTATCTGTCGCTCGGTAAAAAGGAAACCAAGACGCCCAACCGCATGATGCGGCACGTACTCGACGACACGCGCGCGATGGAAGAGCTGTTTATCGAGCGCGACATCCCAACAACGCTGGAGCTCAACCCCGGCAATCATTTTGCCCAAACTGACCTGCGCATGGCGCGCGGCATCCACTGGATACTGACGCATTAAAAATGGCGTCCACGCGTACATACGCATGGACGCCATTTTTAATTTGGCTGAACGCAGCTACTATTCGACAGTCTCCTCGAGTTCAGATACGGTGGGCGTCGAGAACTGGGGCATGGATGTCCTTTCATGATGGAAGGGCGATCAGGCATATCGGATAACCTGCCCGAACGATACGATCCGAACCATTGTACGTGATACGCAATGTCTCGCGCGCGCCGCCACCTGCAAACGGTAGCGTTACTTCCAAACGCGCTCGGCAATGCGCTTGACCAGCGCGATCTTCGCCCACTGCTCGTCCTCGGTCAGCTTGTTGCCAATCTCGCAGCTGGCAAAGCCGCACTGGGGCGACAGGTACAGGTTCTCGAGCGGCACATACTTTGCGGCCTCGTGGATACGTTCGACGATAACGTCCTCGTCCTCAAGCTCAGCCGCCTTGGTGGTCACCAGGCCCAGCACGACCTTCTTGCCGGGAGCAACGTACTTGAGCGGCTCAAAGCCACCGGCGCGTGGCGTATCGAACTCAAGGTAGAACGCGTCGACGTTCTCATGTGCGAACAGGTACGGCGCAATGGGATCGTAACCACCCTCGAAGGCATACGTGGAGTGATAGTTGCCGCGGCACACGTGCGTGTTGATAACCAGATCGTCGGGCTTGCCCGCGATGGCGGCATTGTTGAGCGCCACGCCCAGCTCGCTCACCTTTTGCAGGTCAACCGGGCTCATGCCGGTCTTGGACACAAAGTCGGTATCGCAATAGATGCCCCAGGTGCAGTCATCAAATTGGATGTTGCGGCAGCCTGCTGCGTACAGGTCGGCGATCACCGTGCGATAAGCGGCCGCAATGGCGTCGGCAAGTTCCTCATCGGTCTTATAGACAGCGCGCAGGCTCTCCTGCTGGCCGTCGCAGCGATCGAGCGTGACCTCAGAGAACGTCTGGATCGGCGCCGGAATGGTCTGGCGTGCGACCTGGCCCTCCCCCTCAAGCGCCTTGACGAACTTAAAATGCTCGACGAACGGGTGGTTCTCGCCGCTAATGGGACCAGTAACCACGGCGGTGTCGGCCGTCGTCTCCTCATCATGGAACATATAACCCGTGCGTGAGGTGCGGCGCTCAATGCCGTTGAGGCCCCACATAAAATCGAGGTGCCAGTAGCTGCGGCGGAACTCGCCATCGGTGATCACCTGCAGGCCGGCGGCCTTCTGCTTGGCCACCAAATCGCGAATGGCATCGTCCTCGACGGCCTTAAGGCCGGAAGCGTCGAGTTTACCCGCGACATAGGCGGCACGGGCGTCCTTTACAGCCTGCGGACGAAGAAAGCTGCCGACGATATCGGCGCGAAACGGCGCGTTCGGTTGAATCGAAGTGCTCATAGATATCTCCCTTTGCATTGGTTGCTTTACTGGGACAGAGTATGAGCGCTCATATGACCATCGTAAAATATACGTTTATAACAGTTTGATATAGATGTTTCCTATATCAGTCTGGACTGTCATAAAGAGACTTGAACCGTGCGGAGCACAGCAGCCTAGATATGCTGACGAATCGCGTCGATATAGGCCCGACCGTAGCGCGTAAGCGTCGTGTTCTTGCGCGTGATGATGCCAATCTCCATGTACTCGTCCACGTCGAGCGGAATCGAGATAATGCCGGGGCCGTTGAGCTCGTGGCTGATCACGCCCGAGCATACCGTGTAGCCGTTGAGGCCCATGGCCAAATTGAACAACGTCGCACGGTCGCGCACGCGGATATTTTTGCGACGCTCGAACGTCGAGGTCAGCTCCTCGGAATAGTAAAACGAGTTGTAGCTGCCCTGCTCGTAGGACAGGAACGGGTAGTCTTCCAGATCCTCGAGCGTCACGCTGGAGCGGTCCGCCAGCGGATGGTCGGCGCAGACGAAGACATGCGGCGTGGCGCAGAAGAGTCCTTCGAACACGAGCTCGTTGGCCACCAGCATGCGCTCGATGACCTCGCGGTTATGCTCGGATAAGTACAGGATGCCCAGTTCGCTTTTCATATGCGCGACATCCTCGATAATCTCGTGAGTCTGCTCCTCGCGCAGGGTGAAGTCGTAACGCGCGGCATCGAACTCGCGGATCACGTCGACAAACGCGTTGACGGCAAAGGAATAATGCTGGCAGCTCACACTAAAGTGCGGCACCTGCTCGGATGCGCCCTTGTACTTGCCCTCGAGCAGGTCGGCCTGGTCGAGTACCTGGCGCGCATAGCCCAAGAAGGTCTCGCCTTCCTCGGACACAATGACGCCCTTGTTGGTGCGCTCAAAGATGTGCACACCCATCTCGTTTTCGAGATCGCGAATCGACGCGGTAATCGAAGGCTGCGACACAAAGAGACGGCGCGAGGCTTCGGTAATGCTGCCGCATTCGGCAACTTTGACGACATATCTGAGCTGCTGGAGCTTCATGGCTGTCTCCTTAGCTGTTCGCGAAATTCGCGTCGGCTGCACCCTCCTGACGCATAAACGGCGGCATCTCCCCCGTCGCGGCGCAGGCGGCAATCTGATGCAGAGCCCCGGCGACCGCATCATCTGCCGCGGCGCCGATATGCCAGCGCGCGGCAGCCGTGACGGCCTCATTGGCATTGGCGACTGCAACGGAGTTGGGAACGGCATCGATCATGGGCAGATCGTTATCGGAATCGCCAAATACGGCCACCTCGTCGGGCGTCAGGCCCAAGGCGCGCGCCAGCTCCAGCGCAGCGCAGCCCTTGTCCCAACCATCCGGAAGGATGTCGAACAGGCGCACTCGGTTGTTGGGAAACACAAGCGAGAGTTCGGGCACCTCAACGGCAACGCGCTCGCGTAGCTCCGCGAGCTCCTCACGCGAACGGGCACTCCAGATATTCGCCTTAAACACCGGCGCGCCATCGACGACGGGACGACACGGGGCCTCTTCGCCTTTGAGCCACGCATTGCCGCCCGACTCCATAGCGCGACGCACACGCTCGGGATTGCTCGTCACGCAATAGGCATCGTTGCCCCAAAAGTCATCGCCCAGGCTGTAGACTTTTAGAAATGTATCGTCGGTCTCTTGCTCCAGATAGTCAGCCAAACGCATCAGAGCATCGTTGTCGATTGCGCGCGAAGCGACTACTTCGCCGTCGACAAACATCACCTGGCCGTTACAGAACGCACCGGTCGAAAAACACTCGGAACGGTTTTTGAACATCCAGCCCATCGCGGACGGCTGACGACCCGAAACCGGCCCAAAGTGCAGACCCGCCGCCTGCATGGCATGAATACCCTCAATGGCGTAGTCGCTGGCGCCGTCATGCCCGGCTGGAATCAGTGTATCGTCCATATCGGTCAGCACAAGTTTAATCATAAGGCCCCCATTCGTATCGGTCCTACCTATTGTAACGACCTGCCAAAATAAACCTGTCCCTTTTTGGCAGGTGCGCTAGTATAGGGAACAACAGATTCGATGCGGGAGTGCCGGCGGTGCAAACCACAAGGCTGAGAGGGCAATGGGCCCAATCCTTTGAACCTGTCAGTTAATGCTGGCGTAGGGAGCATGCCGCCTTTACAGGGGCGCTGTCTATGCACAGCGCCCCTTTTCTATGCCAAGGAGGCATGTGCAGTGATTGATTCGGAACAGCTTAAGCAAAATGTGGTCAAGGCCGTGGAGGAGATTCGCGCCACCAATCCGATGGCAGGCTCCATCACCAACACGGTGACGATCGACTTTGTCGCCAACGCGCAGCTCGCCGTGGGCGGATCGGCCGCCATGGTCTATCTGCCCGACGAGGGCGAGGCGCTCGTTGCCGGCGGCGGCGCCATCTATCTCAACATGGGCACGCTCTTCCCCATCTACGAGCAGACGATTCCCCGCGCGGCGAAGGCGGCACACGACGCCGGCAAGCCCTGGGTGCTCGATCCGGTGGGCCTGGGCATCGGTAGTCTGCGCACCCAGTTGGTAAACGAGCTCAAGCAGTATAAGCCCGCCATCGTGCGCGGCAACGCCTCCGAGATCATCGCGCTCGCTGGCCTATGGGGTCTTGAGGGCGAGGCGGCCGATCTGAACCGCGTACGCGGTGTCGATACCACCGACACGGTAGACGCCGCCCGCAATGCCGCGGTGGCGCTCGCCCGCTACACCGGTGGCGCCGTAGTCGTCTCGGGCGAAGTCGACCTGATCACCGACGGCACGACCGTGGCCAAGTCCCACGGCGGCAGCCCGCTCATGTCCAAGATCACCGGCTGCGGCTGCTCGCAGGGCGGCGTGCTGACCGTGTATGCCTGCGCCGCCGATCCGTTTACGGCAGCCGTCTGCGGTACCGCCGTCTACAACGTCGCTGGCACGCGTGCTGCCGCCGTCGCCGATGCCCCGGCGAGCTTTAAGGTCGCCTTTATCGATGAGCTCTACCGCGCGACCGCCCAAGACATCGCCGATAACCGACTCGAGCTCGAGGAGGCATAGGCCATGTCCGAGCCCACAACCAATACCGGCATGAACACGCTCGTCGCCGTGGCCATCGCCCCGTGCGGCACCGGCGATGAGCTCTCCGCCGAGGTCGCCGAGGTCGTGCGCGTCATACGCGAGAGCGGCCTTCCCAACCGCACCACCTCGATGTTCACCGAGATCGAGGGCGACTGGGACGAGGTCATGCTGGTCGTGCGCGACGCAACCTTTGTGTTGGCGAGCAAGGGCATCCGCACCGAAGTCGTGCTCAAAGCCGATATCCGGCCCGGATTTACCGGCACCATGACCGGCAAGCTCGAGCGCATGGAAGCACAGATCAAGAAGCAGGAGGAAGCACGATGAGCATCCGCGACAACCTTGATATCTCGGCCTATCTGGTACTCGGCCCCGAAAACACGCTCGGGCGCCCCGTGGGCGATGTGGTGGCCCAGGCGCTCGACGCCGGCTTTACCTGCATCCAGGTGCGCTCCAAGGTGGCAAGCGCCCGCGAGATCATCGCGCTGACCGGCGATGCCGCGCAGGCAATCGCTCAGGCCGGCAAGACCGGTCAGGTCGCCTTGCTGATCGACGACCGTCTGGACTGTGTGCTTGCCGCACGCGAGCAGGGTATTGCTGTCGACGGCGTGCACGTGGGCCAAAGCGATATTCCCGTCGAGGTCTGTCGCAAGCTGCTGGGCCCCGACGCCATCGTGGGCCTTTCGGCCCGTTGTGAGGAGATGCTCGAGTACGTCAAGACCGCCGACATGAGCCTAGTCGACTACCTGGGCATCGGCCCACTCCACGAGACCGAGACTAAGCGCGACTGCGGACGCGCAGCCGACGGCTCTATCATCACCAAGAGCTTTGAGGACCTGGCCGCCCTCCATGCGGCAAGCCCCGTGCCCATCGTGGTGGGCGGCGGCGTCAAGACGGCCGACCTGCCGCAGCTCAAAGCCACCGGCGTCGATGGCTTCTTTGTGGTGAGCGCTGTCTGCAGTGCCGACGACCCCTACGCCGCGGCCAAGGAGCTTGTCGACACCTGGCAGCAGGCATAGGCATAGGCCGAGCAGCTGATTCGCAGTCTCATATCTTCAGCAATGGAAAACGCATCCCAGTTTGGACCTCCATTCCGGGATGCGCTTTCCACATGCGACCCTTACCCCGCCAGATACGCTTCCAACGCCGGCAAGGTTGCCTCCGCATCGCGGCGACCAATCTGATAGATGCGCTCGAGCTCATCGGGCTCGCGGCACAGCGACGGCACTTTCACCGATTCGCTCGGACGCACCACAAAGATATCGCCGGCGGCCTCACGACGTGCCAGGTCATCGAGCGTGGCATTGTAGACCTCATGCCGATGCTCGAGCGCTGCGACAAACTCCGGATAGTGATGGAACACGCGACGCAGCATGGGCATCACGCTGTTGGGCTGCTTCACAAAGCCCGCCGGCTGCGTGAGCACCACGATATTGCGGTCATACCCCTGCGCAAACAGCCATGCACTGGGAATAGAATCAGCAACGCCACCATCCAGATACTTATGCCCGTCAATAGCAACGGGACGCGTCGCCACAGGAATAGCAGACGACGCCCGGATCCACTCGATATCGTGCTCATCGCCATAGGGCAGGTCGTGGTAGACGGCCTTGCCCGTCTCGATATCGGTACAAACGCACGTAAACCGCATGGGGCAGGCGCGATATGTCTCCAAATCGATGGGATCGCGCTCGATGGGCACCTCGTGATAGGCAAAATCGGCATTGAACATATCGCCGGTCCGCAGCCAGCTTGCTACACCCGCATAGCGCTTATCGGCACAATAGGCCTTGTTATAGCGAATGGCGCGGCCGATCTGGCGCGATTTAAAGTTGTAGCCAAACGCCGCGCCCGCCGAGACACCCACCATATGGTCGCAAGTTAAGCCGTGCTCCATCCAAACGTCGAGCACGCCCGCCGTATACATACCGCGGTAGCCGCCTCCCTCGAGTGCCAGCCCCACCGTGCGCGTCGTATTTGACTGTGCCATGCGACCATCTCCGTCCCCGCAAATTCAAACGGAACAAGTATACCCGTCAACATATATCGTCTCAGTCGCATTTTCATCGAACATCGCATTGTCGCGCCACCGCCTGTCGAACAATAGCCGCCCACAGCATGTGCACCCATATATAATTGTGTGCTGTTGTTTACACTACTCAGCTGTTATCAACAGCGAACATTAGCCGACAAATTAACTCAACAACGCAGCAAGGCGGGGGCCTGGATACACGCAAAACGCCGAGCAACGACGCGTGTACACAACAAACTCGCCCGACGCAATCCGCCCCGACCTCAGAAAGCCGCTTAGAACATGGATACTGTCAGCAATTACACCGAAACGCTCGAAAAGACCGTCCGTGACCTTCTCGAGCGGCAGGAGGATCTGATCAGGACTGCCTTTACCGACCAGCTTACTGGGCTTGGCAACCGTGGCGGCTTTGCCCGTTCCCTCGAGGAGCTCTGGGAGCAGGACGCCCCCGTTACCATGGCGTTCATCGATATCGACAATCTCAAGCACTGCAACGACGTCTTTGGGCATGACGAGGGCAACCGCTATATCTTGCAGGTAAGTCTCTATCTTAAGCTGTATATGAAGGTGGGCGAAGCGGCGTTTCGCATAGGCGGCGACGAGTTTGCCATCCTATCTACGATTGCAACCGAGGACGACCTCGCCGAACGTCTGAAACACTGCCGAACGGTTCTGCTCAAAAACAACGATTCCGAGATGCCCCGCTCGTTTAGCTACGGAGTGTCACATGCCGACCCCGCCCTGGGCGAAGCTTCCAATCGCATGACGCTCGATGCCGACCATCGCATGTACGACTACAAGCTACGTCATGCCATGCACCTCGATCGACGCAATATCACGCAAGTTCACGCCGACGACTTCGAAATAAGCGATCGTGTTTTTGACGCCTTTTCGATGCTCAACGAGGGCCGTTATTTCTTTATCGAGAACTTGGACAAACATCGCACCCTTTGGTCACAAGGTGCCTTGCGCGATCTTGGCCTTCCCTCGGAGCACATAGACAACTGTCGCGATTACTGGAAAACGCGCGTCCATCCCGACGACCTTGAGGCCTGCATCAACGACATCGACCAAGTCTACAACGGCACCAAGCACCGTCGCGTCATGCAGTATCGTGTGCGCAACGCCGTCGGAGACTACGTCCTTTGCCGTGCTCGCGGGTTTCGTATCGACGGCGACGGAAATGTCCCCTCGCTCTATGTCGGCGAGCTCGTCAACCACTCACTTGCCGAAACCGTCGACGCCGCCACAGGCCTCGGAACGCAGCGCATGCTGGCCAACGCCATCGACGCCTGCCGCCGCGATCGTTGCGAGACGGGGCTTATAGCGGTGCGCGTTCGTGGCACGACAAAGCTCAACGAGCTCTACGGGGCCGAGGCTGTCGACAACATGCTTGCCGAATACGCAGGCCGCATGCTGTCGATCACCCGCGGCAGGAGCCGGGTCTACCGTTCACGAAGCGTCCAGTTCGTCGTGCTCAGCAACGACCTAGACCACGAGGCATTCGAGCAACTGACCCGCCACCTTAAAGAGGCCGTTTTCGCTCCTGTTCGAATCGCAGGCGACACCATTACTCCCGTCTGCCTTGTCGTCCCGGCCTTTTACGAGCACTTAACCCATCAAGCGACCGCCGTTTTAGGCGAACTCGACCGTCGCCTTCGCACGGCCGGCGGGCTTGTTCCCAACGACAGCCTCCCCATACCCGAGGCTGAGCGCAAAAGCGCCATCGTCGAACGTATCGACTCGCTCACGGGCCTCTATCGACCCAGCGAGTTTATGCGGCGCGCCAACGCTTTTCTCGAGGCAAGACGCGACGGTGCCTGGTGCATCGCCACGGTCGACATGGGCCACATGCGCCTGTTTAACGAATGGTATGGACAGGCCGAAGGCGACCGCCTGCTTGCCGATGTGGGCACGGTCCTCAAGGACATCGAGAATGCCGGCATGGGCGTCGCAGGGTACTGGGGCCAAGATGACTTTTGCGTACTCATCCCCTTTAAGCACATCACCGTCCATCAAATCTACAACCGCGTTCGCGAGGCAGTAGCCAGGCATGATGGCGGCGTAGGTTTTTGGCCGTCCATGGGCGTTTACCCCATCGATTCCAATGAGGAGATCACCATCGATGCGCAGGCAAAGGCCATGTTTACCAATCGGCGCGCAAAAAACGACTTTAAGGAGCGCATTGCCATTTTTTGCCCCGAGGAGTACAAGCGCGAAATCGTGTTCAACCGCACGCTGACCGAATTCCAGTACGCGCTGTCAAATGGTCGCATCACGTACTATCTTCAGCCCCAGGTCGATATGGAAACCGGCGAGATTATTGGCGCCGAAGCACTCACCCGCTGGATTGATAAGGACGGCTCTCTTATTTCGCCCGCAACGTTTATCCCCGCACTCGAGGAAAGCGGCTTTGTAGTGACGCTCGACAAATATGTTTGGCAGGGCGTCGCTATGTGGCTCCGCGAGCGCCTCAATCGAGGACTTCGCGTGGTTCCGATTTCCCTCAATGTGTCGCGCGTAGACATTCTTGCCTGCGATGTCGCCGAGCATATGGGGTCGCTCGCCGCCCAGTACAACCTGCCGCCCGAACTCATGCATATCGAGATCACCGAGACCGCCTATACCGGAGAGTCCGAGGCCGTGGATAAGCTGACCGCGGATCTGCACGCCCGTGGCTTCTCGACCTACATGGACGATTTTGGCACCGGCCAGTCCACGCTCGCGATGCTCAAGAACGTCAACGTCGACGTCATCAAGCTCGACCGCACCTTTGTGCCCACCGACCGCGATCAAGGCCGCAGCACGCAAATCATTTCATCGATGCTCGAAATGGCGCAGTCGCTCCATCTGCCCGTCGTGGTCGAAGGCGTCGAGACAAATGAGCAGGCGAACATGCTACGACAAATGGGTGCCCGCTACGCTCAGGGCTTCCTCTACTACCGCCCCATGCAGGCGAAGGATTTTGAGGCATTGCTCGATGGCGGCAATAACAACTGATACGCTCGCGCGCAAAACGCCACCGTCGAAGGGGATATTTGTCTCCATTAGCTAACTTATATCCCCAATTCAAACCGAATTGGGGATATGATACAAACCGTTGTTCCGCCCAAGGAGGTTATCCATCATGAACGAGTCGTATCGCCTGGGCGAGCAATCGATTATTGCCTATCTTCAGCGACTTGCGAACGGCGTCTCGACCGCCGAACTCGATGTTGCCGCGCTGCCTGCTGGGCTACGCGCCGTTGGCGAGCAACTGCAAAAGACGCATGCCATCCTGCAACAAGAGCGCCAGCTGCTTGAGCGCAACGCCTATATCGATCCGCTCACCAACTTGGGCAACCGCAACGGATTCGACCGTCACGTCGAGCAACTCTGGCGCAAAGGCGACCCCTTCACCTGCGCCTATATTGACATCGACCATCTCAAGCATTGCAATGATAGGTTTGGCCACGCCGAAGGCAATCGCTATATTCTGAGCATCTGCCGCACGCTCTCCGAAACCATGGAGCACGATGAGATGCTGTTCCGTATCGGTGGAGACGAGTTTGTGCTCATCTCGCTCTCCGCAAACGAGATTGAACTCGAGCAGCGCTTGGAGCAGGTACGTACCAGGCTGATCGAGGCGAGCTCAGGTGGCAAGGCGCCCATGATCGGCAGCTTTAGCTTTGGCTGCTCGCGCGTCGATCCACTTGCTGGCGACACGCGTCGCCAGATGACAATGGATGCCGATCGCAAGATGTATCGCTATAAGCTTATGCATCGTGTGCAGCAACCGAAAGACGATGACGCGCCGCAACGCCCAATCGTCGATCAGCTTCCCTGCAACGACCGGGTGTTCCAAGCGATCTCCATGAGCTCCGAGACGCGCTATCCGTTTATCCTCAATCTCGATACGGGAGAATCGCAATGGTCGGTTAACGCCGTGCGCGATTTTGACCTGCCCTCCCAGCACCCTTTTAACTCACTCGACATGTGGCTCGCCCGTGTTCATCCCGAGGACCGCGACAACGTACGTGCCGAACTCGACATGGTGATAAACGGCACGTGGCACTTCCACTACATGCAGTATCGCGTAATGGATGCCACCGGAAAATACGTGCTTTGCGACTGCACGGGCTACCGCTTGGACGGCACCGATACCGAGCCCGGCATGTATGTGGGCATTATCATCAACCGAAGCTTGGCAGATACGACCGATTCCGTGACCGGCTTGGGCGATATTCACGCCCTGGTCAACGCCATTGGCGAAATGCGTCGCGTGGCGCGCAAGGCGGGGTTGATCGCCATTAAAATCGATGATATCGCTCAGGTCAATGCCCGTTTTGGCTTTGATGCGGGCGACCGTGTTTTGGCAGAATGTGCCGCCTGTCTGATGGAATGCTCGCGCGGTAAGGGTCGTATGTTCCGCTCGACGGGGCCGATGTTCGTGGCGCTTTTCGACGACTTTGATCCCGAAGAAACCGATGCGATTGCAGAGGAAATCGAGCGGTTCCTGGGTTCGCCCGTGCTCTTTGGCCCATTTGAATATCAGCCGCCCATTCGCGTGGCCACGCTCCATCTGGACGGCGTCGACCGTCAGCCCGTTTCGATTTTGAACGAGCTCAAAGCGTTGCTCGGGAAAGCCGTGCAGGTGCCAGGTACCAAACTGGATTAGCACCGCGCCCACACCGCCTCCCCCATCGTGCGATAATCCTCTGCAGAAGTCACCGACAGCAGAGGGAGTTTGTGATGAAGGTTCTTTTGGTCAATGGCAGCCCCAAGGCAAACGGCAACACCGCCCGCGCACTCGCCGAGGTCGCCGAGCAGCTCAACGCCGAAGGCATTGATACCGAGGTGTTTCAGCTGGGCGCCAAGCCCATTCGCGACTGCATCGGCTGTGGTCAGTGCGGCAAGCTTGGCGGGCGCTGCACCTTTGACGATGACGTGGTGAACGAGCTCATCGCTGCCGCCGAGCAGGCAGACGGCTTTGTCTTTGGCTCGCCCGTCTACTATGCGCACCCCAGCGGCCGCATCCTTTCGGCCCTCGATCGCACCTTCTATGCCGGCAGCAAGGCCTTTTCGCACAAGCCGGGCGCTGCCGTCGCCGTCGCCCGTCGCGGCGGCACGTCGACCACCTTCGATGTGCTCAACAAGTACTTCACCATCAACCAGATGCCCGTGGTTGCCTCCACGTACTGGAACAACGTGTTTGGCGCCATGCCGGGTGAAGCTGCCCAGGACGCCGAGGGCCTGGCCACCATGCGCAACATCGGCAAGAACATGGCCTGGCTCCTGCATTGTATCGAGGCAGGACAGGCCGCCGGCATCGAAGCCCCCGAAGCCGATCGCGAGCGCACAAACTTCATCAGGTAGAACGGCGGAACATAATATGAATATTCAAATCTTCGGGACTAAGAAGTCTTTCGACACCAAGAAGGCGCAGCGTTATTTTAAGGAGCGCCGCATTAAGGTGCAGTTTATCGACCTTAAGGAAAAGGAGATGAGCAAGGGCGAGCTCACGAGCGTGATGCAGGCGGTCGGCGGCATCGACAAGCTGCTCAACCCCAAGGCCAAGGACGAGGAGACGCTCGCGCTCATCCAGCACCTCACCCCTAGCCAGCGCTTCGACAAGCTGCTCGAGAACCAGCAGGTTCTAGCCGAGCCCATCGTGCGCAACGGCAAAAAGGCCACCGTCGGTTATTTCCCCGATGTATGGGGAGCCTGGGAGTAGCCTGTGTTATTTGCCGGCGCGTGGGTATAAGAGCAGGCGTTTGGCATAAGATTCAACTGTAAGCCATGTCTAACAAAGGAGGGCACATGCCCAACAAACCCGTGAAAATCATCATGCTTACCGGATACCTCGGTGCCGGCAAGACCACGCTGCTCAACCACATCCTCGCTAACGATGGCGGTATCCGCGCCGCCGTGATCGTCAACGATATCGGCGAGATCAACGTCGACGCCAGCCTCATCGCCGACGGCGGCCTTTCCGAGACCGACGACCTCATCCCGCTCACTAACGGCTGCATCTGCTGCACGCTTTCGGATGACCTGGCCAACCAGCTGCAGGGCATCGCCGATTCGGGCGACTTCGATTACATCATCATCGAGGCATCGGGTATTTGCGAGCCCATCCCCATCGCCTACACCATCTCGAGCTTCTGCGACGAGGCCAAGGTGGGCGGCGAGCCCAAGCTCGCACTCGACAACATCGTGGCCGTGGTCGATTGTGCCCGCATGTACGACGAGTTCAACGGCGGTCGCGACCTGCTGGCAGAGGATATCGACGAGGACGACATCGAGAGCCTGCTCATCCAGCAGATTGAATTCTGCTCCACGCTGATTCTCAACAAGACCGATACCGTGACGCCTGAGCAGATCGCCGAGCTCAAGGCTATCGTGCGCAGCCTGCAGAAGGACGCCGTAATCGTCGAGGCTCAAAACGGAGAGGTTCCTATGGGGGAGCTGCTCGACACCGACCGCTTCGATTTTATGCGCGCCTACAACTCCGCCGCCTGGATTGAGGCCATGGAGCATCCCGAGGAGCACGATGACCCCGAGGTGCTCGAGTACGACATCGAGACCTTTGTTTACTCGCGCCGTAAGCCGTTTGACCTGAAGAAGTTCACCGATTTTGTTGAGCAGGAGTGGCCCGACGAGGTCATCCGCGTCAAGGGTCCGCTGTGGCAGACCGGCGACCCGGACATGTGCTACATGTTTGAGCAGGCCGGCCACCAGATGCGCCTGATGGAGAACGGCCTGTTTGTCGACTCGGCGCCCGAGGGCGAGAAACAGAAGATCATCGACGAGAACCCCGAGATCATGCAGATTTGGGACGACGAGACGGGCGACCGTATGACGAGCCTGTGCATCATCGGCCGTCACATGGACAAGGATGCGCTCATCGCCTCCCTCGATGCCTGCCTGACCGACTGGCACCGCGCCTAGGTTTATCCAAGCGGGTATTTTTCCGCTTACGTAACCGCCAAACCACCACGAAGGTACCCTTCGTGGTGGTTTTTCGTTCTGAGCCAAGGAGATTCATGTTCAACATTGTGCTGTATGCGCCCGAGATTCCGGCCAATACGGGCAATATCGGCCGCACCTGCGTGGTTACCGGCGCCCGTCTACATCTGGTGGAGCCACTGGGCTTTTCGCTCGACGACAAGACAGTACGTCGCGCCGGCCTGGGCTACTGGCAAAACTTAGACGTGACCACCTATGCCGGCTGGGAGGATTTCCTTGCACGCAATGGTCTCTCCCCTGCCGACGAACGCCTGCATCTGCTGACCAAAAAGGCACGCCGCACCTATGCGCAGAGTACCTACCGCGATGACGACTACTTGATCTTTGGCAGCGAGAGCTCGGGCATTCCCGAGCCACTGCTTGCCGCGGCGCCCGAGCGTTGCGAGCGCATCCCGATGCTGCGCGATTGCGACTCGCTCGATAACGCCGAGGCATGGGAAGCTCACGAGGGATCGCTGGGGCATACCGAGGACAGCCACGAGGCCATCCTTCGGCAGGATATCTGCGGCAACTTCGTCAATCCCGACGACTACCGCATCAGCGCCCTCAACCTTTCCAACAGCGCCGCCATCGTCCTCTACGAGGCCCTACGCCAAACAGGCTTTCCGGGAATGTGACAAAGGAACTGTCCCTTTGTCACTTTCACTTACAAATAGCGGCCGGTGATGCTTGCGGGGCAGGCCGCGATGTCGCTCGGCGTGCCGGCGCAGACGATTTGCCCGCCGGCGTCGCCACCGCCTGGGCCCATGTCGATTACGTAATCGGCGTTACGGATAAGGTCGAGATCGTGTTCGATCACGATAACCGTGGCGCCCTTGGCAACAAGGCCGTCGAACACGCTCAACAGCACCTGAACATCGAGCGGATGCAGGCCAATCGTGGGTTCGTCGAACACGAATACGGCGTCATCCTGCACACGGCCCATCTCGCTCGCAAGCTTAAGACGCTGTGCCTCGCCACCCGAGAGCGCCGGTGTGGGCTCGCCAAGTGTGAGATAACCCAGGCCCAGGTCGTGCAAGGTCTGCAAGCGCGTCTGAACCTTCTTGAGTCCCAGTGTGGCGGCGATGGCCTCGTCCACACTCATGTCCATGAGCTGCGGCAACGTAAGCAGACTCCCGTCCTTGCCCTCGCGATGGATACGCGAAGCCGCGTCTGCATAACGCGAACCGCGACATGCCGGGCAGACGATCTCGACATCGGGCAAAAACTGCACGTCGAGCGATATCGATCCCGTGCCATCGCACGTAGGGCAGCGCAAGGCGCCAGTATTGTAGCTAAAGGCACCCGCCTTGTAGCCAGCTGCCTTGGCCTCGGGCGTACGGGCGAAGGCGCGGCGCAGCTCGTCATGGATGTCGGCATAGGTTGCGACCGTCGAGCGCACGTTGGCGCCGATGGGCGTAGCATCAATCAGGTTTGCGCGAGCAATGCCTTCGGCATCGACCCAACGCACGTGTCTTGGCAGGCGCTCGCCAGTTGCCCGAGCCTTGAGCGCCGGGATGAGCGTCTCGAGCACCAACGTCGTCTTGCCCGAACCCGAAACGCCCGTAACCGCGACCAAGCGGCCGCGCGGAATATCGACTTCGAGCGGCTTGACGGTATGGATGGCATCGGTCGCCATGCGGATATGGCCCTGGTCGAACATTTCGTCGTCAGTCACCTGCGGACGCATGCGCTTGGACTCTGTGCACAAAAACGGGGCGATGCGGCTGCCCTGCGATTGTTCGACCTCGTCCACCGTGCCAACGGCAATCACATTACCGCCGCCTGCTCCGGCAACGGGACCCATCTCGACCAGATAGTCGGCTTCCGCCAGTACGCGCGTGTCGTGGTCGACAACAACCACGGTGTTGCCGTCATCCACCAGATCGCGCATCACGCCCACCAAGCCGTCGACATTGGCAGGATGCAAGCCGATCGAAGGCTCGTCCAGCACATAAAGCACACCCGTCGATCGGTTGCGCACCACGCGAGCAAGCTGCACGCGCTGGCGCTCACCCGTGGAGAGCGTAGCACCGGCACGATCGAGTGAAAGGTAATCGAGACCCAGGTCGACCAGACGACGGGCCGCGCTCAAAAACGAATCGCATATATCCGTCGCCATGGGCCGCATCTCGGGCGGCAAGGATGCGGGCACCCCGCGCACCCACTCAATCGCCTCGCCCAGCGTCATGGCCGCGGCCTGCGCCAGATTGATACCGCGCACTTGGGGCTGGCGCGCAGCCTCGGAAAGACGCGTGCCACCACAGTCGCGGCATGGCCCCTCGCGCAAAAAGCGTGCAACGCGTTTGAGCCCCTTATCGTCCTTAACCTTAGCGAGTGCATTCTCGACGGTATAGACGGCGTTGTAATAGGTAAAGTCGAGCGGCGTGGCGCCCTCGCCGTTCTTGGGAACGTAAAGAATGTGCTTCTTAACCGCGGGGCCGTGAAACACGATGTCGCGTTCTTGAGGCGTGAGCTGGTTAAACGGCACGTCGGTACGCACGCCCATCTCGCCTGCCACCTGCTTCATCAGATCCCACATGAGCGTACCCCAGGGAAGCACCGCGCCTTCGTTGATGGTCTTTGACTCGTCGGGCACCAGGCTCGCCTCGTCCACCTCGCGCATGACACCAGTGCCGCCGCAGGTAGAGCACGCGCCGCCGCTGTTAAAGGCAAGGTCCTCGGCACCCGGCGCGTAGAACTCGCGGCCGCATGCGGGGCACGTGAGCGACAGGCCCGCAGCCACGTTAAGGCTCGGCTCCACTCGCGCCCCGCAATGCGGGCACACGTGATGGGCGCAGCGGCTAAAGAGTAGACGCAGGCTATTGTTGAGCTCGGTCATGGTGCCAAAGGTGGAACGCACGCCCGGCACGCTGGGGCGCTGATGCAATGCGAGCGCCGCCGGCACGTGCAGCACCTCGTCCACCTGGGCGTGCTCGGCCTGCGTCAGACGACGGCGGGTATAGGTGCTGAGCGCCTCCAGATAGCGACGCGAGCCCTCGGCATAAAGAACCCCCAGCGCCAGCGAACTCTTGCCCGAACCCGATACGCCGGCAATACCCACGAGCTTTCCCAGCGGAATGTCGATATCGATGTCCTTGAGGTTATGGACGCGCGCGCCACGTACCTCGATAGCCTGCGGGCTCATCTTCTGTTCCGTCACCTTTATCACCCTACTCATGCCATAAAACTCGATCGCGAATGTACGCGCCCAGCATGGGCACGGTAAACCGGACGAGGCCGTATCCGGCAGCCTCGATGACGCGCTCGCGAATCAGGCTTGCGCGATATTTACTCGCCCAACTCTGAGTACGGTCGCAGCGCTCAATGATATCCGCCATGCGCGTCGGCTCACCCTCGTCAGCAGCCATGGCCTCGATAAAGAGGCGTTGCGGACTGCGCAACCCGTAATACAAGGGAGCGTCCACTGCTTCATAGAACTCGGAGATGGCATCCGCGTGCCCAGCCTCAACATCGCGCTCTTCAATGACCCGCGAGTCACGCCGGACGGCAGACCTCCACATGTAATATCCCACCAGCTGAACCATGTAGGGATGCCCCATGCTCTTGCGCGCCGCAAGGTCCGCCGTCTCCGCGTCAACGTAAAGACCAGCGTCTTTGACCGTCTGGACATACGAATCGCGCACCTTGGGCAAAGATATCGCCCCCAACGTACGCTGCTGGGCACGCCGCAAAAACGTAACGCTCGGCTCTTCGAGCAGATCGTCAACCATACTGGGCAAGCCGGCGAACGCCAGCGCAAGACCGCGCTGGTCGCTATCGGGCAAGCCCGTGGCATCCTGGTCTCCGAGCACCTGCTGATAGAGAACAGCAAGAGCCGCCAGTTCCTCGATAGACGCCGATTGCGCCTCGTCAATCGCAAACAGTATGCCCTTGCCTGGACCGAGCCTCTTGAGGCGCTCGTTGACCAGCCCTCGCAACGTCTCGCCCTTTGCCCGCGCCGCCTCGACCGACATCCGGCCAAACGACGGACCGAACTCCATTGACGTCACAATGGGTTTATTCGAGCGAAGCGCGTCGGCCAAGCGGTCGCATAAGCCAAGCGAAGCGGAATCGGAGACAACCGCCCATCCGCGCTCATTGGCTAGACGTTGCAGCTCCCGTAGGAGAACCGTCTTGCCACAGCCGCGGTTTCCCGTAATGAGCATGAGTCTACCCGGCGCTCCGGCGCCGTTATCGAGCCCTTCCTCGAAATCTTCGATGACCGACTCGCGGCCGATGAGTATCGGAGGCCGCTTGCCAGCCGTGGGCTTAAAGGGATTTGGATTCATGTCGGCCTCCTCGGATTGGCAAACCCTGGTAATAGTTATTTATACCAACTTATACCGAGTTATACCAATAGCATATGACAAAGGAGCTGTCCCTTTGTCACATGTGGCCGAAAAACTCGGCGCCTGCTGCTCGCCAGGGGCGGAAGGTGGCGGGATCGACCTTTACGTGCGCCGTGGCGGGTACGTCGTACCATTTGACCGTGTAACCGGCGCCGTGAGAGCAAAAGACCGAGTCGGGCGTGTTGGGCAGATCGGCCTCGGGCTCATAGGCAGCCGTCTCGATTACGCGCTCGGCATCATGGCAAGCCGCATAGCCGGCGAACTCTAGGTACAGATGCCCGCGACCGCTCGTGTAGGCGGCCACCTCCAGCGCGTAATCCTGCACCTCGGATGCCGGCACGCGACCCACAAGCTTTGCCCGATCGCCCGCCATCGTCGGCGGCTCGTACTCGGCACCCATGCGCGTGGCATCCGAGAGCGCCCGGCCCACGCACTCCCCCGGCACCTCGAGCTCAAAGCGATACCACGGCTCCAACAGCACAGCCGCGCCGGCCTCGCGCGCCTGCATCAAACCCTGGCGAATCGCGCGATACGTGGCCTGGCGAAAATCGCCGCCCTCGGTGTGCTTGGCATGCGCGCGGCCGCCCGTGAGCGTAATGCGAATATCGGTGATGGGCGAGCCGGTCAGCACGCCCAGGTGATCGCGCTCCATGGCGTTGGTGAGCGCCAGACGTTGCCAGTTAAGATCGAGCTCGTCAGTCGAGGTCACGGTACCAAACTGCACGCCCGAACCCGCTGGCAACGGCTCCAGACGCAGATGCACCTCGGCATAGTGGCGCAGTGGCTCAAAGTGACCCACGCCCTCGACCGGCTGCGAAATAGTCTCCTTATAGAGGATGCCGCCGGGCTCAAACTCGACCGCAAGGCCAAAACGATCGGCCAACACCCGCTGCACGACCTCGAGTTGCACGGCGCCCATCAACTGCAGGTGAATCTGCTCCAGATGCGTATTCCAGCTTACGCCGAGCATGGGATCTTCGTCCGCTAACTCAGTCAGCGCTTTGAACACCGCGTGGACATCGTGTTCGCCCGGAAGCACCGTATAGGTGAGGACCGGCGCAATGACAGGCGCATCGCCCGCAGGCTCCGCGCCCAGGGCGTCCCCCGGGCGAACGTGCGCAAGACCCGTCACGGCGCAAATACCGCCAGCAGCAACTTCTTGGGCAAGCTCATACTTCTCGCCGTTATAGATGCGTACCTGATCGACCTTCTGCTCCCATGCCTCGGCACCGGAACGTCCGGCAATCATCTGCTTGGCATGCAGCGTGCCACCGGTCACCTTAACCCATGCCAAGCGCTCGCCGCGATCCCCGCGGCTGACACGATAGACGCGCGCGGCAAACTCCGGGAGCCACGCCTGTTCACGCATCAGCGCGCATATACCATCCAGCAGCTCGTCCACGCCCTGGTCCTTGAGCGCCGAGCCGGCAAAGCAGGGAAAGAGCTTGCGCTCGGCAACCATGCGCGACAGCGTTGCGACGGAAAGCTCACCCGCTTCAAGAAACTCCTCGAGCGCCGCCTCGTCCAACGCAGCAGCGTCCTCCTGAACGGCACCGCCCGCCAACAGTTCGTTGGCATCCAGGCAGCCTTCGGAAAGACGCTGCCCAAGCTGTGCCAGCAAAACATCGCGGCCGGGATTCTCCAAATCGATTTTGTTGATATAGATGAACGTCGGAATGTCATAGCGCGCAAGCAGGCGCCACAGGGTTTCGGTGTGCCCTTGCACGCCATCGTTGGCACCCACAACCAAAATCTCATAGTCGAGCGCGCGCAATGTGCGCTCCGCCTCGGCAGAAAAATCGACATGCCCCGGTGCATCCACGAGCATGACGTGGGTATCGCCATGGTCGAGCACGGCCTGCGACGAGAAAATCGTAATGCCGCGCTCGCGCTCAATCTCGTTCGTATCCAGATGCGAATCGCCATCGTCCACGCGGCCGCGCTTGCGAATGCGACCCGCGTCGAACAACATGGCCTCGGCCAACGTGGTCTTGCCGGCATCGACATGCGCCAAGATTCCAACGACCGCTTGCTTCGACATGGCTCTCCTCTTATTACAAGCCCATCGCACGCGGCAACGGGCGTCCTCGTTCCACACTGGATGATACAATTTACGAGCCGGCGGGCGAAGCGGGCCCTATCCCCCGACCGAGCTCATCGTCCCGCGTTGCCGCGCGGCGATTTTCGTAGGTTCGCGCCTTGCGAAAGCCGGCACCTCCCCTTTTTGTCTGCCCGGGTTCATCTGGGGCAGTAACAACGCGAGCCCCACAACAACGCGTTTTACCAAAAATGGCCCCACTCGGGGCCATTTTCATTTCGGTGAAACGCTGGTATGTGACTCGGCCTTTATGCCTCGCGCAGCCAATCAAACGCGACGCGCGGCGTACCGTCCGACACATATACGATACCGGCGCGCTTAAACCCGGCCTTGGCAATGGCTCCCTGCATGGGCAGGTTGTCCTGATGCGTGTCGATACGCAGGTGATCGGCACGCTCTTTGGCAAAGGCAAACATCGCAGCCGCGATACCGTGTACGGCGCCATCGGACGCCACACGGTGCAGCACGGCGTACGGAGTGTCGCTACGCCATTGACCGTCCTCAATTACGTCATAGCACTCGTCCGGGCCCGGTAAAAAGGCAAACGTCGCCACCACGCGACCATCGACTTCGCACACATAGCTGCCACCGGCGGCGATATCGGCAGCCAGCTGCTCGGCAGAAGGCGTGCCCTCGGGCCACTGCGTGGCGTTGCCATGCGCGCGCATAAAGGCGCGGGCCGCGTCATAGATAGCCATGACGGCGGGAATGTCGGTATCGAGGGTTTTTCTGATCATCACGCGGCGACCTCACGTTTATTGGTATCACTTTGATTGAGCAATGATACCAACGTTTGGAGGGGGGCGCGATGCAGATGGGAAGCAAAAAGCGAGCCGCCTGGTCAAAGGCCAAAAGCGAGTTTTTGGGCGCTGCCACCGGCGGCGATATGAGCGACCTGTTTGCGCGCGAAGACGAGCGCCGCGACGCCCTGAACGCCGAGCGCAATGAAGCCTGGCGCTACAAGTCGTGCGAACGCAAAAACCGTTACGACACGCGCGCCGAGGCCGAGGCAGTTATGGCCGACTGCGAAAACCGCGGGCGGCGTGGTTTGGCCTGCTACAAATGCGAATACTGCGGTGGATGGCACCTGACGTCGCACCCATGGAAATAGACGCCGCATCGGCACGGCGCTAGCGAAGCGCCGGTAATCGCACGCAAGTTACGGGCGCGGCGGCACTAACACATCGTAGCGAACGGCCTTGCCCGCAAGCTGATAGCTCGGCTTAACGCCGGCAAGCAGTGGCCCCTTCACCGGTCGCTTGATAACGACCTTGCGCGGGTGCGCCGCAAGCGCAGCTTCGACCAGCGTCTCCTCATCGGCACACGGCTGTTCCAGATGATGCAAAAGTTGGAACTTCTTTTTCACCGCCGCGCTCTTGGTGCGCTCGGGAAACATGGGGTCCAGATACACCACGTCGGGGGCGGCAAGCTCGCCCTGCCCGATCAGCTCAGCTGTATGGCGAAGGCCGGTAATACTGTCCTCGCCCGCATGTAAGCGCATGCGCGCCACGGCTGTCGCAAGCGCCGGATCATCTGCCGCGCGATCCAAAGCATCCTTGAGGAGTGCCGCGATCACGCAATCCTGCTCATACAGATCGACGGTAAAGCCCGCGGCCGCCAACAGCAGCGAATCCTCGCCAAAGCCTGCCGTGGCATCAATCGCCCATGGGCACTCGACGCCTTTTGCGCGCGCAGCCTTTACCAGCAGCTCTTGCTGCAAACGGCCCCGCTTGAGCCGCGGATGCATGCGGGTGAAATCGGCGCGCAGCTCCATCGTGCCGTCGGTGAGCGTGAGTCCCTCGGACTTCCCGGCCAGCTCAAGCCCCGCGGCCCGAGCAACAGAAAAGGGATCGACTACGCCCATGGGTACTCCTTAGCAAGCAAAACGAATACGTGAGCGCCGTTTGTGTCGGCACCCCACCGTCCGCTATTGTCCCACATGCGAGATGGCCCACAGCATCCCAATGCAAAGCACCGCCATCAATCCCGTGCACACGGCAGCGATCACGGAATCACTCATGCGCCTTCCCAACGACCGCGGCTCACACACTTGCCCTGCTCCGTACATCATGGCTTCTCCTTCGGTCCAGCTCTTACCATGGCCCCATCATCGCAGCGCCGCGCATACGCTGCCATCGATTTGACTTACGCCCAGGTTTCTTTTTTGAAAGGTTGGGGTTGGGCTGCGCGGGCTCAAAGCGCTTTCAGGCACATGCATCGCCGCGTTGAACTACAATGTGCTTCACCATATGTGCAGCACATGGGGTGCGCCAGGTTGGCGTACTCGTATCGAAAGGACCAGCCATGAGCAACGCCTGCAAATTACTCAAAATCCTATCGTTCTTCTTCTTTGTCGTCGGCATTCTAAGCGCAGGCATGGGTGCTACAGCGCTCTTTGCGGGCAGCGCGGCAGGCGATATCACGGGTGCCATAATCGTTTCTTGCATCGTCGTCATCGTATTGGGCGTCGTCGAAATTGTGACCGCCGTCTTTGGCATCCGCGCGGCAAATAATCCCGCCAAGGCTGGCGTTGTCTGGATTTGGTCCATCGTCTGCCTAGCATGTTCGGTCATCAGTCTGCTTCTCTCCCTGCCCCTCTTGGGTGGGACCGGCTCAAGCATCCCCGATTTTACCGGCCTGATCGTCAGCATTATCTACTTTGTACTCGCCAACCGCGTCAAGAAAGAGGGCATGGACCGTTTGAGCTAAACCGCATCCGTGTCAATCGCTCAGCGACTCTGGTATATACGCCAATCAGAACCACCCTTAAAAAGGGTGGTTTGCTCTTAGGGTATAACCCACGGGCC
>CAUCCR010000004.1:0-33802 GCA_958441355.1 uncultured Collinsella sp. | reverse complement strand
CAAGCGTGCTCGCCGAGATCGCCGACGAGATGATGGACTACCGCGGTTGCGGCATGTCCGTGCTCGAGATGAGCCATCGATCTAGCATGTACCAGCAGATCATCGACGACGCCGAGGCAGCCCTGCGCCGCCTGCTGAGCATCCCCGACAACTACCACGTCCTGTTTTTGCAAGGCGGCGCCACGCTGCAGTTTGCGGGCATCCCCATGAACCTCATGCGCCGCGGCCGCGCCGGCTACGTCGTGACCGGCAACTTTGCCAACAAGGCGTACCAGGAGGCCGCCAAGTACGGCGATGCCGTGCTGCTCGAGAGCTCCGAGGACACCAATTTCGACCGCATCCCCGACATGGCCGACATCAACGCGCGCATTGCCGCCGAGGCCGCGGGCGACGGGCTCGACTACGTCTACATCTGCCAGAACAACACCATCTTTGGCACCATGTTCCACGAGCTGCCCGATTGCGGCGACGTGCCGCTGGTCGCCGACGTCTCGAGCTGCTTTCTGTCGCAGCCGCTCGACGTTGAGCGCTACGGGCTCATTTACGCCGGCGCGCAGAAGAACGCCGGCGCAGCTGGCGTGACCGTGGTTATCGTGCGCGACGACCTGATCGCCGACGGTCCGGCCTTTGTGCAGACGCCACAGTACATGGACCTTAAGACCCAGGCCGCCAAGGGCTCCATGCTCAACACGCCCAACACCTTTGGCATCTACGTGTGCGGCAAGGTGTTCCGTTGGGTCGAGGAGACCGGCGGACTTGCCGCCATGGCCGAGCGCAACTGGGCCAAGGCCAACCTGCTCTACGACCTGCTCGAGAACAGCGAGCTGTTCCACGGCACCGCGCAGGAGGGCAGCCGCTCCATCGCCAACGTCACGTTCCGCACCGGCGATGCCGACCTCGACGCCGCCTTTGTTGCGGGCGCGGCAGAGCACCAGATCCAAAACGTCAAAGGCCATCGCCTCGTCGGCGGCATGCGCGCCAGCGTGTACAACGCCGTCACTATGGAGGACGTACAGGCGCTGGCCACGTACATGAAGGACTTCGAAGCGCAGCATAGTTTGAGTCCGCGATCTAACTAGCCCGCAACACGCGGGCCGACCAGCCACCTCAGACCACCCTGTTTAGATCAAAACCTGCTAAGGAGTTTTTCCATGCGTAAGATTAAGACCATCGACGACATCACTAAAGACGGCAAAGTCGAGTTTGGCGAAGGCTACGAGTTTGTGGGCACCGCTGAGGAGGCCGACGCCATCCTGATGCGCTCGACCGACCTGCACGGCTACGAGCTGCCCGAGGGCATCCGCGCCATCGCCCGCTGCGGCGCCGGCGTCAACAACATCCCCGTCGAGGAGTACGCCAAGAAGGGCGTCGTCGTCTTTAACTCCCCCGGCGCCAACAGTAACGCCGTCAAGGAGCTCGTCCTGGGCATGCTGGTGCTCTCGAGCCGCGGCGTAGTGCAGTCGATGAACTGGGTGCGCGACAACGCCGACGACCCCGAGATCCAGGTCGACGCCGAGAAGGCCAAGAAGGCCTTTGTGGGCCGCGAGCTCAAGGGCAAGCGCATCGGTGTCATCGGCCTGGGCAACGTAGGCTCCAAGGTCGCCAACGCCTGCGTCGATCTGGGCATGGACGTCTACGGCTACGATCCGTTCATTTCCGTCGAGCACGCATGGGTGCTGAGCCGCGAGGTACAGCGCGTGGGCACGCTCGAGGATCTGTGCCGCGGCTGCGACTACCTCACCGTGCACGTGCCCAGCAAGGCCGACACCATCGGCATGATCAGCACCGAGCAGATTAACCTACTGGCACCCGACGCCGTGCTCATCAACTACGCGCGCGAAACCATCATTGACGAGGACGCCGTCGACGCCGCCCTGCGCGAGGGCAAGCTGAGCTGGTTTAGCTGCGACTTTGCCACGCCCAAGACCGTCAAGATGCCCAACACGTTTATCACCACGCATTCGGGCGCCGGCACCGGCGAGGCCGAAGCCAACTGCGCCGACATGGCCATCAGCGAGCTCAAGGATTACCTGGAGAACGGCAACATCGCGCACAGCGTCAACTACCCTGCCTGCAGCATGGGCAAGGCGCGCGCCGCGAGCCGCATCGCCTGCCTGCATGCCAACGTGCCCAACATGATCGGCCAGATCACGGCCATCCTGGCCAAGGACAACGCCAACGTGCAGCGCATGACCAACGAGTCCGCCGGCGAGAACGCCTACACCATGTTCGACACCGACGAGCACCTGGACAGCAGCACCATCGAGGCGCTCAAGCAGATTCCGTCGATGTATCGCGTGCGCGTGATCAAATAGCGTCGGCTGATCTGACGGGCAGTTCCCCATGTGGCCTGCCCGTCACTGACATCGAATGCCCGCGGGGGCGCCTTTCGCACGAGAGGCGCCCCCGTTTTTGTGAGTACTCCATTAAATGCACTGAGCCGCTTCTTGGCATACAATCTGTATGTTGACCTAACTATCTGTGAGGTGCCTATGGTTGATACAGATTTTGCCTGGCGGCTTACGCAAGGGCTCGTGCGGATCGACAGTTCCGACCCAGGTGCGTATGAGGGCGAGATTGAACGCTATATCAAAGCGTTGGTTGAGGAACGGTTGGCGCAGCTGAGCCATCCGGTACTCGATGCCGTGCAGGTTGAGGAACTCGAGGTGCTGCCCGGGCGCCGCAACCTTATGGTCACCGTGCCGGGACTGAGCGACGAGCCACGGCTCGTCTATATCTGCCATATGGATACCGTTACACTGGGCGATGGCTGGGACGCGGACATTCCGCCGCTCGGAGCGATCGTGCGCAACGATAAACTCTATGGCCGCGGTGCCTGCGATATGAAGGGTGGCCTGGCCTGCGCCATTGCCGCACTGGTCCATACGCTCGAGCGCGTGGCGGCAGAAGGCAAGCTGCCCCGCCGTGGCTTCTCACTCATTTGCTCGGTCGACGAGGAGGACTTTATGCGCGGCTCAGAGGCCACGATCGATGCTGGCTGGGTCGGCTCGCGTGAATGGGTGCTGGACACCGAGCCCACCGACGGACAGATCCAGGTGGCGCACAAGGGGCGTACGTGGTTCGAGATTGAAATGACTGGCGTGACGGCGCATGCGAGCCAGCCCTGGAAGGGCGCGGATGCCGTCGCTGCCATGGCCGAGGTCGTGTGTTCGCTCCGTCGCGCGTTTATGGCGCTGCCCGCGCACGATGAGCTGGGGCCTTCGACCATCACGTTTGGCCAAATCGAGGGCGGATATCGCCCCTACGTCGTACCCGACCGCGCCAAAGTCTGGGTCGACATGCGCCTGACCCCGCCGACCGATACGGCCGCCGCGACGCGCATGGTAGAGCAGGCCATCGCCGTCGCCGAAGCCGCCGTTCCCGGTTGCCATGGCAGCTACACCGTAACGGGCGACCGCCCCGCCATCGAGCGCGACCCGAACTCTCCCCTTCTAGCAGCGCTCAAGCGTGCCGCCGATGACGTGACGGACGCGGACACGACCGTCGGCTTCTTTACCGGCTACACCGACACCGCCGTCATTGCCGGCAAGACAGGTAACCGCAATTGCATGAGCTACGGTCCCGGGTCGCTCGCGCTCGCGCACAAGCCCAACGAATATGTGCCCCACGCCGATATCGTTCGTTGTCAGCAGGTGCTAATCGCGCTCGCCGATAACGTGCTCTGGGACGCGAGCGGCCAAGTTGGGGCATAATAAGCCGCGAACAAACCGACTCGTGCGTTAGGACCGCCCATGAAAGCACTTCCGTTTCCCTGCATCCGCCCGGCTCAGGACCGCGTGCTCGAGGCGCTGCCTGCAATGGGCAGCATCCTGAGCGGCAACGATGCTCTGCGCGGAGCCATTGCCGATGGCCTGATGCTCAAGGACCCGGGTGCGGCGTATTACGTGTACGAATGCTCGGGCGAGCCGGGACGTGTGACGGGTGTCGTGGCGATCTGCCCGACGAGTGTACTTGCGGGCGGCAAGGGCGATGCCAGCGCCGACGTGGCCGCCGCCGCGCGCGCGATCGCCGAGCTCAAGGTGCAGCCGCGCCCCGTATCGCTCGCCTACGAGGCCTCGCCCGTCATGGATATCATCCTGGGCGCCGCCAAAGAGGGCGCGTCGCTCTACGCCGTCACCGACCCCGCGGGCATTACGCACCGCGCGTGGGAGGTCAAGCGCGAGGACGCCGTCGGGGCCATCCGCGCCATGCTCGACCAAGCACCGGAGCCGGCACTGGCCGACGACCCCGCCTACGCCGCCGCTCTGACCGGGGCGTCGCAGCTGCTGGCCGATGAGGCCCGTGTCGCCGGAACGTACACCGGCAAGGAGCCGTTCAACTTTACCGTTGCCGTGCTCTTCCCCGCCGCGCAGGTCAGCGGCGCCGCGCCGCAGGTTCCGACAGGTCTGCTCACGCACCAGGTCGCGCAGTTCTAGCAAGACCAGACCGCCCGGCACAAAAATCGGCAGCTCAACAAACAGGGGGCGGAGATGCAGCAGGTACATGCATCTCCGCCCCTTTTGCGTCGAGAAATTAGCCGGCGACCCGTGCCGCCGCGCTCGCGTTATCCGCGCTGCGGACCCGCAGTAGCCACGAGCGGTTCAAGCCCCAGCTCGCGCGCGTAGTCTTCCTGCGTAAAGACTTCGACCAGTTCAAACGTATCGGCCGCATCGTCAAACGCAAAATGCAGCACTGAGCAGTTGCCCGGCACGCGTTCGCGCTCGTCGGCCGCCGCGCCCCGCACGTGGTCCAAAAACTCCTTGATAGCCGAACCGTGGCTCACCGCGAGCACGCACTCGTGGTCCGGACGTCGCATAAGATCGGTTATCGTCGCCGCCATGCGCTCGCGCACCTGCATCTGGCCCTCGCCGCCAAACTGACGATAGAAATCTCGCCACGGGCGCTCGGGCATAAGCATCACGCGCTCGGCCTCAAAGTCGCCAAAGAACCACTCACGCAGACCGTCCAGGCGCTCGTACGCCAAGCCCGGCCACAGGTTGGCGATAGTCTGCTCGGTGCGATGAAGTGTGGAGGTGTAGGCATGATCGGGTTCAATGCCGCGCGCACGTAAGAACATGCCGGCACGCGCCGCCTGGTCGCATCCCTGCTGCGTGAGCGGCGAGTCACTCCAACCCTGAATAATGCGCTTAAGGTTGAATATTGTCTGCCCATGACGAACCAGATACAGGTCTTTATTCATAGGGGTCCTTTCGTTCGTTACCAATCAAGGAGCGAAAACGCACCGTCGCAATAGCCAAAATGAAGCACGGCACCGTTGTCGGGTAGCTCTCCCCTGCCAGTCACATACTCAAGAAACTCCTGGCAGGAAGAGCCGTGGGAGACTGCCAGCACACAGTCGTGCTGCGGCCTGGCCATGATGTGGGACAGCGCCGCGACCATGCGCGACTGGAGCTCGCCTTCAGACTCGCCACCAAAGGCCACCGGATAATCACCCCAGGGCTGCGGCGGCATCTCGCGATTTGATGTACCCTCCAGCGAGCCCAAATGCCACTCGCGCAGGTCATCGACCAGCTCTATCGAGCAGCCCTCACCAGCAATTAGCTCAGCCGTATGCCGCGCCCGGCCCAACGGCGAGGAATACACACGGTCAAAGGTCACGCCACGCGCCTCAAACGCCGCGCGCGTCGCCAGCGCCTGCTCGCGCCCGCGCGCCGTAAGCGGCGAATCGTGCCCACCCTGCAAAATGTTCTGCGCATTGAGCTCAGTCTGCCCATGCCGCACCAAATACAAATCTGCCACACGTCCTCCCCTCGCACCACCGCAAAGGGGACAGGTACCTTTGTGGTGGTTTACCGCCGGATCACACCGCGGTGACGCTCAGCTACACCAGTACGTCGGCAAGCGGGCGCTTGGGTACGTGGTGCACCTGCGCCTCGTCGCGCCAGTAATTAATTGAGCCGTCGGGGTTGGAATCGATCGCATCGATCACCTGCGTCTCGGCCGGAACGCCAAACGCCATGATCAGCTTGAGCTCATACTTGTCGCTATCGAGCCCCATGGCATCGATCGCGTGGGGCGTAAAGGCCTTGAACATGCAGGCAGCCACCTCGGGCGTGGCGCTGCGGGCGGCGAGCATCATCGTCTGCGCGGCAATGCCCGTGTCGACCTCAGTAATAGGAGCGGCGGGCTTACCCGGAACGGCGCGCTCGGCAAGAATCGCGATGTAGCCGGTCGGGCGCTCGCCCTCATCGGGACCCGGCCAATCCTTGAGCGCACCGGCCCATGCAAGCTCGTCAAATACACGCGCGCAGTCCTCTGCACCGCTTACCACATGAAAACGCAGACGCTGAGCATTGGCACCACAGGGAGTCAGGTGCGCCAGCTCCGCCAGCTCAAGCAAAAGCTCACGCGGCACGCGCATGGACTCGTCAAAGCGACGGCACGTGCGGGCGCAGCGAACCAACGCATCAAACGCGTCCAAGCCGAGCTTTTCGCAACCCTGCTTTGCCATCGACTCAGCGCTTACCGGCGCTGCGGGAACTGCTTCGTTCATAGGGACCCCCAATTTCGGGCAATTGTTCTTAGGAAAATCTAACCTAAAACGTAGGCAATAACGAACAGGGCTGCAATGTTCTACACCTGTTGAATAGAAAATCGCGACGTGGGGAACAACGGAAACAATTCGGGGCCTTTGGGTTACGTTTCGCCCTCCCCGACCCATACGCCAGCGCCTTTAGGCGATACTGGTTGTAACGATCAAGGCTTACGCCGCACGGAAAGGAGACATTATGGGCATCTTTAAGAACGATGACCAAAAATCGAGCCAGTTTGGATTTGACGAGAAAAGCATGGCAGGCAAGGCCGTCAAGGCCGTGCGCTGGATTTACGCCATCACGGGCGTCTTGGCGCTCGTCGCCGGCATCGCACTGCTGTTTGCGCCCGCCAAGTCCCTCGTCTTCCTAACGACCGTCTTGGGCTTCTACTTTGTGATCACGGCCGCGATCAGGCTGTTTACCGCTGTTTTCGAGCCACTGCTGCCCACCGGCTAGCGCGTGACGAGCATCATCTCCAACCTACTCATTATCTTGGGCGGCGTCATAATCCTGCGCAACCAGGCCTTCTCGACCGCGACGCTCACCACGATGGTGGTTATCGTGGCCGGCTTTGGCTGGATTGTCGAAGGTGTCATGTCCATTCTGGAGTCCGAGCTTTCGTCCAACCGTGCCCTCGCCATCCTGAGCGGTGCACTCTCCATCATCGCCGGCATGTTCGTGTTTATCTATCCGCTGTGGTCGGCCAAGATGCTCGTCATCTTTAGCGGCGCCGCGCTGCTGGTGTTTGGCGTAACGCTGATTGTTCGTGCTATTCAATTTGGCAAACTGGTGCACTAGATGCCGCGAACGCTCTTTATTGATGCCGACGCCTGCCCGGTCACGCGCGAGTCGATTGACTGCGCGCGGCGGGCGGGCGTCGCCGTTGTTATCGCCGGCAGCAGCACGCAAAACCTGGAACGGCACATTCGCCGCGACGACCCGCGCGATGCCGAGCACGCGCGACGCGGCTTTTGGGTCACAACGCTCGATGTGAGCGTGGGCGCCGACAGCGCCGACTTTGCCATTGTCGAACGCCTGCAGGCGGGCGACGTAGTCGTGACGCAGGACATTGGCTTGGCGAGCATGGCGCTCGGGCGCGATGCCGCCGCCATCGGCGTGCGCGGGCGCGTCTACGACAAAGCGACCATCGACATGCAGCTGTTTATTCGCCACGAGGAAAAGAAGGTACGCCGCGCCGGGGGACGCACCCGCGGACCGGCAGCATTTACCAGCGAAGATCGCGCCCGTTTTAAACGCAACCTCACCGAGTTGCTGCACTAATCAGAACCACCCTTTAAAAGGGTGGTTTGCTCTTAGGGTATAACCCACGGGCCCCGGGCTCGCGTCTAAAGGCGCGGGCCCGGACTTCGTCCAGGCCTAGTGCATCTTGACCCGTGGCGCGCCGGTCGAACCGGCGGGATCACCCCCTCTTGAAGGGGTCCTCGTACTCCTTCACGCTCAGCTTGTCCAGCGCGATGTCGTGGGACTCCTGCTCCCTGATGTACTTGGCGATCGTCGCCTCGTTCAGGCCGACGGTGGACACGTAGTAGCCCTCCGCCCAGAACTTCCTGTTGCCGAACTTGTACTTGAGGTTGGCGTGCCTGTCGAATATCATCAGCGAGCTCTTCCCCTTCAGGTAGCCCATGACGCTCGCGACGCTGTACTTCGGCGGGATCGCCAGCAGCACGTGCACGTGGTCTGGCATCAGGTGCCCCTCGATTATCTCGATCCCCTTGTACTCGCACAGCTTCCTGAGGATCTCCCCTATGTCGCTCCTGATTTGGTTGTAGATCACTTTGCGCCTATACTTCGGCGTGAACACGATGTGGTACTTGCACATCCACTTCGTGTGGGAAAGGCTGTAGGCCTTCTGGGCCATGGCGACCACCCCTTCGACTCGAGTTCTTGACGGCCTGAACAATCGTCAATATCGGTCGGAGGGGTGGCTTTGTAAAGCCGTTTGTCTCCACCCGCGTAGCGGGTGGTTTAAAGCTGGCCGCTGCGCGGCCAGCGGACTAAAGTCTTGAAACCAAGGTAGATTTTCGGGACATGCCCGGAAATCTACCTTTTTGTTTTGGCAGCGGAAATGCCCTGGTCACAGGGGTAGATCGTAAGACATGTCCCAATAATCTACTTAAAGGCCAACGGCGGAGAGGATGAGGCCCCAGCCGGCACCGATGACGTACATCATGATCAGGAACAGGACGTTTTCGCGGGCGCTGCGGTTGGTACGGAACAGCACCAGGTAGCCCACACCGGCAGAGATGAGCGTGCCGGCGAGCATCGGGGCCAGCTGCAGCGCGCCTTCCAGGTACAGTTGCGTGATAACAACGCTGGCCGAGCAGTTGGGAATCAGGCCGACGAGTGCCGAGCCCAGGACCGCAAGCGTCTCGTTGCCGCGCAGGAACTGCTCGATCGCGGACTCGCCGAAGGTCTCGAGCACGGCGACCAGAATCAGCGTCACCAGAAAAATGAATACCGAGACCTGCACGGTGTGCGAGATCGCGCTGCGGATGATCGACAGGACGGGCGCGCCCTCATGGGAGTGGGAGTGACCGTGGTCATGATGGTGTTCATGATCGCCCTCATGACCGTGATCGTGGCCATGTCCGTGTCCGTGGTCGTGCTCGTCCTCGTCTTCATCGCAACCGCAATGGTCGCGCTCGCACAGCTCATGGATGTGATCGGCGCTCACGCCCGCCTCGGCCACCTCGTCGATGATGTCACCGCCGCTGTGGTCGTCATGCGCGCAGTTAACGTGCGCCGGATTGACAGTGGTCCCCAACACGGTACGACGAATCGCCGCATGCGCGCGAGCGTTACGACGCAGGCCGCGAATGGCGGCGTCCACGATAAAGCCCGTGACCAGCGCGATCAGCGCCTTCGAGGCGAGCAACATCGCCATGGTCTGCACGGGAACTTGCTCGGCGAGCAACAGCGGCAACATCTCGTCGGAGGTCGAGAGGAACACGGCGACCAGCGTGCCCAGCGTCACGACACGACCGGCGTACAGCGTTGCCGCCATTGCCGAAAAGCCGCACTGCGGCACCATGCCCAGCAACGAGCCAACCACGGGACCCGCGGCGCCGGCGCGCTTGATGGCGCCGTTAACGCTGTCGCCCGCGACGTGCTCCAGGGTCTCGAGGGCCAAATATGTCACCAATAAGAACGGTACCAGCGAGAGCGTGTCCTTGCCGGCGTCGAGCAGAATATCAATCAGCAAATCCATGACGGATGGAACCTTTCGTGTCTTTCGGCAGCATTGTAAAAGTCCTAGCGGTCAACTAGGGTATTGTAGTTGTCCTAGGCGTGGTGCCAATAGTTGCCCATGGTAAACTATCATCTCGCCATAACTCAATGCCACCGAGCCGCGCGACACGGCCCGTCCAAGGAGCAGTTATATGAACGTTTCACAAGCACTCGAATACGAGCGCCAGCCGTTTATTCCCATGTTTATCTATGGCGATCACGGCGCCATGGAGTCCGAGCGCCAGAAGGGCGAAGAGGCCCTTAAGGTGCTCGAAACCGAGTACTTTACCGCCGAGGGCGACCCCAGCTTCGACTTTGCCACCGTGCGCGACCTGGCTGACCGCAACCGCGACCTGTGCGACCAGATTGGCGAGGCACGCCTGCGCAACGTGACGCCCGCGACGCTTTCGCGCGGCCTGTCCGATGCCGACACCTGCGCCGCCATCGGCAAGATGCAAAAGCGCACCGCCGCGTCCGTTATGCGCGAAATCCGCGGCGACCGCGACGCGCTCGGCGTGGCCTACGCCCGCAAGCCCATCCAGGGCACCGTGCTCGGTATCGACATCGAGACCACCGGCCGTGCACCCGAGCGCGGCTATATCATCAACGTGGGCTGGGAGATCATGGAGCTCACCAGCGACGCCGTCCCGCATGACGCCGAGGCACACTACTGCGGCCTGCCCGACATCTACCGCGGCGAGGATGTGCCGCTATCGAACATCCATCACATTACCTGGGACGACATCGACGGCAAAAAACCATTCCGCGAGAACAAGGAACTGCAGAAGCAACTGCTCAAACTTATGAAGAAGTACCCGTACATGGCGCATAACGCCGCGTTCGAAGACAGTTGGTTCAAGATCCACCTGGACGGTTACGCCGAGGCACGCCGCGCCGGCAAGATCATCGTCATCGACTCGCGCCAGATCTGCCGCAGCCTGGATGCCGACGTCCGCTCGCTCCCCCGCGAGTCCGCGCCCGCCGCGCTCGAGAACTGGGCGCGCCGCCGTGGCACCCTCGCCGCCGACGCCAACGAGCAGCACCTGGGCCTCGACGACACCGACCTCATGCTCCGCACCGTCCAAGCCGAGTTCAACCTCAAGAACCTGTTTGCCAAGTAGAAACGCCTGCGACAAACCCCGGCGTAGATCACGAGCGGCCTCGCAGCGGAAAACCCCGCAGCGGGGCCGCCCTACGTTCCACAGATAGATCTGCCATCACAAATTCTGAACCCTCATTTTGAACGATTTCGACCAATTCCCGACACGTAATTCGTTATCGGATGGTAATGCATCGATATCAAATGTGCAGCAATTGAGTATTTATATGCTATAGCTAAGCTGCGAAAACTTTTATTTAGGGCATACCAACTCATAATTGCGTCAAGCTTTTGGACAGCATTTGGTTAGACCTCTAAAACGGCTTTTCCACTCAGCACCGTCAACACGGCATTAGCTGACACGATATATATCATGAGTATCGTATTGTCACATACCACTGCAAAAGCGGTCTACCAGGCCGCGCATTCGGTGTCTGCGAAAGGCATCGAGTCCTGTAGTCCTGCCGCGATTTACGGATCATGTCCCACCGGAACGCTCCTTGACGCAGCCGCAGAATGGCTCACCAAACATGATGTTTCCCTCGACGCAAATGATTCCCTCGAGGTGATGGTGTTTGATCGCAGGAATGCGCGCTATGCAATGAACTGTCAATGCCACGTTTCTTCAAAACGATTCTCGAGCTCACGCTTTGTAGAGCTTAAAGATGGCATCTTCGTTGTTGGCGTTGAGCTTTGCGCACTTCAGGCCGCCACCTATCTTTCTTTTCGTGAACTGGTGGAGTACTACTTTGAACTATGCGGCGCTTATTCCCTTGGAACCGACTCTTCCACCTCCTATACCGAGCGTTTCGCGCTCACCTCGACCGAGAGGTTAAAGCAGTTCTTTAATTCCATTACCAGATGCGACGGTTTGGCCCTTGCCCGAAAGGCGATCCAATGTGTACGCGACGGATGCCGGTCTCCCATGGAAACGGCATTTGTCATGATGCTAACGCTGCCCAAAAGCGAAGGAGGGCTTGGTATTAAGGGAATTGAGACCGATTACGAGGTGCAGGTCACCGCTACCGCAAAGAATCTCACGAGACGCAAGAAGTTCTTTATGGATGCGTATCTAAAGAAATCTCGCACAGACGTTGAATACAACGGTTTTTATCATGACGCGGAAGAAGACCGCGCCATCGATGAGGAGCGCAAGAATGCGCTTGCGTCCATGGGATACGGAATCATCACCGTCAGTCGTTATTCCTTTATGCATGCCAGCGCTTTCGTTAGGGTCATGGAGGCGATCCAACGGAAAGAGGGCGTACGCCCCTCGCGTCTGCCAAAAGACTTTCAAATCATGCAAGAGGACCTGAGACAGTTTGTGCTCAGAAGGTTTATAGAAGAGAAAAAGCGAATTCAGAAGCAGCTTCGCCAGGATTCCGAAGAGCGTCAACGAATCGACCTCGAAAAAGCAACGCTCGAAGGCATCACGCTGGATGACCCGACAATTAATGAAGTTCTGGCAATCGATGACATGCAGACTGTCGAATCCGACAGCCCATCATTTGCCCAAACAAGCAGCCTCGCGCCCGAGGGCAGGATCTTCGGGGCCGGAAGCTAGACCGGCTAACAAGGTGGGTACCCTAGCGATGTGCAAAATTGCGAGTATTCAGCAGGGTCGGCCCTCCAGCACTCACAAGTTAATCCAAATGAGAAACAAAGACGCTATCGAACGGGAACGTTAGGCAACACTTGAGGAAGACCTTGTCTGTTTACCGCCCTTGGATAACTCTTGAGCGGCTTTATTTGGCCTGAAATAGATAAACAGACCCCCTATAGTTGCAGAATACTCCAATTTTTGCACGGCGCGGGGGCACCCACCTCGGCATCGACTATCAAAACCGCTCAGTCCGGGATCTCGTCCACTATTCCCCATCATTTTGTGCGACGAATTATCTAAACGTTATTGACATATGAACATACGCTCATATAATCGGAAGTAAGTTATTTGAGCGTATGTTCATATGAAAGGATATTGCAATGAGCATCCGCGTTGATGAAACGGAACCCGACACCGAGGCCACCGAGCCCGTGATTCCCACCACCTGCTCGCCCGAGGACCTTCCCGACGAGGAGCTTCTCTACGACCTCGCCGACCTGTTCAAGGTCTTCAGCGACACCACGCGTATCAAGATCCTCTACGCCCTCATGGGCCGCGAGCTCTGCGTGGCAGACATCGCCGAAGCGACCGAAACCTCGCAGTCGGCAGTATCGCACCAGCTGCGCACACTCAAGCAGTCGCACCTGGTTAAATTCCGGCGCGACGGGCGCAATATCCTCTACTCGCTCGCCGACGACCATGTCTACACCATGCTCAACCAAGGCATGAGCCACATCTGCGAATAGCGACCAACCACGGTACCAGCGCGGCCTGCACCCAAGCCGCAAATACAGAGAAAGGAACCCACCATGAAAAAGCAGTTTAAACTCGACGAGATCGACTGCGCCAACTGCGCGCGTGAGCTTCAGGACGAGCTGGCCAAGCTCGAGGGCGTCAAATCCGTGTCCGTCAACTTTATGACCCAAAAATTGACGCTCGAAGCCGATGACGCCGAGTTCGACGAGGTACTCAACCGCGTTGTAGAGTTTACGGCCGACGCCGAGCCGGACTGCGAGATCATTCTCTAGCCCAGGTTTACGCCAACCTGCAAGGCCGCGATTGCCGCGGCTTTTGCTCGCGAAATTATATGAGCGAGTGTTCATACATTCAAATGGGAGGATACGAGTCATGGCCACCGCCGACCCCAAGAAGAAAAAGAAGAAGCGCAAGAAGAAAGAGTCACTCGAGCATAAGCGCAACCGCATCCTGGTAGCGCTGGGCATTTTTGCCGTGGTGTACGCCCTCGATGAGTTCGGCACCCTCACCGCCGCATTCGGCACCCCGGGCAACATCTACGCCAGCTTTGTGCTGTTCCTCGTACCGTTTTTGATTGCCGGCTACGACGTGCTGCAAAAGGCATTCAATAACATCCGCCGCGGCAAGGCCTTCGACGAGAGTTTCCTTATGGCAGTCGCGACCATCGGCGCATTTGCCATGGTGCTCTTCCCCGATACCGACCCGCACATGGCCGAAGGCGCCGCCGTCATGCTGTTCTACCAGGTCGGCGAGCTGTTCCAGGCATATGCCGTGGGCAAAAGCCGCAAGTCGATCAGCGCCATGATGGACATCGCGCCCGACTACGCTAACGTCGAGCAAGCCAACGGCACGCTCGAACAGGTCTTTCCCGATGACATCGCCGTCGGCACCGTGATCGTGGTCCAGCCCGGCGAGCGTGTGCCTATCGACGGCGTCATCGTCGAGGGCGAAACCCAGCTCGACACCGCCGCGCTCACGGGCGAGTCAGTCCCCCGCCCCGCCAAGTCCGGCGACGATATCATCAGCGGCTGTATCAACATGACGGGCCTCATCCACGTGCGCACCACCAAGCCCTTTGGCGAGTCCACCGTCGCGCGCGTCCTGGAGCTCGTGGAGAATGCCAGCGAAAAGAAGGCACGCACCGAGAACTTCATCACACGCTTCGCCCGCGTCTACACCCCCGCCGTCACCGGCGCGGCCGCGGTGCTCGCCCTTGGCGGCGGCCTGGTCACCGGTGCCTGGTCCGACTGGATTCTGCGCGGCCTGACTTTCCTGGTCGTCAGCTGCCCGTGCGCGCTCGTGATCAGCGTGCCGCTGAGCTTCTTTGGCGGCATCGGCGGCGCGTCCAAGCTTGGCGTTCTCATCAAAGGCTCCAACTACCTCGAGACGCTCGCCGACGTGGACACCGTCGTCTTCGACAAAACCGGCACGCTCACCAACGGCACGTTCTCGGTCGTGGCGGTACACCCCGAGGCTGGCTATACCGAGCAGTCGTTGCTCGAGGTCGCAGCCCTTGCGGAGTCATTCTCGGATCACCCCATCGCGCAGTCCGTGCGCGTCGCCTACAAGGGCGAGGTCGACCCCAAGCGGGTGAGCGACTCCGCCAACGACGCGGGCCACGGCGTGACGGCGACCATCGACGGCAAGCATGTCGTCGTCGGCAACGCCAAGATGCTCGCCGCGACCGGCGTTGAAGCACCCGATTGCGAGGTCGTCGGAACGATTCTGCATGTGCTCGTTGACGGCGTGTACGCCGGCCACATCGTGATTGCCGACACCGTAAAGGCCGATGCCGAACAGACGATCCGTGACCTGCACTCCGCTGGCATCAACCGCACCGTCATGCTCACAGGCGACCGCAAGGAAGTGGCTGCTGCGGTGGCCAAGCAGCTCGGCCTCGACGAGTTCCATGCGCAGCTGCTGCCGGGCGACAAGGTCGAGCGTGTTGAAGCGCTGCTCGCGGCCGAAAGCGGTAAGGGCAAGCTCGCCTTTGTCGGCGACGGCATCAACGATGCGCCTGTGCTTACGCGCGCCGATGTGGGCATTGCCATGGGCGCCATGGGCTCCGACGCTGCGATTGAGGCGGCGGATGTCGTGCTGATGGATGACAAGCCGTCCAACATTTCCCGCGCGATCCGCGTGGCGCGCAAGACCATGTCGATTGTCTGGCAGAACATCATCTTTGCGCTGGGCATTAAGCTGCTGATCCTTGTGCTGGCAGCGCTGGGCATCGCCAACATGTGGCTTGCCGTGTTCGGCGACGTAGGCGTGGCGATCATCGCCATCCTGAACGCCATGCGCGCGATGGGTGTCAAGAACCTGTAGCACTCGTGGCCCCTCCAGCCGGGGTCGGGCTTGGCTTTGAAAACGTCCTCGCGCATGAGGCCCGTCTTTCCTGCTCCTGCGGAGCAACGGAAAGGCGGGCCTCGCGCTGCGGAGTGTTTTCAAAACCAAACCCGGTCCCGGCCTGCATTGACACAGCTGAAGGTTCTTGGGCATCGCTTGCTGGCGGGGTTCCTTGTCTGAGTTGGACTTGGTTGGCGGGGCTACTGGTCCCGGTCGCTGGTTCGCGCTTTGCGCGAACTCCGCGCCACTGTAAGTCAGTTAGGCTTCCGTTGTTGGGCCCGCCGCATCTTCCCGTCCCAGCATCGCCCTCAGCTTCTCGAAGCTTTCCTCGCTTAGGCAGTGCTCCATGTGGCAGCCCTCTTGCGACGCGACCTCAGCCGAAACACCCGCATCCTCTAGCAGCCCCACGAAAAAGCAGTGGCGCTCCCACATTTGGCGAGCGACCTCCAGACCACGTTCCGTCAGATGAACGTCGCGCTTGCCCATTTCGACATAGCCGCTGTTTTCCAGCGTCGCCATGGCTTTAGAGACGCTCGCCTTGGTCACACCCAGGTATTCGGCGACGTCGATTGAGCGCACCGTGCCTTGGCGCTCCGAGAGCACATAAATAGATTCGAGATAGTCTTCTCCAGATTCACGTAGGGCCATGGGCCGCCTTTCGCGATGATCGTTAGTTAGCCTTTGGATACTTTCCTTGGCTTACTTTACCGCAAAAGTTGCCCATGTCTTACTACGTTGTTTAAAAAGTTAGCCGTGTTTCACAAAACGCGCCAGGCGAACACAACATGGGGACACGCCCCGCAAGGAGTGTCCCCAGCTGCCGGCAGAAAAGGAACGTCCCCAAGTGCTGAATCCTCAGCTATAGCAGGCCAAAGTGCTTGGCGGCGTTGTAGATGCCGTCGTCGTCTACGGCGGTTGTAACGTAGGACGCTGCGGCCTTCACGGTCTCCTGCGCGTTGCCCATGGCCACACTTGTGCCCACGGCCGAGAACATCGAAAGGTCGTTCCCGCCGTCGCCGAAGGCGATCGCCTCGCTCGCATCGATGCCCAGGCGATCCAGCGTCGCCGCCACGCCCAGGTTCTTACCGCCGTTGGCCGGAATAATATCGCAGAACAGATCGCACCAGCGCGTAGTGAGCGAATGCGACACGGCATCGGTCACGATATGCTCGTCAACCGGGTCCACAAAGGCGCAAAACTGGTAGACCGGCGCATCGAAGGCGTGCTCAAACGGCTCCTCGTGGTAGACGATTCCCGCGTTGCTGCCGGCCGTCACCACGCGCTCGGAGAGGCGGTTCACAAACGAGTTCTCGCCCTGCATGCACAGCGAGTCGTAGCGCCCCTGTGCCACCTGGTCCACAATCACCGCGACGTCGCCCGGGTCAATCGGGCAGCTACGGTAGACGCCCTCGGCATCAAAGCAGTGCTGGCCCGAGAGCGTAATGTACGCATCCCAGCCCAAGTCGAACAGCCAGTCCGGCATCTGGTAGGTCGGGCGACCCGTGGCGATCACGCACGCAATCCCCTGCTCGTGAAAGCTGTCGAGCACCTGCTGCGCCGACGCCGGAATCCGGTGGGTCTTAAAGCTCAGTAGCGTGCCGTCGATATCGAAAAATGCGGCCTTGATCATCCTCGTCTACTCCTCGCCCTCGAGCTTTTCGCTCGCCTCGAGCCACGCCATCTCCAGCTCGTCCATGGCGGCATGGGCCTCGTGGATCTTTGCCTGCTGCTCGCCGAGCGCCGTGTAGTTGGTGGGATCGACCTGGGCCATGGCAGCCTCGGCCTCCTCCACGCGAGCGCGCTGTGTCTCCATCTTGCGCTCAAGCGAGCTCACCTCGCGGCGGAGCTTCTGGCGCTCGGCGTTGGAAAGACCGTTGGGCTGCCCGCTCGTCTTGGGTTTTTCGGCCGCAACCGCTGCGGCGCCGGTGTCGAACGTGCCGGTCTTGGCGCTCGGCGCGCCCACGGGCTCGCCCTCGGCGGTGGCGTTGCACAGGCGCAGGTACTGATCGACGCCGCCGGGCATATGCGTCAGGTGGCCGTCAAGCAGTGCCCACTGTTGGTCGGTCACGCGCTCCATGAGGAAACGGTCGTGCGTCACCAGGATCAGCGTGCCGGGCCAGCCGTCCAGCAGATCCTCGACAATCGCGAGCATATCGGTATCCAGGTCGTTGCCCGGCTCGTCCAGGATAAGCACGTTGGGCTCGTCCAGGATCGTCAGCAGCAGCGACAGGCGACGGCGTTGGCCGCCCGAAAGGTCGCCGATACGACTCCAGAGCTGTTGGGTCGTAAAGCCCAGGCGCTCGCAGAGCTTCTCGGGCGAAGTCTCCTTGCCGTCGATGACGTAGTACTTCTTATAGTTGCTGAGCACCTCGCGGATCGTGTCGCCCATGTAGGGCTCGAGCTCCTCGAGCTGCTGCGATAGCACGCCAAAACGTACCGTCTGGCCGATCTTCACGCGGCCGCGCAGGGGCGCGATCTTGCCCTGGATCACGTCGAGCAGCGTGGACTTGCCGGCACCGTTCTCACCCAAAAGACCATAGCGGTCGCCCGCACCGATAAGCCAGGTCACGTCGGAGAGCACCTGCTTGGGCGCGCCGTCGGTATCCGCATAGCCGGCGTCCACGTCGATCACGTCGATGACCTGCTTGCCCAGGCGGCTCACCGCCAGGCGCTTGAGCTCCAGCTCGTCGCGCACGGGCGGCACGTCGGCGATGAGTTCGCGAGCGGCATCCACGCGAAACTTGGGCTTGGTGGAGCGCGCCTGGGCGCCACGGCTCAGCCACGCGAGCTCCTTGCGTGCCATGTTGCGACGACGCTCCTCGGTGACGGCGGCCATGCGGTCGCGCTCTACGCGCTGCAGGATGTATGCCGAGTAACCGCCCTCGAAGGGATCGACCTGGCCGTCGTGGACCTCCCACATGCTGGTGCAGACCTCGTCCAAGAACCAGCGGTCGTGCGTGACCACGAGCATGGCGCCCTGGCCGCGCTGCCAGCGGGCCTTTAAGTGACGCGCGAGCCAGTTGATGGTGCGCATGTCCAGGTGGTTGGTGGGCTCGTCGAGCATGAGCACGTCGTAGTCGCCGATCAGCAGGCGCGCAAGGTCCACGCGACGGCGCTGACCGCCCGAAAGCTCGCCCACCGTGCCCTCCCAGGGCACATCGCTAATAAGGCCGGCCAGAATCTGGCGCGTACGCGGGCTCGAGGCCCACTCGTATTCGGGCGTGTCACCGACGACGGCATGATGCACGGTGTCGGTATCGACCAGGTTATCCTTTTGGCCGAGCAATCCAATCGTCGTGTCGCGGCGGTGCGTCACGCGCCCGTCATCGGGCTCCAGCGTGCCGGCGAGCACGCTCAGCAGCGTCGACTTGCCGTCGCCGTTTTTACCGACAATACCAATGCGGTCACCCTCGCCCACGCCGAGCGTCACGCTATCGAAAATATGCTTGGTGGGAAACTCTAGGCTGACGGAATCGCATCCCAAAAGAATCGCCATGTGCCCTGCTCCTTCGTAGAAATTCAACGTTGTCCATGATAGCAGCGAAAAGGCGGGCCGCACGCGACACAAAAAGGCGGGCCATCTCGCAAAAGAGATGACCCGCCTCTCCAATCAGTCCCGTGGCAACCGTGGCCGCCGCGGGCCTCAAGCATGTCCCGGACTAGGAGAACATGCCGGTGAGGTAATCATTCAGCCGCTTATCCTTGGGCCGTTGGAAAATCTCGTCAGTCTCGTCGTACTCGACCATATCGCCCATGTAGAAGAACGCCGTGCGGTTGGACACACGCGACGCCTGCTCCATGTTGTGCGTCACGATGACGATGGCGCGGTCGGCAACGATCGACGACATGAGGTCCTCGATCGCCAGCGTCGAGATGGGGTCGAGCGCCGAGCAGGGCTCGTCGAACAAGATCACGTCGGGGTTGAGCGCCAGCGTGCGCGCGATGCACAGGCGCTGCTGTTGACCACCCGAAAGCGCATAGGCGCTCTTGTCGAGCTTGTCCTTGACCTCGTCCCACAGCGCCGCGCCGCGCAGACTCTCCTCGACCATGCGGTCGAGCTCGTCACGGTCGGTGATGCCGTGGCGCCTAGGCGCAAACGTGATGTTGTCGCGAATGGACTTGCGGAACGGGTTGGGCTGCTGGAACACCATGCCAATGGAACGGCGCAACTCGTACGTATTCTCGGTCCTGGTGTTCACGTTGCGCCCGCGGTAGTTGATCTCGCCCTCCACGCGGCAGCCGCGAATCTCGCGATTCATCAGGTTGAGGCTACGCAAGAAGGTCGACTTACCGCAGCCCGAAGGCCCGATGAGCGCCGTGATCTCGCCCTTATGAAAGTCGAGCGACGTATCGTGCAGCGCATGGTGGTCGCTATAGTACACGTTGACGTCCTTGGTGGAGAGCACGACCTCGTCGCTCACGGCCTTGCCGCTCACGCGCACGCGCTTCTCGCTCTCCCCCACACTCGACAGGAAGTCCTGGGTCTCGGACGATGCCGCTTCGGTTGCGGGCGTTACATTCATCTCGCTCATTCAGCCGTCATCTTCCTTGCCAGTTGCTTGCCCACGATACGGGCGATTACGTTAAACAGCAGCACGCAAATCATCAGCAGTGCAGCGGTGCCCCAGACGATCTGCTGGGCCTCGGGGCTGCCCTCGCCATAGATCTTGTAGATATGCACGGCGAGCGACTCGCCGGGGCGGAACACGTTCCAGGCGCAGGTAGGGCTCGACAGGTTAAAGCTCAAGAAGTTCAGGCGAACCGGCGAGCTCATGCCCGAGGTAAAGAGCAGCGCCGCGGCCTCGCCAAACACGCGGCCAGCCGAAAGCACGATGCCGGTCACGATAGCGGGCATGGCCTCGGGGATCAGGATGTGCAGCGTGGCCTCCCAGCGGGTGAGGCCCATAGCCAGGCACGCATCGCGCTGGGCCTGCGGCACGTCCTCGAGCGCCTGTTGGATCACGCGCACCAGGATGGGGATGTTGAACATGGTGAGCGCGACGGCGCCGGAGATGATGGAGTACTTCCAGCCCAGCTGCACCGAGAACACCAGAAAACCGAACATGCCGACGACGATGGAAGGCAGCGAGGACAAGGTCTCGATAGCGGTGGAGGCGATGTCGCGGATAGGGCCGTTCGGCGCGTACTCAACCAGGAAGACCGCCCCGCCCAGGCTGATGGGCACCGAGATGATCAAGGTGATCAGCAGCAGATAGAACGAGTCGAACAGCTGATAGAGTACGCCGCCCTGGGTTCCGTTGGCACGCGCGGGCTGCATGAGGAAGCCCGGCTTAAGCAGCGTCGAGATGCCCTCGAACAGGATGTAGGCCACCATGGAGACGACGATGAGCATGACGATGGCGACAATCGCCGTCAACACGCCCGTGGCGATGCGGTCCTGCCTTTGGACGCGCCCGAGTCTCGCCTCGTCGATATGGATGCGCGTGCTAGCCACGAGTCTTCGCCCCCTTGCGGCCGATAAGGTGGATGATCAGGATAAAGATGAGGCTCATGCCCATCAGCAGCAGACCGAGCGCCCAAAGAACATCGTCCTGGGCCGAGCCCTCGGCATAGACCGCCATGGACGTGGTGAGCGTGGTGGTGATGGTGGACGCCGGCGACAGCAGCGACGTCGGCATGGCCTCTATGCCGCCGATAACCATGCGCACGGCGAGCGTCTCGCCAAAGGCACGCGTCATGCCAAGGATGACCGCAGTCATGAGCGACGGCATGGCGGACTTGAGCACCACGTGCCAGATGGTCTGCCAGCGGGTGTAGCCCAGCGCGAGCGAGCCCTGACGGTAGCTATCGGGCACAGCGCGCAGGCCATCGACCGAAAGCGTGGTCATGGTCGGCAGGATCATGACGGCCAGCACGATGGCGCCGGGCAAGATGCCCAAGCCCGTGCTTGCGTGGAAAACGCTCTTCATGAAGCCGACGACCACGTGAAAACCGATCAGGCCAAAGACGACCGAGGGAATGCCGGTCAAAAGCTCAATAAGCGGCTGAAAGACCTTGGAACCAAACTTAGGCTGGATCTCGACCGCAAAGATGGCAGAGCCGATGGCGATGGGCAATGCGATGAGCGTGGAGAGCACCGTGACCGCAAACGAGGTGACGATCAGGGGCAGGGCGCCGGTATAGGGCAGGCCGTTTTCGGCTGTGTTGGCCAGGTCCCACTTGGCGCCGGTGAAGAACTCGACGACCGAAACGCCGTCCTTGAGAAAAGCCGAGAGGCCCTTTTGGGCGACCATAAAGATGAGCGCGGCAACGACAAGCGTCACGAGCGCAACGCACGCGCCCGTGACGCCCAGGCCCACGTTCTCAAGGTCGCGCTTTGGCAGCTGTTTTGCCATTGCAAACCTTTCCGGGGCGATTACTTATTTAGCGGAGACCTTGCCGCTGGCGTCCTTGACGACCTTCATGGCAGAGACGGGGATAAAGCCCTGCTCCTCGACGAGCTTGCCCTGGACGTCATCGGAAAGCATGAACTCCAGGAAGGCCTTGGTGGCCTCGTCGGCATCCTTAGCGCAGTACATGTGCTCGGTAGCCCAGATCTTGAAGGAGTCGTCGGTGACGTTTGCGCTCTTGGGCTCCACGCCCTCGACCTTGATGGCGTTGAACTTGGAGTCATCGAAGTGCGAGAAATCGAGGTAGGAGATGGCGTTGTCGGTGCTGCCCATCTGAGTCTGAACGTCGCCGGACTTGTCGAGCTCGGCATCGCCCTTAAAGTCGACAGCCTCGTCGCCAAAGACGGCAGCCTCGAAGGTGGCGCGGGTACCGGAGCCGGCCTTGCGGTTGAGAACGACGATAGTAGCGTCGTCGCCGCCGACCTCCTTCCAGTTGGAGATCTGGCCGGAGAAGATGCCCTTGAGCTGCTCGAGGGACAGGTCGTCGACCGTCACGTTCTTGGAGACGACGGGACCCATGCCCACGACGGCGACCTCGTGGTCGACGAGGTTCTTGACCTGATCGGCCTCGAGCTTGGACTCGGCGAAGACGTCGGAGTTACCGATGGTGACGGTGCCGGCGGCAACAGCGGTAAGGCCCTTGCCCGAACCGTTGCCCGAACCGGAGATGGAGACGTCGGGGTTGGCATCCATGAACTTCTCGGCAGCAGCCTCGACGAGAGCCTGGAACGAGGAGGCACCGTCGTAGGTCACCTCACCGGAGACGGACTCGGCAGCAGTGGCGCTACCCTTGTCGGCGGCGTCGGAAGCGCCTGCGCCGCCGCAACCAACGAGGCCGAGGCCGACGATGCTGGCAAGACCACCAGCGAGGCCGAGGAACTGACGACGAGAATAAGCCTGATCGAGCATGATCTTCCTTTCATACATGCGAATCGCGGGCACCCTGCCCGCTTTGCTGTTTGGAAAGATACGGCCCCGATCGGGCGACAACCGCCTTATCTGCGGTTTCTTACGGGCATTTGATAGACCCTTACCGCAAGCGCGGCCCAGCCTTTACAAACGAATAACAATCCCCACCCAAGCATGGCGCGCTTTTTACACCAATAAAAACAGAGTTGCGGTGAAATAGTTCCTGTTTGGCCATCAAATGGCCCATTCTAGGAACTATTCCACCGCAACTTAGATTGGGAAACCGCGTAACCTTAAAGCTCCAGCTCATTCAAGCGCAGGATCGCCACGATATAAATCTTGAGCGCTTGCTTGAGCTGTTCCTCGTTGGCGCACTCGTTGGGGCCGTGCATCTGGCCGCCCCATGCGGGCAGCTCCAGGCCGGTTTCCTCGGGGCCAAATGAGACGGCGCGGGCAAAGTTGCGTGCGTACGTGCCACCGCCCATGGCGAAGGGCTCGGCATGCTTGCCCGTAAACTCGTTATAGGTATCGATAAGCGCCTTCACGGCCGGATCGTCAGCAGAGACCGAGAACGGCACCTTGGCGCGACCCACGCGATACGTCACACCAAAGCGGCCCACGAGCGGCTCGAGCTGCTCGCAGATGGTATCGGCGCTCGTGCTGTCGGGGAAACGCACGTCGATGACCTGCTCAATGTGGCCATCCGCCACGCGGATGACGCCGGGGTTGCACGTGAGCGGGCCAAACGCCGGGCTCGTCGCGTCGATACCCAGGCCGCGGCCATAGGCATCCGCGTGCACAAAGGCCAAGAACTTGACGAACTCGTGCTCCGCAGGCGTGAGCAGGCGCTCGCTGCGGGCGCCAAACGCATCCTCGACCTCGCGCAGGTACGTCACGATCAGGCCGACGGCGTTGATCGTCCCCTCGGGCATCGAAGCATGACCGCCAATGCCGTGGGCAAAAATCTGCGCATGGCCGTTATCGAGTGCCGTGATCTCCAGGCGGTCGGCGTTCTCAACGGGCGCCGGCAGCTCATCGACGGCAATCGCAAGCTCGCAGATAGACTGCGACGGAATGGCGTTGCTCGCCTCGGCACCGCTCCACGACACAATACGCCCGCCATCGATCCTAGAGCTCACAAACGTCGCCCCAAACTGGCCCTTCTCGGCATTGCAGACCGGGAACTCGGCATCGGGCGTAAACAGAAAGTCGGGATCTGCGTGGTTCTCCAGATAATGGTGAACGTCGGACATGCCCACTTCCTCATCACAGCCCAGCAGCGCGCGGAAGGTATAGCGCGGGGTAATGCCGTGCTTGAGCAGATAGGCGCCGGCGTAGAGCGACAGCACGGCCGGACCCTTGTCGTCGATAACGCCGCGACCGAGCAGCCAGCCCTCGCGACGCTCCATCGCAAACGGATCGGTATTCCAACCGGGGCCGGCGGGAACCACGTCCACGTGGCAGATGGTCGCGAGCTGCTTGTCGCCGCGGCCCGGGATATCGGCAATGCCCACATAGCCCTCGTCGTCGCTCGTCTGGTAGCCGAGCTTCTGCGCAATGCCGAGCGCGCAATCGAGCGCGTCACGGACCGGGCGGCCAAACGGCGCGCCGGGCTCCGCATCGGCAGAAACTGCCACGGACGGATAACTCACCAGCTGCTCGATATCGGCGACGACATCCTCCCAGACCTCGTCGACATACTCGGTAACGCTCTGCTCCACCTGATTCATGGAGGACCTCCTTACCAATGAGCGGCGAGCGTGCCCGCCTCTCACATCACATACTTATATAGCGAAAAGTTTAGCAAGCTCGGCCACCGAGTGCACCACCGCATCGGCGCCCGCGGCCTCGTGCTCCCCCGGCGCCGCCGCGCCCGAATAGATGCCAATGCACGGCACGCCCATCGCGTGCGCGCCCTCGACGTCGTTAAAGCGGTCGCCAATCATCACGGCATCGTCCGCGGTCGCGCCCAGGGCCGCCAGCGCATCGCGGACCGAATCGGCCTTGGTCTCGCGCCCCTGCGGCGGATTCATGCCAACCACGGCCTCAAACTGGCAAAGCCCCAGCTCATGCACCATATCGATGCACTTCGCCTCCATGCGAGACGTCGCGACCGCCATGCGATGCCCCTGCGCGGCAAGGCTGTCGAGCAGCTCGGAGATTCCATCGAACACGGGGTACTCTTCCGGTCCCAGCTCATCAAAAAAGGCACGGTACTCGTTGGCCACCACAAGCGATTCCTCTCGCGAGAAGCCATAAAAGTCGTGGAAGCTCTTCCACAGGGGAGGCCCGATCATACGGCGCAGGTCACCCATCTGCGCTTCCGAAAACCCGCGCGCAGCAAGCGTCTTGCGCGTCGAGGTCATCACCGCCCGGCCCGTATCGGCCACCGTGCCATCGAAATCAAACAGCACGACCGGCCGCTTGCATATCTCCAGTGCCTCCATCGGCATCCCTCTTCCCCAGTTGATGATTTCCACACCGACACTTCAAACTGTTGACTATTCAACAATTGAACCTAGCAATGTGGAATGACTCTACTATACTTGTCGCACTTTGCTCTCAGAAGGCGGCGCGCAAGCGCCCCAACGAAAGGTGCAATTATGTCTTTTGCCATCATAACCGACTCCACGTCGGACATCTCCCCCGCCCGCGCTCAAGAGCTTGGCATTTACGTCATTCCGCTGCATGTGATTATCGAGGGCGAGGACCTGCTCGACCAGGTGCAGATCACCGCCGAGGAATACGTCGCCCGCATGGCAGGCTCCGAGCAGCTACCACACACCTCGCAGCCGAGTGCCGGTGAATTCAAGGCACTCTTTGACCGCGTGCTCGCCGACGGCCACGATAGCGCCATCTTTATCTCGCTATGCAGCGAGTGGTCTGCCTGCTACGCCAACGCGTGCCAGGTGGCCGATACCCACGAGCTCGACGTGCGCTGCATCGATTCGCGCACCGGCTCGGGCGCCGAGGGTCTGCTGGTAGAGTACGCGCTCGCCATGCGCGAGGACGGCCGCAGCCTAGACGAGACCGAGGCCCAGATCCGCGCGACGCTGCCCGACGCCCATCTGCTGCTGATTCCGCGCACGCTCGAGAACCTGGTCAAGAACGGCCGCGCGCCCAAGCTCGCTGGCCAGCTGACGCAGATGCTCAACATTCGCCTGGCCGTTTCGCCGGAGTGGAAATCGGGCGAGATCAAGGCCATCAAGAAGGGCCGCGGCGCCAAGCGCATCGTCGCCAACACCATGGCCGACTGCCTCGCGTTTTTGGCTGAGCATCCGGGTTCAAGCGTGCGCGTGCTCACGACCGGCGCCGCCGAGGAGCAAGAGCTCGTCAACCAGGCGCTCGCGGGCCAGGACTACGTAGACGCCGGCACCGGCCCCATCGGCTGTACCATCGCGACCCACGTAGGCCTCGACGCCATCGCCATCAGCTACTGCCCCCGCTACCAGCCAACTCGCTAGGAACGCCCACATCAGTTGCGGTGAAATAGGGACCGTTTTTGGCTTATCAGCCGCCAATCAGTCCCTATTTCACCGCAACTTCTTTTGCTGAGCCATCCATATACAAGATATGCTGACGATCGGCGCATTCCCAGCTGTTTGGGGGAGCTTCGACTAGCCCCTAGCGGTACCCGGTGGGCAAAAAATGGCAAATATGAGTACTGTCATAAATTTAGTAACAGCAAAATTTCGCTGAAATTGCCCGCTTCCACCGATTTCAAGCTCCATCAAGCCCCAAATCGTCGTGTTTAGGGGGGGGTGAATATACTAAAACTCAGTCAATTGGTCTTAGATACTTCTCAAATGATATGAGACTAACCGAGCAACAGTACTCATATTTTCCATTTTTTGCCCACCGGGTCTGAATGAGGTCCGCTCTTTACGCCTCCGGCTACCCATATGACCGCAAACCCTGATTATCAAGGGCCGTCGCGCGCCTTGGTATCGACCGAAAGCCGCTCGCAGAATAATCCCTTGCCATTAGCAAACTTGAATCGAAATTACATATCCCAAAAAGCCGTAATGCCGTACCCTCGTCTCAACAACTCCAATACAAGGACGGCATTCAAATGGGCAACGCTATGCATCAATACGCCCTCTTTGGGACCGCACAATTTAAATACGATCAGACGATCACACATATATCGGACCAACACCGACAAATCGTCATTTGCAACAACGGTTCAGACGTACGCTACGCAACGCTAGAAGAGTGGGAAGAAGCTGGCGCTTTGTTCGATGAACGAGCGCAAATCGAGGGCATCGTCACCAGCGCGAGCCCAGCACGCGATAAACTCGAGCTCTTTCGCAGTCTCTTTACCGGGCGCAAAGATGTTTACGCTCATGGATATCGCAGAAAGGACGGGGGCATTGGCTATACGCCTGCTTGTGCTAATGAGTGGGAGCCAGGAATTTGCCCCAAAGCAGCCCATCAAAGAGTTAAATGCGTAGAATGCAGCAATCGCGTCTTCCCGGAATTAAGCGATGCCGCAATCATTGCTCACTTTAAAGGCAACGATGACCGGTTCCGCGATGTCCTCGGGCAATATGTTCTCGATAGGAACTGCAACACGAAAGTTCTCGTCATCGATTTTGACAAAGCGGACTGGAAAGAGGCAACAAATGCCGTACGGCTTGTTGCAATACGACGGGGCATTAACGCCGCCGTTGAGCGCTCAAGGTCCGGCAACGGCGCCCACATCTGGTTTTTCTTCCTCGAGCCAATCAGCGCAAAGGCTGCCCGAGAGTTTGGAAGTTGCCTCATAACCGAAGCTGCGGCGCATAATAAGACAATCACGTTCGAGGCCTTTGATCGAATGCTACCCGCTCAGGCCACTATTCCCGATGGAGGCTTCGGAAACCTCATCGCACTCCCCTTTCAAGGCAAGGCGCAACGTGAAGGAAACAGTGTATTTGTAGACGAACAATTCAAGCCCTTTCCCGACCAATGGCTCTATCTATCACAAGTCCAGCTGATTCCGCGCTCGACGGTGCAAGATCTGATTGAGGCCCCTGGAAACAACCCGCACGGACCAGCAACAACTACGGTGGCAACCAAGGGCAAACGGTATGCCCAAAGACCACGAAAGCGACTACCACTCACATCGCGGGACTTTCCCTCATCGCTGCCCGTTATTCAAGCCGATATGCTGTACATCCCCGAGAAGTCTCTGAGTCCAGCAGCTCAAATGGAAATCCGCGGACTTGCGACATTTGCCAATCCGGCATTCTATCGCGCGCAGTCCATGCATCAATCAGTATTCGGCAAACCGCGACTCATAGACCTTAGCGAACTGAGAGATGGTCATGTTGCAATTCCCCGGGGCTGCAAAACTCAACTTGAGCAGCTAGTTCAAGAGACCGGCGTTACCGCCCACTATTCAGACGAGCGCAAATCGGGTAATCCGATTGTTATGGCATTTAAAGGAGTCCTTCGCCCTGAGCAGCAAATCGCCGCTGATCAGATGCTCATATACGAAGACGGAATCATGTCCGCGCCGACAGGCTTCGGTAAAACAGTCGTCGGAGCTTATCTTATTGCATCCATTGGTCTTCCAACGCTCGTCATCGTTCCCAAAACCGCACTCATAACCCAATGGAAATCCCAGCTCGAGCGATTTATCGACATTACGGACAACAGGGAGCCCGTCCGAACCCCAAAAGGACGAATCAGCAAAAGGCAGCCTCCGGTCATCGGACAAATAGGAGGAGGCAAAATGGCCGTAAGCGGCCTCGTCGACATCGCTTCGTTCCAGTCGTTATCTGGCAAAGACCGCCAAACCGGAGAGCCGATAGTTAAGGGCCTTGTTCAAAATTACGGCCTCATTATCTGCGACGAATGCCACCATGCCGCCGCACCACAGCTCGAGCTTATTCTCAAGTCCGCCCCGGCCAAATACGTATACGGCCTTTCTGCGACGCCCGAACGATCCGACGGCCTTACGCGGGCGCTCTCCATGCTCTGCGGCCCGCTCCGTTATGCTATCGATCCAAAAGCGCAAGCGATTCAGCAGGGCATCCAGCGCATCGTACGGCCTCGTTTTACTGGAATTCGACTACCCGCCTACGAGCCAGGTGCAAACTTTAATCAGATTCTCGACCTGCTGTGCACGCATGCAGCTAGAAACGAATTGATTGTCATCGACGCTATTGAAGCTGCGTCAAACGGCCGGCATCCGCTCGTGCTGACTAAAAGGAAAAAGCATGCCGAGGAGCTGTTCGGGATGCTCAAAAACCAAGGACACGAACCCGTTCTCCTGACCGGGGAAATCGACGCCAAAGAAAGAAAAACGATACTGAGCAGTCTTCCCCGCTTCGAGCATGAACATCGAATCATCGTCGCCACCGAAAGCCTTTTGGGCGAGGGCTTCGATCTGTCCTACCTTGACACTCTACTCATTGCCACGCCGATATCGTGGGACGGCAGCATCACGCAGCAGGCGGGCAGGCTCCATAGAAGCCACGAGGGCAAGCGACGGGTTGAGATATTCGACTACGTTGATTTATCTATACCCATGCTCGCCCGCATGTACCAGAAGAGACTCAAGACCTACGCCAAGCTCGGGTACGAAGTCTACGTGACCGGAGGCAGCGAGCAGTCCGATCAAAACATTCTCATAGAACCGGCTAATGCCGTAGAGACTCTGGTTGAAGACATCGTTGGCGCCGCCAAGAGCATCTTCATTGCCGCGCCTTACGCATCCGCCGCCTGCCTCGCAAAGCTCGGCGATGCAATCAAAGGTGCCACTGCCCGAGGGATTGCTCTTGAGTTTTTCATTGCCTCGACTCCGCGCGAAGATGCAAGCGAGACTTTGGCAGAAATGAACGTCGAGCATGCCATTAGAGCAGAAGGACGTTTGTGTGCAGCGATAATTGACGAAGAAACTATCTGGTACGGAACGATCCCGCTACTAGCTTTCCCCAAGAAAGAAGACTGCAGCATCAGGTTCAAAAACAGCGAGATCGCAGCGGAGCTCTTAGACGAAATCAACCACAAGGGAAAGCCAGATGCCACGTCAACAGGCAGGACATCCCCACCACTTGCGGTGGAATAGGGACTGTTTTTGGCTTATCAGCCGCCAATCAGTCCCTATTTCACCGCAAGTTAAAAGCGAGTGGCTAGCTCAGTGGGCCCTGGAACAGTTCTTGATGCGAACCCATTCTGACCAGTCGAATCACCGGATTAGTTTTATGCGGCAGGTAGAGAACGACCACGTCGATCAGGCCGTCGGATAGATGGAAGTCGATGTGCCCGTTGTAGTTGCCGCCCGGGTTGGAGAGCTCGTGGGCACCGTACTCCGCCGGAAGCGAGCCGTGAGCTGCAAGCTCTGCGACTGCCGCCTTAAACTCGGTTTTTAGTTGCGGATGGATGCGCATCGTCCGTTTGTAATCCGCCTTAAACTGAGCCTCGACTTTAATCTCGAACATCGCTAGTCCTCATCGAGGAATGATATGAGCTCATCAGCGTTATTGAATGACGGGCTGTCGTCTGGCAGAATCCCCAACTCATGAGCCTCGGCAATCACCATGGCGCGTCTCGTCGCTTCGTTGGGCACCTCCGCCCTTCCTACGATCTCAAAAGGAATCTTTCGTTGATTTACCAGCTGTCGAACAGCAAGGTTGAGATACGAATTGAGACTCAGGCCAACCGTATCCAAGAACTCAGTCGCCTGTTCCTTGAGCCCTTCTTCGATGCGAACCGTCGTAGGCTTAACCGTTGCAGTAGACATACGCGACCTCCTCGCCCTCGTCTTTTGCATCAGTATACCCAGTATAGATGGCAGACTGATGTTAAATAGCATCAATCTGCCGTTCTCATTACTACAACAACAGGCACGCTCGCCCTACATCAGCCCACTCAGGGCAATGTCGACGGCTTCGTTGAGGTCGTCGGTGATGTGTACGAGCTCGGGATCGAGCGGGCTGATCATACCGGCATCCATCACCGGGCCGTTGAGCCAGTCGAACAGGCCCTGCCAGTACTCAGTGCCCACCAAAACGAGGGGCATGCGCTTGACCTTGTGCGTCTGCACCAGCGTGAGCACCTCGAACATCTCGTCGAGCGTGCCAAAACCACCGGGAAACACGATGGCACCCGAGCTGTATTTGACGAACATGGTCTTGCGCACAAAGAAGTAACGGAAGTCCATGCCGAGGTTCACGTATTTGTTGAGCCCGTGCTCGTGCGGAAGCTCGATACCCAGGCCGACCGACTTGCCGTTCGCGCTCGCCGCTCCCCTGTTGGCCGCCTCCATGACGCCGGGGCCGCCACCGGTGATAACCGCCACGCCGCGCTGGGCGATCTTGCGACCGACCGTGCGCGCCGCCTTGTAGAGCGGATCGGTCTTGGGCGTGCGGGCACTGCCGAAGATGGTCACCGCAGGACCAAGCTCGGCAAGCGCGCCAAAGCCATCGACGAACTCGGCCTGAATGCGCAGCACACGCCACGGGTCGGCGTGCAGCCAATCGGTCGAGTCCTCGGGCGCTAATAGGTTGGCGTACGTATTGTCCTTAGGAATCATGGGGCCGCGCATGACCACGGGGCCACGTCGGTACGTCTCGTCGTAGGCCGGCTCGCCCTCAACGTTCTCATTCTTAATCATGGGGTACTCCTATCGAGAAAAAGAAAAACGGGCGGGGTCGACGCCATGCGCCAAACACCCGCCCGAACATCAACTATTCGGTATGGTACCCGCGATGCATCAAGTGCTTGCAAGGCATCGGTCAGCGGTCGCAGCTCTTAGTAATCCACCGCCGCAGGACTGTTCATCCAGTCGCTCACGAACGCACCGTAACGGCCCTCGATAATGGCCTGGCGGGCTCGCTGCATAAGGTTGAGCAGGTAGTAGATGTTGTGCATCGACAGCAGAATGCCGCCGAGCATCTCCTTCTGCGTGACCATGTGGCGAATGAGTGCGCGGCTGTAGCCGCCCGTGCACACCGGGCAGGTGCAGGTGGGATCGATGGGGCCGTCGTCGTGCGCAAAGCGGGCGTTGCGGAAGTTGAGGCGACCCTCGCTCGAGAACGCCGTGCCCATACGGCCGGTGCGCGTCGGCAGCACGCAGTCGAACATGTCGATGCCCACACCCACGCCGCGCACGAGGGTGGTGGGGTTGCCGACACCCATCAGGTAGCGCGGCTTGTGCTTGGGCATGTACTCGCTCACAAGCGGTGCCAGCGTCTCGAACATGGTCTCGTGGTCCTCGCCCACCGAGTAGCCGCCAATGCCGTAGCCCGGGAAGTCGCCGCACTCCTCCAGATGGCGCAGCGAGCGCAGGCGCAGGTCCAGGTGCATGCCGCCCTGGACGATGCCAAAGAGCGCCTGGTCATCGCGGGTATGCGCCTTATAGCAGCGCTCGGCCCACATGCTCGACAGCTCAACGGCGCGCTCGACGTAGGCGCGCGTGGCGGGATAGCCCGGGCACTGGTCGAGCTGCATGCAGATGTCGGAACCGAGCTTCATGGCGATTTCCATGTTGTCCTCGGGCGTCCAGAACACGTGGCGGCCGTCGTAGTCATTGACGATAAAGCGCACGCCCTCGTCGGCGAGCTTGACGGCGTCGTTGTGGCTGAACACCTGGAAGCCGCCCGAGTCGGTAAGAATGGGGCCATGCCAGTTCATAAACTTGTGCAGGCCGCCCAGCTCGGCGATGGTATCCTCGCCGGGGCGCATGGACAGGTGATAGGTATTGGCAAGCACGATCTGGGCGCCGAGTTGCTTGACGGTCTCGGTAGGGATGCCCTTGACGTTTGCCTTGGTGCCCACGGGCATAAAGATCGGCGTCTCGATGTCGCCGTGCGGGGTATGCAGCACGCCGGCACGCGCGTGCGTCGTCGGATCCTCGGCGATCAGGTCGAATTTAAAAAGACTCTGGTCCATAAACTGGAACTCCTTGGTTGCGGTTCATACGCAAACCATTATACGGGCAACCCGCAAGGAGCACCGACTCGACAGAAACTGGTGCAAAGGGGTCATAGTCATTGGGATCATTTCCAACAGCCAAGGCAACGCCGATGCTCTGGCAACGCCAGCGAGCGGTCGCCAGGGCGAACAAATTGGCATGAAAAGAGGGCGGCATAGACCTTCTGGTCATGCCGCCCTCTTTGAATGACAAGTTGTCGCCCTGGTGACCGCGCAGCGTCGGCCCGTTACGGCGTTTGGTAAAACGCCGTAACCCCTAAGGCCGCTGGCCCATGCCGCCCTCGAGGGTGACGGTCTCGCCGTTCATATACTTAAAGTCGGGGCCGCAAAGCTGAACGACCACGCGGCCGATTTCCTTCTCGACGTCGCCGTAGTGGCCCGCCGGCGGCATGTGGACGTTGGCCTTGAACGCCTCGGGGTAAGCATCCTGGAAGTTCTCGAGCGCAGCAGTCCAGGCAAGCGGGCACACGATGTTGACGTTGATGCCGTCCTTGCCCCACTCGTTGGCGGCGACGCGGGTCAAGCCGCGGATGCCTTCCTTGGCGGCGGCGTAGCTGCACTGGCCGTAGTTGCCAAACAGGCCGGCGCCCGAAGCAAAGTTGACCACGGAGCCCTTGGTCTCCTTCAGGTGCGGATAGGCCTTCTGCATGTACAGGTAGGTGGCATACAGGCCAGAGTAAATGGCCAGGTTAAACTGGTCCATAGTGTGGTCGGCGATGGTCACGCCCGAGGCGCTGGCCTGGGCGTTGTTGACGACGGCGTCGATGCGGCCGAACTCCTCAATCGCCTTGTCGATAACGTTCTGTACGACGGCCTCGTTGTCCTGACCGGCAGAAACATCGGCCTGAACAGGCAGAACCTTGACGCCGTACTCAGCCTCGAGAGACTCCTTGGCGGCCTCGAGCTTGGCGACGTTGCGGCCGGTGATGACGAGGTTCGCGCCCTCCTTGGC
>CAUCCR010000003.1:0-41439 GCA_958441355.1 uncultured Collinsella sp. | reverse complement strand
ACGACCATCACCAACCTCATCAACCGCTTCTACGACATCGCCGACGGCAAGATCCGCTACGACGGCATCAACGTCAACAAGATCCGCAAGGCCGACCTGCGCCGCTCGCTGGGCGTCGTGCTGCAGGACGTGAACCTGTTCACCGGCACCGTGATGGATAACATCCGCTACGGCAACCTGGACGCTACCGACGAGGAGTGCATCGCGGCGGCAAAGCTCGCCGGCGCGGACGACTTTATCACCCGCCTGCCCGACGGCTACGACACGATGCTCACCGGCAACGGCGCCCAGCTGTCGCAGGGCCAGCGCCAGCTGATTTCGATCGCCCGAGCCGCGGTCGCCGATCCGCCGGCGATGATTCTGGACGAGGCCACGTCGAGCATCGATACCCGCACCGAGGCCATCGTGCAGACGGGCATGGACAAGCTCATGGAGGGCCGCACGACGTTTGTCATCGCGCACCGCCTGTCCACCGTGCGCAACTCCGACGCGATCATCTGCCTGGACCACGGCCGCATTATCGAGCGTGGCAACCACGACGAGCTGATCGCCAAGCGCGGATACTACTATCAGCTCTATACCGGGGCGTTTGAGCTGGAGTAGTTCGGCTCGCCGAGATGGCCGATTTGCCGCTCATTCGTCGGGCATGACCCTAAGGTCAATGCCCTCCTCTTTCGGGGCAAATCGACTCATCTCAACGACCCAAACACAATGCGCCGCAACGAATAAAGCCTCCGCAGCCACACGAGCTGCGGAGGCTTTATTCATGCCGGCCGGAAACCGTATCCCACTTTTCGGGCCCAAAATGGGATGCCGTTTCCCGCTGGGCCCCCTCCGGGAAACGGCATCCCATTTCAAGGGCATAAACCGGGATGTGGTTTCCCCTAACGGCACCTTTGGGAAGCCGCATCCCACTCTAGACGCACAAAACGGGATGAGCTTTCCCATGGTGATCCAAGACCAGAAGCATGTCCGATAGCGCGGCCAGGTCAAGAACAACAAGGCAAGCGTCACGCCAATTTGGACGAGCGTCTGCTGCAGTTTGAGGCTGCTAGCCCATATGGTAGAGTTAACCACCCATGAATTTCAGCACACTGCGTGCTACCTGCTCTTTTGTCATTTGGGGGAGTGAACTTGTGAATACTTCTGTCGCCAAGAAAGCCAGTCGGGCGATGCGCCTGCTCATGATGGTGCTCACGGCAGTTCTCATCTTCTTCTTCATCAATGTTATGCTGCTCGTCTCCGATATCCAGGGCACGGCGCGTGTGGTCAACTACGCCGGTCTGGTGCGCGGTACCACGCAGCGAATCGTTAAGCTCGAGGATGCGGGCCAGCCTCAAGATGACCTGCTTAAAGCCGTGGATTCATACATCAACGGTTTGCGTTACGGAAGTGATGACCTCAACCTCGTCCGTCTCGACGACGATGAGTATCAGGCAAAGATGACCGAGCTTGCAAATTATTTTGATGAGCTTTGCGCCGAGATTAGCCGCGTGCGCGAAGTCGGCTACGAGAGCACCGACATCATCTCCATGAGCGAGGAGTTCTTTGGCATTTGCGACGATGCTACGCGACTCGCAGAGGACTACTCTCAGGAGAAGGCGTCGGCGCTCAACTATCTCGAGGGCTTGGTGATCATCGACATCGTGGGCTTGGTGGCGGCCTTTGCGGTCGACCTTGTTCGCGCGGTGCGCACCGCCGCGCTCAATCGCGAACTGCAGAGCAAAGTCTATCTCGACGAAGCCACGGGACTGCCCAACAAGAACAAGTGCGAGGAGATCTTGGGGCAGGAGCAGCCTGTCTCCGCGGAGGAGCCCGTTGCGGTGTGCGTCTTCGACCTTAACAATCTGCATATGGTCAATAACAACTTCGGCCATGAGAAGGGCGATGAATACATTCGCTCTTTTGCCCAACAACTGGGGCGCGTGGCGTCGGAGACCTGCTTTGTGGGCCGCGACGGCGGCGATGAGTTTATCGCGGTACTGCGGGATGCCGACCGAGCCGCTGTGGAATCTTGTCTCGCTCGGATTCGCGCGAACGTGAACGAGTATTCCGAAGTCCACCCCGATATGCCCATCAGCTACGCGGTGGGCTATGCGCTTTCCAGTGATTTTGATGAACCGCCTACGATGCGTGAGCTCTTTTCTCAGGCCGACAAAAACATGTACATCGACAAGAACCGCGTAAAGACAGCCGAGGCAGCCGGGCCGCAACGCGAGGACCGCTAAACCCGTAGCAAAGGGTAGCTAATTTGGGACGGGACTCTTTTGGCTACTTGAGGAGTTGGGCCATGGCGTTGACGAATTTTTGGACTTGGAGGGTGGGCTCGAGCGGGTAGTGCAGAAAGACTGGCACCTCGCGACCGCATAGGAACGGCACACCCACAAAGGCCGGGTGCACCCCCGACCACGCCCCGCAGGTGAGCACCGCGTCGCCCTTTTCCTCCGCCTCGTTAAAGAGCGCAAAGTCGAAGCTATCCACATCGATCACGTCCACGCCACCGTCTGCCAAAAGATCGATACGCAGGCTGTCCATAGCGTCGTTGCCGTGGCGGAGCACGCGCAGGCGCATACCCTCCAAGTCGGCGACCGTAATGCGATTCTTGCGCGCCAGCGGGCTCGTGCGCGGCAGGTCGATATAAAACGGCACGTTGACAATGCGAAGCTTTTGGCAGGCGTCACCCCAGCGCGGGGTCGAAAAACTCGACTGCACCACATCGACCTCGCGACCGAGGCTGCGCATGACGGTCTCGCGCTCGTCATAGAGGTCGCGTACCGGCACGATCTCAAATCGCAGCGACGGTTCCAGCTCGTGTACGCCCGACCACATCGACAGCGTTTGGCGCCCCGGGCACATCATCGACACGCCCAGACGCACGGCCCCGCCATCGCCCGCCGCGCGTCGGGCACGGCGTAGCGCGTCCTCGGACTGCCGCATGATCGAACGTGCATCGTCCACCAGCAGAGCACCTGCCGGCGTCACCTTAACACCAGAATGCGAGCGCTCGAACAACGTGATGCCAAACTCGGCCTCGAAGCCCGACACCTGCTTGACGAGCGCCGGGGTCGACACGCGCAATTTTGCCGCCGCACGCGAGAAGCTTCCCAGCTCCGCGGCGGCCGATATGGCCTCGAGTCGTCGATCGTACACGTCAATCTCCCGTTTTCGCGCCCATGGCCACATGGTGCCACAGGGGGTTGTTTTCGCAGGTCACGCGCTCAATTGAGAACAAACCTCAATGCACAGTGTAAACCTACGGTTAACGCCGTTCTAACAAATATGCAATTCACCTGCGCAAATGCAAAGCATACGATAACCAGCGAAAACCACGTGGGTCGATTAATGGGAACGACCCACCGGGAGGCACAAGAAGGGAAGTTCCTATGAGCAATTGGCTTAAGCTCGAGGGCGATGTCTGCGCCGTGACCGGCGCACTCGGCGGTATGGGCGTCGAGATCTGTCGCGAGTTCGCCCGCAATGGCGCCAACGTCGTCCTGCTCGATCTGGACGAGGAGAAGGTCAAGTCCGCTGCCGCCGACCTCGCTGCCGAGTTTGGCATCCACGCCGAGGGTTACAAGATGAACGCCACCGACGAGGCCGAGGTTCAGGCAGCCGTTGACGCCACCATCGCCGACTTCGGCCGCGTCGACGTTCTCGTCAACACCGCCGGCATCCTGCGCTTCGCAGCTATGGAAGACCTGCCGCTCTCCGACTGGAACGAGGTCATCAACGTCAACCTCACCGGTTACTTCATCACCTCGCAGCGCTTTGGTCGCGAGATGATCAAGGCCGGCCAGGGTCGCCTGGTGCACATCTCGACCGTTGCCAGCCACTCCCCCGAGACGTTCTCGGGCGTGTACAGCTCCACCAAGGCGGGCGTCAACATGATGTCCAAGATGCTCGCCGCCGAGTGGGGCCCCTACGGTGTCCGCTCCAACTGCGTCGAGCCCTGCTTCGTTAAGACTCCGATGTCGGCCAACTTCTACGCCGACCCCGAGGTCGAAAAGAGCCGCAGCCGCCTGATCGCCACGCGTCGCATCGGCGAGGTCAGCGATATCGCCAACGCCGTCATGTTCCTGGCGTCCAAGCGCTCGGACTTTACCACCGGCGACGCCATCAAGGTCGACGGCGGCTTCTCCAACATGATGGGCGACCTCACCGCCAAGCCCGGCGGCCGTCGCGCCTATGCCGACAACTACCTTAAGGACAAGGGTGTCGAGCTCTGGTCCGATGAGTCCGGTGTCGCCAAGCCGACTGACCAGTAAACCAACCTGACAGGGAGGCCCCGCGGACACGCCCGCTCCTCCCCCGTATCGATTAGAAAGAGTCCAATGGCTTCCACCAACTCCAACAAGGGTCGCGCCGTCGTGCTTTCCGCCGCGTGCGTCACCATGTTCTTCATCAGCTCCATCGCGCTGTATTCCGTCGTGAGCAAGAACCTGCTCGCCGTCTACCCCGAGTGGTCCAGCGCTCTTACCTGGGCCTTCCCGGTCTTTCAGACCATCATGGCCGTGACGGGCATCTTCGCCGGCCGCATCTCCGATAAGATCGGCCCGCGCAACGTCGTGATCGCCGCCGCCGCGTGCTACGGCCTGGGCTGGTTCATGTCCGGCACCGTCACCGAGCCGTGGCAGTTCTACCTGTGGTTCTCGCTCGTCGCCGCCATCGGCAACGGCCTGGGCTACAACCCCGCGCTCACCACCGGCCAAAAGTGGTTCATCGACAAGAAGGGTCTCGCCTCCGGCATCACCCTGGCCGCTTCGACCGCCGGTCCCGCCGTGCTGTCCCCGGTGCTCGCCTCGCTGCTCATCCCGAGCCTGGGCATCTTTGGCGCCCTTAAGGCGCTCGGCGTCATCTTCTTTGTGACGATCGCCGCCTCCGCCCTGTTCCTGAAGGCCCCCGAGGCCGGTTGGCTGCCCGAGGGCTTCGAGGCCCCCAAGGGCGGCGCGCACGCTGGCACCTTCGGCGACCTCACCCCGGGCGAGATGGTCAAGACCCCGCGCTTCTGGGTCCTCATCGTCACCTTCGCCTTTGCCGCCACCGCCGGTACTCTGCTCGTGGGCAAGGTTGCCTCCATCGCCGCCGTCCAGCTCTTCGCCGATCCCACGAGCGCCGCGGCCGTCGCCCTCGGCGGTGTGGTGGTCTCCGTCAACACCTGCGCCAACCTGGTCGGCCGCCTGTCCTTTGGCCAGATCATCGACAAGCTCGGCGCCTATAAGTCGCTGCTCATCAGCCTTGTCGTCACCATCGTCGCACTCGTCATCATGTCGATGAGCTTTACGCAGGCCATGTTCTTTGTGGCGCTCGCCCTGCTCGGCTTTAGCTTTGGCGCCCTGCTCGTCATCTACCCGCCGCTCACCGGTGGCGCCTTTGGCACCAGCAACATCGGCGTCAACTACGGCATCATGTTTTTGGGCTACGCCGCCTCCACCTGGATCAGCCAGCCCATCACCGCCGTGCTGTATCACGCCGAGGCCGGCAGCGCCGCGTACCAACAGTCCTTCTACGGCGCCATTGTGATCGCTGCCATCGCCGTCGTGCTCACCGTCTACATGATGGTCTCCGACAGCAAGAAGAAGTCCGCCTAGTTCTACCGATGCGACAAAGGGACAACCCCTTTGTTGCATTCCACCGCCACCAGTATTAAGGAGTCGAAATGTCTGAGCTCAACCCCGTTCGCATTGCCGTTATCGGCGCCGGCGCCATGGGCCGCAACCACATCCGCTTTGTCACCGAGGAGCCCGAGGCCGAGCTCGTCGCCATCGCCGACGCCTTTGAGGGCGCCCGCGCCACGGCCGAGGCCGCCGGCGTGCCGTTTTACACCGATCCCGCCCAGATGATGGACGAGGTCAAGCCCGACGCCGTCATCATCGCCACGCCCAACGACCTGCACCTGGGCGTTGCCCGCGAGGCCGTGAAGCGCAACATCGTGCCGCTGGTCGAAAAGCCGATCTCCAACGACCTGGAGGATGCCCAGGCCTTTGCCGCCGAGGCCGAGACCGCCGGCGTACCCGTGCTCGTGGGTCAGCACCGTCGCCACAACCCCTTCGTCAACAAGGCCAAGGAGATCATCGAGTCCGGCGAGCTGGGTAAGCTCACCGTGTCGAGCTTCCACTACATGATCTATAAGAATGACGAGTACTTCGACGTCGAGTGGCGCCGCAAGAAGGGCGCCGGCCCGATCCTGGTCAACCTGGTTCACGACGTCGACCTGCTCCGTTACCTGCTGGGCGAGCCCGTTGCCGTCCAGGGCATGCAGTCCAGCGCCGCCCGCGGGTTTGAGACCGAGGACTCCGCCGTGGTCAACGTCCGTTTTGCCGATGGCGCGCTCGCGAGCATGACCATCTCCGACGCCACCGCCAGCCCCTGGAACTGGGAGGCAACCGCTCGCGAGGATCCGCAGTACCGCCCCTTCGACGCCGACGCCTACTTTATCGGCGGCACCAAGGGCGCCCTGTCGCTGCCCCGCCTGCACCAGTTCTCCTACGACGGCGCCTCCAACTGGCACAAGCCGCTGCAGATGGAGATTCCGGCTGTCGACCCGGCACTGCCACACAAGATGCAGCTCAAGCACTTTGTGAAGGTCGTTCGCCGCGAGGTCGAGCCCGTCGTGACCCCCGCCGACAACGTTAAGACGCTCACGCTGCTTAACGCCATCAAGGAGGCCGCCGAGACCGGTCAGCTCGTCGAGCTGTAATGCCTTAAGAGCGACCGCGGCAGAAGCCCCATGCCGAACCCTTCGGTCCGTCACCAACAAGCCCCTCTTCTTTGCCCCGCGAGCAGCCTCCTGCCCGCGGGGCATTTTGCTACCTTGCCGACGATTTTTCTGGGACGGGGCGGCAAAAGTGGCTAAAAGAGCCCCGTCCCAAAATGACTACTTGGGTGGAGTGGCGGGTGGTATCCTTGGTAGCCCTGTGCTGCAAACGCACCTTAAACGCAAGGAGTCCCATGGATCTTATCGCCCAGCTCGCCCACGAGCTCAACCTTAAGGCCGCCAACATCGAGGCAGCCGTCAAGCTCATCGACGAGGGCAACACCATCCCCTTTATCTCGCGCTACCGCAAAGAAGCAACGGGCGGCATGGACGACGTCGCCCTGCGCGCACTCGACGAGCGCCTGTCCTACCTGCGCAATCTTGAACAGCGCAAAGAGGACGTCATTCTGCTCATCGACGCCCAGGGCAAACTTACGCCCGAGCTCGAACAGCAAATTCGCGAGGCCACGCAGCTCCAGCGTGTCGAGGACCTCTACAAGCCCTACCGCAAAAAGCGCATGACCCGCGCACAGAAGGCCCGCGAGGCAGGCCTGGAGCCACTTGCCAACATGGTCATCATGCAGGCCTCGGCCAAGGGCAGCGCGCTCGACGCCGCCGCGGCATACGTCAACGAGGAAGCCGGCTTCGACACGCCCGAGAAGGCGCTCGCCGGCGCGGCGGACATCGTGGCCGAGACGGTGGCCGAGGACCCCGAGAACGTCGCCGACCTGCGTGCCTTTACGCAAAACACCGCAGACATCGTCGTCGAGGCCACCGACCCCACCGAGAAGACCCCCTACGAGCCGTACTACAGCTATGATGAGCCGCTGCGCCGTATACCCAACCACCGCGTGCTGGCTATCGACCGCGGTGAGCGCGAGGGCAAGCTCCGCGTGCGCGTGAACGTCGACGGCGCCGCCGCCACGGCACGCCTCGGCAGCCGTTGGCCCCGACGCCAGGGCGTCTTCGCGCCCGTCTTTGACGCCGCCATCGCCGACGGCTACAAGCGCCTCATGGCCCCCTCGCTGGAGCGCGAGGCCCGCGCCAAACTCACCGTCCGTGCGCAGACCGAGGCCATCAATGTCTTTGCCAAGAATCTCGAGGGCCTGCTCTCGGCACGCCCCGTGCGCGGCGCCCGCGTGCTCGCGCTCGATCCGGGCTACCGCACCGGCTGCAAGGTCGCCGTCATGGACGAGACCGGCAAGCTGCTCGACCACGGCGTGGTCTATCCCACCAAGCCGCGCCACGACGTCGCCGGCACCAAGCGCGAGCTCGCCCGCCTCGTCAAAAAGGACAGCGTCAACACCATCGTCATCGGCAACGGCACCGCCAGCCGCGAGACCGAGGAAGTCGTCTCGGAGTTCATCGCCGAGCAGGCGCCTGAGCTGCGATACACCATCGTCAACGAGGCCGGCGCATCGGTGTACTCCGCCTCCGAGCTCGCCAGCCAGGAGTATCCCGATCTGGACGTCACCGTGCGTGGCGCCATGAGCCTGGGCCGCCGTCTACAGGACCCGCTGGCAGAGCTCGTCAAGATCCCGCCCCAGTCCATCGGCGTTGGCCAGTACCAGCACGACCTTGACCAGGCCGAGCTTTCGCGCACCCTGGGCCATGTGGTGGAGGACGTCGTCAACCACGTGGGCGTCGACGTGAATACCGCGAGCGCAAGCCTGCTGGGATACGTATCGGGCATCACGCCGAGCGTGGCCAAAAACATCGTGGCCTACCGCGAGGAAAACGGTGCCTTTACCGATCGCCGCCAGCTTAAGAAGGTCCCCAAACTAGGACCCAAGGCATACCTCAACGCCGCGGGCTTCCTGCGCATCAGCGGCGGCAAGAACCCGCTCGACGCGACGAGCGTCCACCCCGAGAGCTACGAGGTGGCCACGTCCGTCCTGGAACGCGCCGGCGTTAAAGCCAGCGAGCTCAGCCGCGGCGGCGTGCCCGACATCGAGCGCCGTCTGGGCAGTATCTCGGCGCTGGCAAGTGACCTGAACTGCGGCACCCTCACGCTCATCGACATCGTCAACGAGCTCAAGAAGCCCGGCCGCGACCCGCGCGACGACGCGCCCGAGGTGGTCTTTAGCCGCTCGGCACTTTCCATCGACGACCTGGAACCCGGCATGGAGCTCAAGGGCACGGTGCGCAACGTCGTCGACTTTGGCGCCTTCGTCGACGTGGGAGTGCACCAGGACGGCCTCGTACATATCTCTAAGCTGGCCAACCGCTTTGTCAAGCACCCCAGCGACGTCGTGCGCGTCGGTGACACGGTCAAGGTGTGGGTCGAAAAGGTCGATCGCGACCGCAAGAAGATCTCGCTCACCATGGTGCAGGGCAAGTAAACCGCCAAAGCAAAGGTACCCCCTGTAGCGATGTGCAAAATCGCGAGTATTCTGCAAATTCCACCGTTCCGGATGCCCCTCAGAGACGAAAAAGCAAAAAACAGCCCCCGTTTTAGCGTCGTCAGAGCCAAAACGGGGGCCGTTCCATGCTTCGGTCAACTGATAAAGACCTTTACCTTGCTGAATACTCTCAATTTTGCACGGCGCAGGCGGGGGTACCTTTGCTCACGGCAGGATATGGAAGCCAATCGCCAACTTGCTGGCAAGCTCGTGCCGGCAGCCCCGGCCTTTCCTTTGCCTAGCGCGACCCTCGCGGAGCGCGTGAGCGATAGGGAAAGGAAAGGCCGGGGCGAACAGCCCACGGTACAGTCGGTGTTCGCGCTACGGCAGGATATGGAAACCGAGCGCCGCGATATCCTTGGCAAAACCGCGCACGGTATCGAGCGAGACCTCGTACGGGTCGCGACCGATGTTCTTGCGCTTGGCCAGGATGCTGTTGGGTACCGTGATGATCTGGCAACCGCAGGCCTCGGCCTGATAAATGTTGATGAGCTCGCGCGTGGACGCCCACAGGACCTCGCAGTTGGGCTTTGCGGCGGCCTTCTTGACCGACTCCGTCATAAACGGAATGGGGTCGACGCCGGTATCGGCGATGCGGCCGGCAAAGAGCGAGATGATGGACGGCGTCTCGGCGTCGACGGCCTCGACCATCTCATCAACCTGCGTAGGCGTAAAGATGGTGGTGACGTTGACCTTGATGCCGTCGGCCGAAAGCTTGCGCACCAGCTCGGCGGTGGACTCGCCCTTGGTGGTCACGCACGGAATCTTGACGTAGACGTTCTCGGCCCAGGTAGCGATCTCGCGCGCCTCGACCTCCATGGTCTCGACGTCGTCGGCAAAGACCTCAAACGAGACGGACACATCGGTGATGTGGGCCAGGACCTCCTTGGCAAACGCGCGGTAATCCGTCACGCCGCCCTTCTTCATAAGGGACGGGTTGGTCGTGAAACCCTGAACGTTGCCGTTCTCGTACATGTCGAGCATGCCCTCGAGGTTTGCACCGTCAGCGAACACCTTGATTGCCATCTGCCTGATTCCTTTCGCTTGCACATGGGCGTTAAACTGCTAAACACTTTACCTACGTTTATCAAGGCGTGAGCTGCGGTTTTTTATCTTCTCGGCGAACGGTATAAACACCTCAGTGTTTGGATTGATAAATCGATTGAGCATGCAAAAGCAAAGAGTCGCAGTTTGGGCAAACGTCAGAACGCGGGATTCATTAGATGAGGCCAAAATGCTGCATCGCTGTGACGGTGCCGTCATGTGCGACATCATCAGTCACGTAGTCGGCGAGCGCCTTGACCTCGGGCATAGCGTTGCCCATGGCCACGGCCGTCTCGACAGCGGCGAGCATACCCAGATCGTTGCCGGAATCGCCAAAGCCAAAGGTGCGCGCGTTGCCGGTGCGACCCAGGTATTCCAGCGCTCGCGCCACGCCCACGCCCTTGTCAATGCCCTTGGGGCTCAGCTCGCGATTCTGGCCACCGGTGTTGCACAGCTCAAACTCGCGATCGATAAAGCCGTCATCGTTGGCCACGCGAGCCAAACTGGGCACACTGAGGCATACCTTGCCCACGCGCAGACTGCCGTCGACGCGCATTTCCTCGGTGCTGTGCACCACAGAAGTGCCGATCAGAGACGACTGCTCAACACCCGCGGGTTCCAGGGCAAAAGTAGCCACGTTGGTCTCGAAAAAGGCCTCAATCCCTGCCGCGGCCATACGGCGCGCAAGCTCCTCAATAACGTCCTCGTCAAAGCAGTCCTCATGCACCACGCGGCCCTCGACCTCGAGCGTCGCTCCCGCCATGGCAACGACACCCGCCGGGTTCAGCGCGCGCAGGCCATCGGCAATCAGCCACAAGGGACGACCCGTGCAGATAAATGCATGGTGTCCCGCGTCGCGCAGACGATGAAACGCCTCGACGACCGCCTGCGAGGGGTGAACCGCCGAAAAGTCCTTGTCGGTCATGTTGTCGGGATCGAACGACGTCAGCGTGCCGTCCACGTCAAAAAAGAGCACGGCGGAATCGGGGCACGCATCAATCATATGGGTTCCTTTCGGGGGCGAGAGTAAACGAAGTATCCATCATATAATGGAGCGACGCAACCAGAGAGGTCACCCATGGAATTTTACGCAAGCTGCCCCGAGGGCTTTGAGTCCGCACTCGCCGATGAGCTTAAACGCCTCGGGCTTTCGCATGTTCGCCGGCTGAAGGGCCGCGCTACATTTGAGGGCGAGCTCGAAGAAGGCTACCGCGCCTGTCTGTGGTCGCGCCTGGCGAGCCGTGTGTTCGTGGTACTCGGGCGCTTTGAGGCGCAGGATGCCGATGAACTGTACGATAGCGTTTACGACATCGCCTGGGAGACCATCATCCGCCCCGGCGCCACCATCGCCATCACCGCCCGCGGCGTGACCGAGCAGCTGCGCAACACGCGCTTCTCGGCCCTGCGCGCCAAAGACGCGCTGTGCGACCGTCTGGCCGAGACCACGGGCCGTCGCGCCGACGTCGATGCCGCCGACCCCGATGTTCACCTGTTGCTTTCGCTGCGTCAGCGCCGCGCGAGCATCAGCCTGGACCTTTCGGGCGACCCGCTGTTCAAGCGTCTGCCGCCCGCTGCGACTCGTGCCGGCGAGGGCGCACACGTGTTGCGCCCCGACTACGCCGCCCTGGTGCTGGCGCAGGTCGGCTGGACCGCACTATGCGAGCGCGAGCTGACGGCCGACGATTACGAAAACGAAGCCCTTCCCACGCTGATCGATGCCTCGTGCGCCGGCGGCGGTCTGCTGCTGGAGGCCGTGAACATTCTGACCGACCGCGCCCCGGGCGCCGCACGCGAGCGCTGGGGCTTTGAGGGCTGGCAGCTGCACGACGCTGTCCTGTGGGAGCAGCTGCTTGCCGAGGCGCGCGAGCGCGAGGCGGCAGCGCGCGAGCGCCAGGCGCGCATCGTGGCCGTAGACATCGACCCCGCCGCCCGCAAGACTGCCGAGCGCATGGTCAAGTGCGCCGGCTACAAGCGTTTTGTCGACTTTTGTGCCGCCAAGCCCGCCACCGTGCTGGACCATGCGGGCGCCGTCGCCGGTGCCGCCCTGGTCGCGGACACGACCGAGACCCCGCTTTCGCTCATGCACGATGCCATGACGCTCATCGGCGAGCTGCGCCGCGCCCCCGAGCTCGCTTCGGCGCCGGTCGCCGCTCTCACCCGCGACGGCTTGCTGGCCCGCGCGCTCCACGCCGAGCCCGAGCGCTCGATCGCCGTCATGCCCAATAACGAGGAGGCGGCTCTTGAGGTTTGGCCCTCACTCGACCACGCCGCTGCAGCGTTTGAGGCTGCGACCAGCGCGGATGCCGAGGCCGAGGTTGCGGATGCCAACGAAGCCAACGACGAAGCCGCCGCTTCCTCCATGCCCGAACCTGCCGCCACGCTCGACTTGGGCGACGGCAAGCCGCTGCCCGTGCTCATCCCGGAGTCCGAGCAGTTCGCCAACCGCCTGCGCAAGAATGCCCGTCTGCGCCGCAAGTGGGCCAAGCGCGAGGGCGTGAGCTGCTACCGCGTCTACGATGCCGACCTGCCCGATTACTCCGCCGCCATCGATCTGTACGAGGGCTGCCCGCAGACGCCGGGCCGCTGGCTCGTCATCGCCGAATACGCCGCGCCCAAGACCATCGACCCCGCGCTGGCCCAGGCCCGCATGCTCGACATCTTGGCCATCTCGCCGCGCATCCTTGATGTTCCGGCCGAGCACGTGCACGCCAAGGCCCGCATGCGCTCACGTGGCGGCTCGCAGTACGGTAAGCAGGGCGCCGGCAAGGGCGGCTCGGGCGAGCGCGCCAACATCGCGCGCCGTCGCCTGCCGCTCATCGAAGAGGGTGGACTCACCTTTGCCGTCAACTTTGACGACTATTTGGATGTGGGCATCTTCCTGGATCATCGCGTCACGCGCAACCTGGTGCGCGAGCACGCCAAGCAGGCGCGCCGCTTCCTCAACCTGTTTGCCTACACCGGCACTGCCACCTGCTACGCGGCCGATGGCGGCGTCGAGGAGACCGTGACGGTCGACCTTTCCAACACCTACCTGGACTGGGCCGAGCGCAATATGCGCCAGAACGGCTTTGTTGGTCCGCAGCATCATTTTGTGCGCGACGACGTGCTCGCCTGGATTCGCGACCAGCGCCAGACGCGCAACCGCTGGGACTTGATCTTTGTCGACCCGCCCACGTTCTCGAACTCGTCCAAGATGGGCCGCCGCACTTGGGATGTCCAGCGCGACCATGTTGAGCTTTTGGCCGGCGTATCGCGCCTGCTCGCACAGGGCGGACATGCCATCTTTAGCTGCAACCTGCGCGGCTTCCGCCCCGAGACACGCAAGCTCGCGCGCGCGGGCGTGGTGTTGGAGGACATTACGGCGCAGACCATCCCCGAGGATTTCGCACGCAACCAGAAGGTGCACCACTGCTATATCGTGCGCCGCCTGCCCATTGAGGACGCCATGGCCGAGGTCGGCTTTAGCGCCGAGGAGATTGCCGAGCGTGTCGAGGAGCTGCGCAACCCCGAGGCCCGCAAGCCTCGCGCGGCAGTACCCGCGCACGCGCAGGCCGGAGACCGAGGGCCGCGCGGCGACGGCAAACCCTCCCCCGCCGGCAAGCCCAAAAAGAAGAAGTTCTACGCCAGCAAACCCAGGGGCAAATAAACAAAGTTGCGGTGGAATATGGACTGTTTGGTCGCCAAATAGGCCATTTCCGTCCGTATTTCACCGCAACTCATATTGGGATGGTGGTTGGCGATCTAGCCTTGGGTGACCAGGCGGTAGCCGATGCCTACGTGGGTTTGGATATAGCGGGGATGCGCGGGGTCGGACTCGATCTTCTTACGCAACGTGCCCATAAAGACACGCAGGCTCGCCAGGTCGCTCTTAGTTGCCGTACCCCAAATCTCGTGCAGGATAAACTGGTGCGTTAGTACCTTGTCGGCGTTATGTGCCAGCAGGCACAAGAGCTTGTACTCAATCGGCGTCAGATGCAGCTCCTCGCCATCCATCGTGGCAATGCCGGCATCAAAGTCGATATGCAGCTCACCGGTATCGAACGAGCCCTCGGAGGCAACACCACCCGTTTGCGCATACGAAAGGCGCCTGAGCGTCGTGCGAATGCGTGCAAGCAGTTCCTCGACCGAAAACGGCTTGGTCAGGTAGTCATCGGCGCCGGCATCGAGCGCGCGAATCTTGTCCGCGTCCTCGCTGCGCGCAGAGACCACGATGATCGGCATGCCCGACCATGCGCGCACCGACTCCACCACCTTGACGCCGTCCATATCGGGCAGGCCCAGATCGAGCAGCACGATGCTCGGTGCCTGCGATGAGGCGGCGGCGATGGCGGCATGGGCGGTCTCCACGGCCATATGACGCAAGCCGTGCGCCTCGAGCGCGGCAACAATAAGGTTGCGGACGGCGGGATCGTCCTCAACGACCAAGATGAGCGGTTTTACGGCAGAGTTCGGCACAGCGCTACTCCTTATCAAACGAAACGTCGGCGACGGGAAGCTCAATCGTAAAGACCGAGCCGTGCGGGTCCGCCGCGGCAACCTCTATGCTACCGCCATGCGCCAGCGCAATGGAGCGGCAGAGCGAAAGACCCAGGCCCACGCTGCGATGGCTGTCGGCAAGACCGTGGTTGGCGGTGTAGAACGACTCAAAGATTCGCTCGCGGTCCTCGGGCGCAATGCCCGGGCCGTCATCGGCCACCGAGCACGCCACGCGTCCATCGTCGACGCTAATCGAAATCATGATATGCGAGCCTGCGGGCGTATAGGTGATGGCGTTGTTCACCAGATTGACCACCAGCTGCACCATCAGGCGCGCATCGACGTTGACGAGCGCCGGCTCATCGCACGCCACCACCTTAAGGTCGTGCTCGCGCACGGCAGGGTTCACGTGGCGCAGCGCCTCCTCCACGATATCGTCCATGAGCTCGAGCGTGGTCGACAGGCGCATACCGCCGCCCTCGAGCTTGGTGATGGCGAGCAGGTTCTCGACGGTGGCGTTGAGCCATTGCGCATCCGAGCGAATGGACAAGAGCAGGCCGCGGCGCGTCTGGGCATCGAGCACCGCGGTGCCGGTCGAGCCCTGGTCGAGCAGCACATCGGCATTACCCGAAATACTGGTGAGCGGCGTGCGCAGGTCGTGCGAGATGGAGCGCAGCAGGTTGGCGCGCAGCTGCTCATTTTTGGCAAGCACCGCCGCCTCCTCGCGGGCCTCCATGGCGCGGGCGCGATCGAGCGCCAGCTCGCCTTCGCTCACGATGGCATCGGCAAGTGTCCGCTCCTCGTGCGTCAGCACGTCGGGCTCGGCAACGATAGCCAGCACGCCCACCACCGAGGCGGGGTCGCCCGAGCGCGCGAAGCCGTCGCCCGTGCGAACCGTCAGGTAGATGCCATAAAACGCCGAGCCGCCGAACGTAGCATCGAGCGGCGTTCCCACATAGGCGGACGCCGAGAGCCGCGGCGGCATCTGCGGCGCCAGCTCGTGCACCGGCGCGGCATCGCCCACGGCCGTGTATGTCGCACGCGGCAGCAGGTCATCGCCCTCGGCGTCGGCGCTGTACCACACGACCGGACAGCCCGAAAGACGCGCCAGCTGCGTTGCCATGGCATGGACAATCTGCTGCTGATCGGCGCACCGCTGTAGCATGCGGTTGGTCTCGAGCACCATATGCGTGCGACGGTCGCTGGCGGCAGCCTGTGCCAAGGCACGGCGCAGGGCCAACGCAATCGAGCTCGACACAAGCGAGACCACGAACATGATGATGAACATGCCGGGATAGCCGCGGTCGATAAGCGACAGCGAGTAGCGCGGGTCGACAAACAAGAAGTTGTAGAGCGCCACGGCGGCAGCCGAGCTCAGCAAGCAATACAGGCGACTCCAGGTAAAGAATGCGCACAGCTGAACGGCGAACACATAGACGATCATGATGCTCGGCGCGAGACCCGGATGGTCGAGCAGCGCACCCACAATCGTCGCCGCGACCAACAGCCCCACCGATACGCAAGCGTCATACAGAGGAGTGCGGCGCGTCAGCGTTGTGCGCCGCCACCAAAAGTTATCGGCAATATCGCCGTCCGTACGGACGTCCATCAGCGCCCCGCCCCTCTCTCGAAAACAAAAACCACCACAAAGGGACAGACACCTTTGTGGTGGTTTCCCTTGTGGTGGTTCCAAGTGTATAGCCTTTGCAACCGGCGGTCGCTAGACAAACAGCACGTGCGCGAGCAGGGCACACACGCACACCGCTCCAAATACCAGTGCCACGATCGAGATCACGCGGTCGGCCATATCCATGTTGGCACGGTTCGTAAGGAACCGATCTTCGGCGGCGTCGACACGCGCCTCACGCACCATTTCGACCACCGCCTCACGGCCATCGAGCGCCTTTGTATCCATGTTTACCTCCCCAGCCTCATGCTTATCCATCAAAAACCAACTCCGTGTAGCCGCCGACGTCTACGGCCGCTCGTTGGGAGCCAGGCGCTGCATCTTGTTCACGGCCTTGAACTTGGTGAACAGCGGCACGTACTCAAAGCTCACGTTGGAGTTCTCCAGACCGTACCAACGCGCGGGCGTGCCGGCGGCGCGGCGAATGATGTACTTGAGCGTGATGGCCGTACGCTCGCTGGGCTCCACATCGCTTTCGGGCGCCAGAAGCTTACGGATCAGGACGAACTTGAACGTGCCGATGTTACCCGGATCCTTGTAGACCGAGTAGTCATGCGTCTGCGGCGGCAGCTCGCCGGTGGCAGCCAGGTCCTGAACAACCTGACGCAGGTAGGCATTGACGCGCTGGTTGATCTTGTAGCCCAGGTACAGATGCACGCGGAACACGTAGTCGGTGCCGAACGTCTCGACCGAATAGGCAAAGGTGTGCGGTTCGTCCATGGTCTCGACATTCACAAACCACCAGGCGCGGGCACGCTTGGGATGCTTGTCCAAGATCGAATAGACGATGTCGCGGTCGATGTAGTCGGTATGGGTGTCCTTGGTCAGGTACACGACGTTGTCGCTCATGCGCTCGTAACGGTCGTCGTCGCGCAGGCGCTTGAGCTGCGGCAGGTAGCTGCGCAGCGGCAGCAGCGTAAACTGGCGCTGCTCGACCGCCGTGCCGTTGTACCAGCACACCATAATGCCCATGATGAGTGCAGCCATGAGGATGGTGAAATAGCCGCCGTGGAAGAACTTGGTGAGCGAGCTCACGAAGAAGAAGCCTTCGAGCAAAAGGAAGAAGGCCGCGAAGATCCACGGAGCAACCTTGAGCTTGCGCTCCTCGTGCAGGTAGAAGAAGAGCAGCAGCGTGGTGCACATCATAGTCAGCGTAATGGCAAGGCCGTAGGCGGCTTCCATATGCGCCGAGTTCTGGAACAGCAGCACCACGATGACGCAGCCGACAAGCATGACGTTGTTGACCATGGGGATGTAGAGCTGGCCCTTGGTCTCGGCAGGGTAGAAGACCTGCATGTGCGGCATGAGGTCCAGACGGCTGGCCTCGGACACCAGCGAGAATGCGCCGGTGATAAGCGCCTGCGAGGCAATGATGGCCGCGACGGTGGAAAGGCCGACGGCAAACGGGCGCAGGCCCGGGGCGAGCATCTGGTAGAACGGGTTGAGATCGGCAATGCCCATGAGCTCGGGGTTGGCAGCGTTGTTCATAAGCCAAGCGCCCTGGCCCATATAGGACAGCAGCAGACAGCACTTAACGAACGGCCAGGTAGCGTAGATGTTGCCGCGGCCGACGTGGCCCATGTCGGAGTAGAGCGCCTCGGCACCGGTGGTGGCGAGGAAGCAGCTGCCCAGAATCATGATGCCCGCGTGGTTGTTGGGGCTCAACAAAAAAGCGATGCCGCGGAGCGGGTTGAGGCACAGCAGCACGGCGGGGTGCTGTAAGACAAAGAACAGACCCGTGCCGCCCAAGAACAGGAACCACAGCGTCATGATGGGGCCAAAGGCGTGACCGATCTTGGCCGTACCGATGCGCTGTACCAAGAAGAGCACGATGATGATGGCGAGCGTAATGGCGACGACGCGGCCCTGGTCATCGCCCAGCACGGCATGAACCGCCGGGATAGTGCGCAGGCCCTCGATGGCCGTGGTAACGGTAACGGCCGGCGTCAGGATGCCGTCGGCGAGCAACGCGGCGCCACCCAGCATGGCGGGGATGATAAGCCACTTGCCGCAACGCTTGACCAGGCTGTACAGGGCAAAGATGCCGCCCTCGCCATGGTTATCGGCGCGCAGCGAGATGAGCACATACTTGATGGTGGTCAGCAGCGTGACCGTCCACACGACAAGGGAGAGCGCGCCGAGCACGAACTCCTCCGTGACGCTTCCGATGCCGCCGTTGCCGGCAACGAGCGCCTTGGTTACATACATAGGGCTGGTGCCGATATCGCCGTACACCACGCCCAGCGTGACGAGCATCGCCGAGATGCTTACAGGAATCGCAGCGTGCGAGGCTGCCTCCTTGGCCTTTTGTTCCATAAGCCGGTTTCCTCCCAACTTTAATGTTCGAAGGGATTATAGGTAATCGGCCCATGTTTTAATGCACTGTTTTCCCAGCTAGATAAAGATTTATACAGTCTTTAGGCCACCGCGGCGATATGAAGTGTGACAAAGGGACTATCCCCTTGTCACATTCGTCATTTTCCGAGCCAGTTTTTGAACCACCACTCCATGGAGCGGCTCATCTCGGCCATAAAGGGGCTCGTGTGCTTGCGGGTGTAGATATCCACGACGCGCTCCCCCACCTCGCGGGCGTGCGGGCGAAACATCGCATCCATCTCGGCCACCTGCGCATCCATAGTCGCGGCATCCGCACGGCAGTAGCGCTCCTCGTGCACCAGGTTCACCACGGGGTGCGCGATTGCCGGGCGCTCCTTACGGGGCGTGCCGATGATGAGCATCGACAGCGGCATGGTATAGGGCGGCAGATCGAGCAGCGCGGCAACTTCCTCGGCGTTCTCGACGATGTCGCCGATATAGCAGCTCCCCAGGCCCAGGGCCTCGGCGGCAACCACGGCGTTTTGCGCGGCGATCACGGCGTCCTGGGCCGCGATGGCAAAGTCGCCCAGACCTGGTGCACGACGGGGCGCCTTGCCCGTGCGCTCGACAAACTCGGGCTCAAAGCAGCCCACGTGCTCAAACAGATCGATCCACTTGGCATAATCGACCACAAATATTAGTGCCCAGGGCGCCTTGGCGATCATGGGCTGGTGGTCGCACAGGTCGGCCAGACGGTCGAGCGTAGCCTGCTCACGAATGCTCACGATGGAATACATCATCATGGCGCCCGCCGACGGCGCGCGACTCGCCGCATGCAAAATCGCCGCCCGCTGCTCGTCGGTCACCGCCACGGGGCGGTCGTCGTCATCACGCGCGAAGGCACGCGTGGAGGAACGGTGCTCCAACGTGTCCAGCACCGCATTGCCCGTAGTCTCGACCGGATAGCCGTTCGCATCCACAGCCTTGGTGCAAACCTGCTCGTTCATCGCCTCATCCTCGCTAATTCTTTAAGAAGCCTTTACGTTTCCGTGTAATTCCCGTCCATTATCGCGCAGGTCGCCACTACATTGCGCCACACCGCCACACGTGCGCGTTAATATGGCTGGTTGTTGTGCGCAGACACCAATTGCAGCGCATATCTTGGTAACAATCGGGTAAACCCCCGCTTTCGTACGTTTTAGTTTGTGAGGAGTCTCAGCATGTTCGCTGCCGCCATCTCGCTTGTCGGTCTTGCGGCGACCGTCTACCTTGTCTTGCGCGAGGCCAAGGCCATTCGCGCTCAGTCGGGCACCGTCACCAAGGGCGCCTTCGCCTGGAGCGTCTCCTTCGGCCTGTTCCAGCTCTTTTTGACCATTTGGGGCGCCATTGGCCTCGTCGCCCAAAACGAGCCGCTCGCCTTTGTGATGCTCATCCTGACCAACGCCATCCTCACCGGATGCGCCTGGGCCAGCATCGCCCGCGATCGCATCGCCCCGCGCGTCTTTGCGTTCGCCAAGCCCGACGCCCCCGCCCCCACCGGCAAGCTCGCCCGCCTGCGCGGCGCCTTTGTGGGCAAACCACTCGTCGCCGCCGTCCTGTGCCTGCTGCTCGCCGGCGTCTTTGCGCTGCTGGGCATGGAGGTCTCGTCCAACCACGACTTTACCTGGGTCTACCCCCTGTGCATCCTGCTCGAGTGGGCCATCATCACCGTGCTCATGATCGGCTTGTTCTTCCTGTTCCAGCGCCACGGCGCAGCTCCCGCGGTCCTGGCCTTTGCCCTCTTTGTCCTGGGCATTGCCGAGTTCTTCGTCATCACGTTTAAATCCATGCCCATCCAGCCGGGCGACCTTTCGGCCATCTCCACCGCCGCCGCGGTCGCCGGCACCGGCTACACCTTCTCCATCTCGCTGTTCTGTGTGCTGTCCATGGGCTTTACCGCCATCGCCATGCTGCTGTGCGAGTACGCCGGCCTGGTGGCACCGCACCGTCAGAAGGGTGCCGCCAACGCCAAGCGCATGCTGCTCACCAACCTGCTCGTCGCCGTGCTGTGCCTGGGCGGTGTGACCGCGCATGTCACCCTCATCGACTACTACAACACCCTCGGCATCACCGTCTACACCTGGCGCCCGCTCGAGAGCTACTGGCGCGAGGGCTACCTGCCCGCTTTCATTAGCGCAGCGCAGTCCATCAAGCCGCCCAAACCCGCCGACTACTCCGTCGACGATGCCAAGGCCACGCTCAAAAAGTACGCCAAGGCCTACGACAAGTCCGACGCGGCCGAGAGCGACGAGCGCGCCGCCGCAAAGGAGCAGTTCGACAGCGAGAAGCCCACGGTCATCGCCATCATGAACGAGACCTTCTCGGATCTTTCGATCTACCAGAACATGCGCGCCGGCTACGAAGGCCCGCAGTACTTTAAGAACCTGTCCAACTGCCTCAGCCGCGGCAAGCTCTACGTGAGCGCCTACGGCGGCGGCACCGCCAATACCGAGTTTGAGTTTATGACCGGCAACTCCATGGCCAACCTGGGCTCGGGCGTGTACCCCTACACCATCTACAACATGGAAACGACCGGGAACCTGGCAGAGCAGTTCAAGTCGCTCGGATATTCCACCACGGCCATGCACCCCAACCACGCCACCAACTGGAACCGCGAGAACGTCTACAAGGACTTTGGCTTTGACCAGTTCCTGTCCATCAACGATTTCCAGGGCGCCGATACCCTGCGCGGCATGGTGACCGACCAGGCTACCTACGACAAGATTCTTGAGATACTCAACCAGAACGCCGATCCGCAGTTTATCTTCGACGTGACCATGCAGAACCACTCGGGCTACGATACGGGCCTGCTGCCGGTCGACAAGCAGATGCACCTGAACATCGACACGACCGACCTAGACGCCAAGACCATCGAGGACGGCACGCTCTCCGATGTCGACGAGTACGTCTCGTGCATCGAGCAGTCCGACCAGGCGCTTCGCTACTTCCTCAACGCCCTGAGCAAGCTCGACCGTAAGGTAGTCGTGGTGTTCTGGGGCGACCACCAGCCGTTCTTCCCGTCCAAGTTCAACGACAAGTGGTTTACCGGCGAGGACGATGCCACGCACCAGGAACGTCTGTGGCAGACCGACTACATCATCTGGGCCAACTACGACGTTGCCGGCTGCGACCAGACGAGCGAGGTCGACGACCTGTCCACCAACTACCTGTCCACGCAGCTTATGCAGCTGATCGGCGCACCGCTGACCGACTACCAGAAAGCGCACATGACGCTGCGCGAGTCGCTGCCCGCCATCAACTCGGTCGGCTACGAGGACGCCAGCCTGCGCTGGGCGCTCTCCTCCAACGTCACCGGTGACGACGCCGCCGCGGCAGCCGCCACCAAGGCGCGCGAGGATTACGCCAAGATGCAGTACTACGAGATGTTCCGCGACGGCAAGAACGTGTACACCGAGCACTTCCAGACCGAGGCCAACGAAACCGACCCCAACCTGGCGCCAGGTACAACCAAGATCAAGTAGCGGGTCACTCATAACTGGTTCGTCTGCCCGGCGGCGCGGAACGTAAGGTTCCCTGCTCGGACAGTCCTGCTCGCACGGAGAGCACATTAAGTGCTCTCCGGCTCGTGCGGAACTCGCGATGAACCTTACGTTCCGCGTCGCCGGGCAGACGCCTTGTTGTTGGAGCGCGGCTTGTCGTAGGGGTATCCGCTGAACATATATAAGTCGAAGGCCACGTCATGTGGCCTTTTTGCATCCGGAAACCGTGTCCCAGAATTCACGTCCGGAACGGGATGCAGTTTCCGCTTGGGACCTGATTGGGAAAGTGTGTCCCACTATTCAGCTGGATTCCGGGATGTATTTTCCGGTTGAGGCTCGTTGGGAAAGTGCGTCCCGGTCTGGGCGCTCAAACTGGGATGGATTTTCCGGATGAGGGCTTGACGGAAAATGTGTCCCGTTCCGGGCGCTACTTGTGGGATGCAGTTTCCGCTTGCGGAGTCTCCACTCAACAGAAAACCCGGGTGGCCTGTTTTTTGGCTACCCGGGTTTTTGGGTTGTCGATATGTTCGACTGGCTACTAGTGGGTCTTGCGGCGCTTGATCAGCATGATGAGGGCTATCACTACGAGCGTTGCTCCCGCTGCTGCTGCGGTGGCGACTAGGGCGAATGTTTGGTCGCCGGTGTTTGCGAGGTTCTTCGCTGTGGTCGTAGTCTTGACCTTGGTGTCGGTCTTAGCTCCGTTGTCGGACTTGGGCTTGTCCGGGTTCGTCGGGGTCTCAGGAGTCTCGGGGTCCTTTGAGCCTTCGGAATCGGTTGGGCCGGCGGTGTTTACCAGCGTATGGTCCAGGAACTTCTTGGCGCCCGCACTTGCCTGTGAGAACAGGCGGCGCGTGCGGATCGGGGTGGCGTTCACCGTTGTGGGCGCCGTCTCCTCGGCCTCGATATTCACGAGCGTCGTGCCGGTGTCGAGGCCCACGTCGTTGTATCCCACGTGGCAGTAATACTGCGCACCGTCATCGTCTGCGGTCAGGTCAATCTCGAGCTTTGAGGCCGTTCCAGCCGCGAGGTTGCCATCGGCACCCACGAGCTTAAACTCTGTCTCGCCGCGGCCCTTGCGGTACCACATATAGGTCGGTGCCAGCCCTGTTTCGCTATCGTCGGCACCGAGTTGCTTCACATGGCCAATCGCCGAGAGCGTCAGGTGGCTTCCCGCCGCGCGCTCAACCGAAGAGTCGTATCCAAGATCCGACCCCTCCGCAGCATCCGCCGCAGGTCCGCTCACGGTCATCGTCATGCCATCGGGCATGGTCTTGACCGTGATGATTGCCGAGCGAATACCTGTTTCGGTCGTGGATCCATTCTTAACGGCGGCGATGGCGAATCGATACTCCGTATTGGGCTGCAGCCCATCCCACTTGAGCGAGGTCTGCGTGCTGTCGGCAATCTTCCAGCTATTGACGACCGCATCCGCCGCATTGCTCTGCAGCATGCCCACGCCGTAGCTAAAGCCACTCTTGTTTGCGAGTACATCGTCCCAGCTAAACGTAACGCTGGTCGAATCGACGGCGTTTGCCGTAAAGCCCGTCACGGCCGGCGCGTCGGGCATCTCGACGTCCTTAACGTCATAGCCCACGATCCAGAACTGGTCGGTGTCCTTGGTGCCGAGCTTGTCGCCCGAGTCTGCCTCGAACTTGTCGACATCCACCGCGTTGACGCCCAGACGCCACACAAAACCGTACTTGCCCTGCGCGGCCTCGGGCAGGTTGTCGACGGTGCCGCCGTATTCGGTCGATTCACTCGAGGAGTTACCCGTAGTAAAGCCGGCGTTGGCACCAAAGCACAGGCCGCCAAACAACTCGTGCTTTGCGAGCTTCGCGCCCATGACAACGCTGCCGTTCAGCGTCAAGCCGAGCTCGAGCTCCTGCTCCTTGCCCTCCTCGACTTCGATGGTCTGCTCAATGCTCGCCCCCGACTGCGCGGCGGCGCCGTTAAACCCATCGTGCGTGTAGGCGCGCGTTACGCCAGGCTTGCCCAGGCCAAAGGAATCCCCAACGGGAGTCTCGCCGTTGAGCGTCGTTTGATAGGTTCCGGGTTCTCCCGACCGGTTGGTCAAAAAGTAGCTGAGCGGCGTCATATTGTGCTGTTTGGCAATGCGGTCATAGGCCTCGACATTAACGACCGAGGTCTGCGCGCCGAGCGACACGGGCGCCGCCATCACGCCCTTGCCACCAGTTTCCTCATTTTCGATCTCATACTCGTAATAGACCATCGGAATCGTGTAGAGCACGGCCTTGTCACCCTCGCCGGCATGCGACTCATAGCTTACGCTTGCGCTGACCGTGCGCTCGCTCCGGTAGTCATAGCATCCCTCGGCGGCAAAATCGACTGAAGCATTCATCGCGACCAGGGGCGGACCGGTCTGCACCTCGACGGCAACGCCCAACTCGGCGCCAACGGTATAGCCCTGGGATGTCCCCGTGCCCTTTTCCTCTCCGTATGACGTGCCGCCCAATACCAGATAGCCGTATGCCTGCTCCAGATCCTCAACATAGGGCGCATCCTGCAGCACGGCAAGCACGCACGGGTTGGTATAGACCTTGTAGCGGTCCTTGTACGTGATCTTGACGCTGTCGTTGTCGACATCGGGCAGCGCGAGCGAGATAAATGTGCCGTAGGTAGTGCCGCGACGGTTGCTCTCGCTAATCACCTGCTCCTCGCCGCGGCGCACCTTTCCGTTCTCGTCGAGCGAAAAATGCGAGGCGGTCATCCAATAGTAGTCATCGTTCTTGCGCAGGTCCTCGTCGCGGTGCTTGCCCACCACGGCGATAAAGCTCTCGTTATAGCGGTCCGAACCCGAGACGCTGCCCGCCTTGACGTCGCTGATCCACACCTGTTCTATACCCTTGTGGTCATGCTTGTTGCTGCTGTTGTATTGCTGACCGCTCATGCTCATGGTTCCGACCATGGACCCCAAGCCCTGAGCCCCGCTCTGTGCCGTGTTGCAGGCAAAGTCGCGGAACACATCGCCGCCCACGAGCACCTCGTCAACCGCCAGCTGCTCGGACAGGCCGTCAAGGTTGGCAGTGGCAAGGGCAATAGGCGCCAAGGTGCACGGATAGCGCTTATCCTGAGCGCTATCCTTCCATGCGCTGTTGGGCACATGCATCAGCCCATAGGAGGCGAGGAGCCCGTCTCTGTATTCCTTACAATCGGAAAGCTTGAACTCGCCAGACTCCGAGTCAAAATACGCGTAGCGGTACAGAGCGCCGTACAGCCCCTTGCTGCCGTCAGAAGCGCCGTAATCAAAAGCGCTGCGTTGCCAGTCATAGCCCGCAAGAATAAGGCCCGTGACGGTTTCACCCGTCTTCTTTCCTTCTTCATCGTAGGCGGCAAACGTGCCGAACGTCGCATTCGCAGCGACCATGGTCTTGCCGTTCGCGGAGAGGGAGATTGCGCCCGCGTCGCCCAGAGCATCGACATGGACGAGCGCACCCTTGGATGCATCCCACGAAAACAGCTCGCAATGCGTCGACTTATCAATATTCTTCTTGCCGTAGGGTGCCGAGACCACGATGGCGAGGTCATCGCAAAAATCGCGATCGAGGTCGCCGGCCGCTAGCGAAACGACAGGAGCTGACTGAAGCTGCGTCCAGGAGTCGTTCCCGCCCTTGTTGTGCGTGGTGTAGTCCGCGGCGTTACCGGCATCGATCTTGACGACGCTTTGCTTCCAGTTGCCGCCCTCCAAGTCATACATGTCGACTACAGCCTTGCGCACGCCGTTCTCGTCGACATAGCAGCCCGCGTAGACAAAAAGCTCGTCGACGCCGTCGCCATCGACATCGCCCGCCTCGACATCAAAGACGGCGTCGTGCTCTTGCAGGTAACCGGCATCCAGGTACTTAAAACGGCCTTCGTACATCATATTAGTGTTGACCGTCACCGGCAGGTGTGTGTCGAGAGTGCGCGTACGCCCGTTGCTAAACGAGTAGAGGACCAGCTCAACCTTTCCGGCGTATGACTTGCCGTCAATCGTCGTGGAGGAACTGTCGCCGTAGGCACGGAGCTCGGCAACGCGGCTCTTTTTGCCCGTGCTGGCGTCGCTGCAGAACTCAACACTCGTGGCGTGAATGCCCGAGAAACCGTTGTTGTCGTTGGCGAGTACTGTTGAGGACTCATTGTTGCTTAGGTACGACCAGGTGCCGCCACCGTAGTCGCTATGCTTGTAGAGATCGCTGTTCGTATCGAAGTTGTTGACGTTTTGCCAGAACTTTGCGGCGCCCCACACACTTCCATAGCCATCGGTGAGTTTGCTGCCGCCGCCAATGTCACCGCGCTCGACGTTCTCGAGCTTGTCGCGCAGAGTGTAGCGATTGCCATGGCTACCGTTAGCTGCCATATAGACCTCGCTGCGCGTGGCAAACGTCGTGGGGGTATCAGTGGAATAGGGGCCAACGGTATCGGCCGGAATGTCCTCGCTCGTGCCCAGACCCAGGGCTTGATAATCCTGCTCGGTCATATCGGTGATTGCGGGCGCGTCTGCCGCCTGGGCAACCTGGGGCGTGGCCGTGAAGCAGGCGACGCTCGTGGCGATCAACGCAGCAAGCGCCGCCGTCCCAACAAGCGGGATTTTCGACAGCCTACGGATACGGGGGGTGTGGAACGCACATGAGGGACCTCGCTTTATTCGAGTGGAGTGGACTCATTTTTGCAAATGATACATCCGATGCCCGATATCACGTGTCTCATTTTCGCCAACGGCGTGTTTCATTTTTGAGAATCCGAGATGCCGCGGAAATCTTATCCCAGCTCAAAGGCCATTTCTGGGATGTATTTTCCGTCGAGTGCCTCATCGGGAAACTGCATCCCATTTCAAGCGTCGATTCTGGGACGCATTTTCCCCTTAGACCCTCAACCGGAAACCACATCCCGCTCTGAGCGTGGGCTGATTGTGGGATGCATTTTCCGGTTTTGCTCTCATTGGGAAAATGCATCCCGTTTCTTGACCGAATAATGGGACGCAATTTCCCGTTGGAGCGCCTTTGGGAAAGTGTGTCCCACTTCGACCGCCCAGAGTGGGATGCACTTTCCGCAAAGCACCTCAACGGAAAAATACGTCCCATTCCAAAGGCAAATTCCGGGACGCATTTTTCGAAAGCCTGCCCATCCGGAAAGCCCGTCCCACTTTGGAGGCATCCGGGCACGGAACCATCGACCTATCAGGCCTCCCATCAATAAAGAGGCGTCCTCCCGGACGGCGGGGCACGAAGTTCATCGCGAGTTCCGCACGCAAAGAAGGCCACTTAATGTGGCCTTCGTCTTGCGCAGGACTGTAGAGCAGGGAACTTCGTGCCCCGACGCCCGGGAGGACGTTTCATTTAGAAAGATGGACCGACCGCCGTCAGCGATGGGAGCTACTCCCCCAGCACGGCCTTTTTGGCGGCTGCAGCCATGTTGTCCAGATCTTCCTTGGTGGGGTGATCCTTTGCGGCGACCCAGTTATCGAGCAGCAACTTAGCGCGGGCATTGTCGGGATCTTGCTCGAGCATGGCCTCGTAGCGCTGCTTGACCGCGGGACCCATCTTGCCCTGGCACATTGCCCAACCCACAAGCTCGGCATCCTCGGCCAAATTGGAGGTCACGCGATTGATAATCTGCTGATAATAGCTCTGGTCGGCGCCAAAACCGCAGGTACCAAAGAGGAAAACGCGCTTGCCGTGCAGAGCGGAGAGCAGCGCGGCAACCGAAGGCGTGCACGCGCCCTTGTCGCACCAAAAACCGACGAGCACCGTGTCGGCCGCGCAGGCGCCCTGCGCCTCGAGCGCAACCTGATCTGCATCCGCATCGTCGCTCAACGCCGCGGCATGGACAAACTCAACGCCCGCAGCCTGCAGAGCGCGCTTGATCGCGCCCGAAACCATCCTGGTATTACCGCTCTTGCTGTTAACCACCAAAGAGCACGTCATAGTCACGTTGCCTCGTTTCCCCCGAAACTCGAGCCATTAATGCAGTTTATTAGATGAATATCTTAGTACTAACGACGCAGATGTAAACCATCAGCCGCCAATCGGTGGCCCCTACTGGGCGAATTGGCTGCGGTAGAGTTCGGCGTAGAAGCCGCCTGCCGCTAGCAGCTCGTCGTGCGTGCCGCGCTCGATAATCTGGCCGTCGCGCATCACCAGAATGCAGTCGGCGTTGCGGATGGTGCTCAGGCGGTGCGCCACGACAAAGCTTGTGCGACCGGCCATGAGCTCGTCGAATGCCGCCTGCACTTGCAGCTCGGTACGCGTATCGATGCTCGACGTTGCCTCGTCCAGCAGCAGAATCGCCGGATCGGTGAGCATGACGCGCGCGATGCACAGCAGCTGTTTTTGACCCTGGCTAAACGTGCCGCCGTCCTCGCCGATCACCGTATCGTAACCGCCTGGCAGCTGCACGATAAACTTATGCGCATGAGCGCGCTTGGCGGCCTCGACAATCTGCTCGCGCGTGGCATCGGGGCAACCGTAGGCGATGTTCTGGGCCACTGTGCCCTCGAACAGCCAGGTGTCCTGCAGCACCATGCCAAAGGCGCGGCGCAGACTCGCACGCGTGTAGTCACGCGAGGAGCAGCCATCGACCACGATGCGCCCAGCATCGATATCGTAAAAGCGCAGCAGCAGGTTGATGAGCGTCGTCTTTCCACAGCCCGTGGGACCGACCAGGGCAAAGCGCATGCCGGATTTGGCCTCGATGCAGATGTCCTGCAGCAGTTTGCGGCCGGGCACATAGCTAAAGTCCACATGCTCAAACGAAACCTCGCCCTTCGGGGCGGCGAGCTCAATGGCATCCGCAGCGTCGGGCTCCTGCTCGCGCGCGTCGAGCAACGCGAACATGCGGCGCGCCGAGGCGTACGCGGTCTGGATCTGCGTGATGACGTTCGTGACCTCGTTGAACGGCTTAGTGTACTGGTTGGCGTAGGACAGGAAGATCTGCACGCCGCCCACCGTGAGCGCCGCAGGCACGCCTGTGATCACGCCCGCGCAGCCGATCACGGCAACCACGGCGTAGATGATGTTGTTGATAAAGCGCGTACCGGGGTTGGAGAGCGAACCCATAAACTGCGCGCGCTCGCCCGCCGTATAGAGCTCGGCGTTAAGGGCATCAAAGCGCTGTTGAGCGTGCGGGCCGTAGGCGAAGGCGTCCACGAGCTTTTGCTCACCCACATACTCCTCGATATGACCGCCGAGTTGGCCCTGGATGCGCTGTTGAGCAGTGAAGCTCTTATTGGAAAGCTTGGCGATGGCACCGGCCGCAAAGATGGAAAGCGGCGTAACGAGCACCACCACGAGCGTCATGGTCAGGTTGATGGAGAGCATAAATGCGAGCGTGCCCACGATGGTGATGACGCCGGTAAAGAGCTGCGTAAAGCCCTGCAGCAGGCCATCGCCCACCTGGTCGACATCGTTGACCACGCGGCTCATGAGGTCGCCGTGGGCATGGCCGTCGATAAAGCTGAGCGGCATGCGGCTGAGCTTGTCGCTCGCCTCCACGCGCATGTCGCGCACCGTTTCGTAGGATAGACGGTTGACGCAATAGCCCTGCAGCCACTGAAAGGCCGCTGCTCCCACCACGACGAGCGCGAGTTTGGTAACGAGCGGCAGCAGCGCATCGAAGTCCACCTGCCCGGCGGCGACGATAAGGTCGATGCCCTCACCGATGAGGATGGGCGTGTAGAGCTGCAGAATCACGGAGATGGCGGCACTCACAAACGACGCAACAAACGAAATGCGATGCGGACGGACGTAGCCCAGCAGGCGGCGAGTTACCGCGCCCACGGGGTAGCGCTCGGGGTCGCCGGGCTGACGCGGGCCGTCACCCAAGTCGTTGAGGTTATCGTTGCCGGACACGTTGGCCGTCATCGTGGCGACCGAACCGGAAGAAGTATACGGATTCATTTAGCAGCCCTCCTTTGCGCAGACGGATGCGGAGGCGATCGGAGCGGACGCGGGCGCCGCACTCCCCTGCTGGTCCTCGAGCTCCTCGCGGCGGAGCTGCGACTGACAGATCTCGCGGTAGAGCTGGCAGCTTGCATACAGCCCGTCGTGCGTGCCCAGGCCCGCGACCGAGCCGTGGTCGAGTACGCAGATCATGTCGGCGTCGCGCACGGTCGAGACGCGCTGGCTCACGATCACCGTGGTCAGTGGGAGCCCGCCCGCGGCGGCACCGCGTACGCTGCGTTCGCGAATGGCATGGCGAAGCGCCGCGTCGGTCTTAAAGTCGAGCGCCGAGGCTGAGTCATCCATGATCAGGACCTGCGGAGCGCCCACCAGGGCACGTGCGATGGTCAGGCGCTGACGTTGTCCGCCGCTGAAGTTCTTGCCGCCCGCCTCGACCGGGGCGTCGAGGCCCTGGGGCTTGTTGTGCACGAACTCGCTCGCCTGCGCCATATCGAGCGCTGCCCAGAGCTCCTCGTCGGTCGCCGACTCGTCACGCCAGGTCAGGTTGCTGCGGATGGTGCCGCTCACGAGCGACGCACGCTGCGGAACAGTCGCAACCACATGGCGCAGCTGGTCGAGCGGCCAAGCGCGCACGTCGGCACCCATCACGCACACGCTGCCGGCGCCCGTGTCGTACAGGCGCGGGATGAGCAAGACGAGCGTGGACTTACCACTGCCCGTACCGCCAATAATGCCGAGCGTCTTGCCCAGCGGAAGTTCCAAGGTCACGTCATTGACGGCGTTGGCGGCGCCCGCGCCAAAGGAGAAGCTCGCATGGCTCAAGCTCAGCGCGGGGACCGGAACAGCGCCACCCGCCAGTGCGCCCGGCTTGGGCAGTGCGACCGGCTGGTTGCCCTCGTCGGTGATGCTCGGCACGCAATTGAGCACCTCGTTGATACGTGACGCACTGGCGCTCGCCTTGGTAAAGACCACGACCAGGTTGGCGACATACACGATAGAGGTCAGAGTCTGCGTCATGTAGTTGACGAATGCCATGACCTGGCCCTGCGTGAGCTCGCCAACGTTGACCTGGATGCCGCCCACCCACAGGATGGCGCACACGCCCAGGTTCATCACCAAAAACGTGACGGGGTTGAGAATCGACGAGAGCTTGCCCACCGCGATTGCGACACGCGCCTGGTCATCGGCCGCCCGGGCAAAACGTTCACGCTCGTGACCCTCGCGCACAAACGCGCGGACCACGCGGGCGCCCGAAAGCCCCTCGCGGCAAATGAGCGCGATGCGGTCGAGCTTTGCCTGCAGCTGCTTGTAGTACGGGATGCAGCGCGCCATGACAAACCAAAACACCAGGCCGATGGCGGGCGTGCAAATCAAAAAGATGATGCCGAGCTTAAGGTCGATGGCAAGGGCCGCGACCATGGAACCCACCGCCAAGAAGGGCCAGCGGATGAGCATGCGCACGCCCAGCGCCACAGCAAGCTGCACCTGGTTGACGTCGTTGGTAATGCGCGTGATGAGCGACGGCGTGCCAAAGCGGTCAAGTTCGGCATAGCTCAGCTTGTTGATGTGCTGGTAGAGTGCGCCGCGAATGTCAGTACCCATGCCCTGCGAGGTGAGCGCCGCCATCTTTTGGCAGACGAGCGTAAACGAGATGCCGATCACGGCCATGGCGGCGAGCACCATGCCGTAGTGGACGACGGCACTCACGTCGTGCGCACCGATACCTTTATCGATCATCCGGGCAATCACCAGCGGCGTCAGCAGGTCAAAGATCACTTCGATCAACTTGCACGCAGGGCCAATCACCATATACCGGCGATATTTACCACCAAAACGCCCGAGCAGCTCAATCATAAAAAGGCGCTCCCTATCATCATCTCTCTTCAATCTGATTCATGATAGTACGGAGAACCCTGGAGATGCGTAAGCAACTCGTTACAGATGTTAAGGCGAAGCAAGCACAAAGGTCACTAGTGCCCAAGGCATGTAGCAGCCGATGTTTTGGCAACGCCAGCGAGTTCCACTAAGCACGGGATTGAATTGCTCAGATAAACGCGCCTTTACGGGTGATTTTTGGACGACGGGGCCCGGCCGGTGACGAGGCATTTGGTAGTCGAGCGATCCCGCAGGCGTAGCCGAGGACCAGCGAGACACCAAATACCTCGTCGCCGGCCGGGCCATGTCGCGGCACCAAAAAGCGCCCGTGCGCTCGATGGATCCGGATGCCCGACAGAGGCTCCTTATGGCTGCTTCCTTCCGGACCTGACCAGATTCGGAACATGTCGTCATCCGAACCCATCGAACGCGCTAGGCGCTCGATATATATTACCCGCTCCCGCCCGATGGGGCAAGGTAGCTAATTTGGGACGGGGCTTTTTTGACTACTTGGGCAATCAGATCGACAGGTGGTCAAATAAGCCCCGTCCCAAAAAGACTGGTCTGCTGCCGTGCCACAAAAGGGGCCTATCTACTACGTTTAGGCCGCAGGGGTCAACCATAGCCGGCTTTTTCGAAAATCGGCAAGCCGTCTACCTGCCGGTTTTAATTTCACAAAATCCGGGATGGTCAAGGGTGCTCGGCTAAACGTAGTAGATGGCCGCATTTCATGGCGGACGGTCCGACCCAAGGCCCAAGGCGGCCAGCCTCGGATAGCCATTCTCGAAGTTGCGGTGGAATAGTTCCTGTTTTTGCCGCCTGAGCCGCCAAACAGGAACTATTCCACCGCGACTTATAGGGAGTTGGGTTTTAGAGGCGGGCGAGGTCGTAGGCTTGGGCGGCTGCTTCACCGGCGCAGATGAGGTTGGTTGTGACTTCCTGGGGGTCGAGCGCTTGGTCAAGAGGCATGGGCCTGCGGCAGACCGGCAGGACCAAGTCGATGCCCTGACCATACACCGCATCCAAATTGTCGGCACGACCGCCCACGACGGCGACCACCGGCTTGCCATATCGCTTCGCACGACGGGCCACGCCCACCGGCGCCTTACCGGCAGCGGATTGCTCATCCATATTGCCCTCGCCCGTTATGACCAGGTCGGCATCGCGCACGCGCTCGTCAAACCCAATCAGATCAAGCACCGTCTCCACGCCCGAGCGTAGCTCCGCGCCGAGCGCTAGCAGTGCGGCGCCCAGGCCGCCGGCGGCGCCGGCACCGGGTACACCGAGCACCGAGCCAAATGTCCGCACACCCTCGGGCGCGCGCAACAACCCCTGAGCCCGCACCCCGGCAATCGCCGCATCGAGCAGGCGGCCATAGCCGACCATCCAGCAGTCGTACCTGCGCAGCACCTCGGCATCACCCGCCGGCAGGCCCTTTTGCCCGCCAAACACTGCAAGTGCCCCACGACGCCCTACGAGCGGATTCTCGACATCCGAAAGCACAACGATACGCACGCCATTCAGCGCCCGAAGCGCCGGTGCCAAATCGATACTCGCCACGTGTTCAAGGCCCGCGAGACCGGGGGCGATATTGCAGCCACACTCATCGACAAGGTGGGCGCCCAGCGCCTGCAGCATGCCGGCGCCACCGTCGTTGGTGGCGCTGCCACCCAAGCCAATATAGATCGTCTTTGCACCCGCGCGAACCGCGCGAAGTATGAGCTCGCCCACGCCATAGGTCGAAGCCGCTAGCGCCGCCGATTCCGTGCAGGGCGAGTACCCAATACCCGCCGCCTCGGCCATCTCAATTACAGCCGACTCGTGCTCGCCGTCCACCAGCATCCGGGCAGACACGCGGTCGCCCAAGGGGCCTGCGACTTCACATGCCACGACCTCACCGCCGCACGCGGCAACGGCATCGAGCGTTCCCTCGCCACCATCTGCCAGCGGCAATGCGCGCACCTCGGCATCGGGCCACGCACGGCGCACGCCTTCGGCAACGGCCTCCTCCGCCTGCGCGCTCGAAACGCTGCCCTTAAAGGAATCAATCGCCAGCAGCACACGGCGGGGCCGCCGCTGCACGGGACCAAAGTCGACCGTCTCGTCGGCAAGATTCCCAACACCCGCGAGCGCCTCGGCGTGGGCGGCATGTGCCTCAAGATCGGCCCCACAACCGCAGCCAGCACCATCGGTGCCACGCAGCCCACTAAAATAACCGCTTAGCACCGCGCGGCACTCGTCTGCCAGCACGCCGGCGGTCACATTAAACCGATGATTCAGGCGCGAATCGGCATTCAGGTCATACAGCGAACCCAGCGCGCCGGCCTTGGCATCGGCCGCGCCATACACGCAGCGCCCCACGCGCGCGTTGACCATAAGCCCCGCGCACATGCAGCAGGGCTCGAGCGTCACGTAGACCGTGCAATCGGAGAGGCGCCAACGACCGAGCGACTGCGCGGCGGCACATAGGGCCGCAAACTCGGCATGCGCCGAAGGGTCCTGGTCGAGCTCGCGGCGATTATGCGCCCGCGCGACAATCTCACCCGCGCGCACCACTACGGCACCGATCGGCACCTCGCCCACCGCAGCGGCGGCGCGCGCCTCCGCCAGTGCCTCGCGCATGAACTTCTCGTCGATTTCGGTGGTCGTCATCGTTCGCCTTCCCTGTTGCAAATTCAAAACGATGCTATCATTACGACTCACGGAGAGATGGCAGAGCGGTCGATTGCGGCGGTCTTGAAAACCGTTGAGCGCGAGAGCGTTCCGGGGGTTCGAATCCCCCTCTCTCCGCCACTTCTATTGATGCACCGGCGTCATGGTTCGCTCAAACAGCGCATCGACCACGTCGGCGATTTCGGATCGGCGCTCTAGTACGTGGCCCGATTCCCACCACATGGTAAAGAGCCGAATAATGCCGCCGGCGACAAACTCAGACGTCGTCTCGAGCGATACGGGCGCGAGCGCGTCCTCGTCAAGCGCGCTCATCACGCGCCCGCGTATGGAGCGCGCGATGCGGTCGCAAATCATGCTGGTCAGCATACCCGACATACTGCTCGCCAAAATGTTATTCATGAGCTGCTCATGCGCCAGAATCAGATCCATGGCATCGGCGAACACTTCGTGGCGAAGCGCGCGTACGTCCTCGGCGCCCTCCGCGCCATCCGCATCGGCCCGCTTTTGCGGCAGGCCCGACATGAGCTCATCGATATAGAAGGCAAAGTAATCGTTTTTGTCGCGGAAGTGCTTGTAGAACGTCGTCCGACGAATCATAGCGCGGTCGCACAGCATGGCAACCGTCACGTCCTCAAACCGATGCTCTTCGAGCAGCTCAGTAAAGGCCTCGAACAGGGCCCGATAGGTTTTCTTGATGCGAAGGTCCATACGTATCGCCCTCCTCAAGGAAAAGACAGCACTCGCTAATCTGTCGCATATCTTACACCTGTATCGCCCGCCCCCTGGCGAATGACCTTACCTTGGCGGAAACATAACGCTTACCGGAAAGTTCGGTATCGCCAAAGGTTGCGGGTATACTAGTAGCGTTACACCAACGGCAGCCGGCAGAAGACGCCGCGGCCATTCGAAACGGAGACACCATGATTCCCGTCATCATCGGTATCGTTGTTGTCGTTGTGATTGTCTGCGCCATCGCCGGCATCTACAACAACATGGTCACCAAGCGCAATCGCATTGATAACGCCTGGCAGAACATCGACACGCAGCTGCAGCGCCGCAACGACCTGATCCCTAACCTGGTCGAAACCGTCAAGGGCTACGCCAAACACGAGCAGGACACGCTTGCCGCCGTGGTCAACGCGCGCAACGCCGCCGTGAGCGCCACCACACCCGAGGCCAAGATGGAAGCGGACAACGTGCTGACCGGTACGCTGCGCCAGCTCTTCGCCGTGGCCGAGGCTTACCCCGATCTTAAGGCGAACACCAACTTTACGCAGCTCCAAGCCACGCTCGAAGACACCGAGAACAAGGTGAGCTACGCACGCCAGAGCTACAACGACTGCGTGCTTAGCTACAACAACGCCATCCAGACCTTCCCGGCCGTCATCTTTGCCGGCATCTTCCAGTTTAAGGAGCGCCAGGGCTTCGAGGCCGCCGAAGCTGCCCGCCAGGCACCGACCGTCAAGTTCTAACAGATCCGCAGCGTATCCTTAATCGGGTATATGCATAAACCGCCCCGCCAAATGCATACTTCGACGGGGCGGTTTCCTTTGTCGCGAAGGTCCCCCTCAAGGCCCCGTGCATTTTTAGGAGTATTCAACATAACCAAGGGCTTCGGGCGCCACGGTAAATGCCAAAGACCGCGAATATCCCTGCAAATCAAACGCTGCCAGCCCATAACCCCGCCCATCATTCGTAGAAAACATCGAGAAATCCCGATTTTTCGCCCGAGGCCGGTATGCAGGGGTCTTCGATTGCAGAATACTCGCAAAAATGCACGTCGCCACCACCCCCACATGGCGCGAACCAAAACAAAAGCGCGGTCAATAGGCCGCGCACCATCTTTATTCAGATTAATTATTGCCCGTACAACAGCGACGAGCCGCAGGGCGGAGAGTAAGTTCCCTCCCGGCGCATTCCGCAGGACGCAAGAAGCCCTCGCCGCACGAAGTGCGCAGCGAGGGCTTCTTGCATGTCCGAGGACGCGCCGGGAGGGAACTTGCTCTCCGCCCGGACAGGTAAGACGAATTACGCGACGGTGTAAACCCAGTTGTGCTTATCCTCAACAGCACCAGACTGGATGCCCGTCAGGGTCTCGCGGAGCTTCTTCATCACAGGACCGATCTCGGTGTAGCCAGCCGGGAAGGTCACAGTCTCGTCGGCACCGTAGACCTTGTTGTCGATCTCGCCGACCGGGGAGATAACGGCAGCGGTGCCGCACAAACCGCACTCCACAAAGGTGCCGGCCTTGACCTCGGCCCACTCGACGGGACGCTGGTCAACGGTCATGCCCAGATCCTCGGCAACCTGAACGAGCGAGCGACGGGTGATGGAGGGCAGGATGGAGTCGGTGTGCGACTGAGGAACGACGAGGGTGCCGTCCTCCTTCACGAACAGAACGTTCGCGCCGCCAGTCTCCTCGACATAGGTGCGGGACTCGGAGTCGAGATACAGGTTCTCGGCATAGCCCTCGCGGTGAGCCTCCATCGTGGGCTTAAGGGACATGGCGTAGTTGAGGCCGGCCTTGATGTTGCCGGTGCCGTGCGGTGCGGCACGGTCATACTCGGAAACGCGCAGCTTGACGGGCTTGAGGCCACCCTTAAAGTACGGACCGACCGGGGTCACGAGAATACGGAACGTGTACTCAGGAGCGGGAGCCACGCCGATCACGTCACCGGAGCCGATCATAAACGGACGCACGTACAGGGTCGCGCCGGAGCCAAAGGGCGGAACCCAGGCGGCGTTGGCAGAAACGACCTGCTTGACGGCCTCAACGAACTTGTCCTTGGGGAACGGGGGCATCTCGAGGCGCTGGGCAGAGTTATACATACGCTCGGCGTTCATATCGGGACGGAAGCAGACGATGCTGCCGTCCTCGGCGGTGTAGGCTTTCAGGCCCTCAAAGACCTCCTGACAGTAATGGAAGATGCCACCGCACTCGGAGACGTGCAGGGTATGGTCGGTAGTCAGGCCGCCCTCGTCCCACTCGCCGTCCTTCCAATGGGCCTCGTAGCTGTAATCGGTCTTCATGTAGCCAAAGCCGAGGCTACCCCAATCGATATCCTTCTTCTCGACAGTCATATGTCGCTCCTTACATACACAGTTGCATACTCGCGAACTCGCACGCAAGGACCGAGGCCGATCGCGTCGCAACGTCGCACGCCCGGAGCGTAGAGCCGGACGGGACACGCGAACGGCATCAAAGCCGATGGCACGTCGATTCGCATGCACGAGATTGTACTCCCCGCGCGCGTCTGATAAAACGCTTTTCTTTAACTGAGTAAAGTATTTTCATTCAACCGAAGCAAAAAGGCCCGCCACCGTAAGCGGTGACGGGCCTCAACTGTACGGTCTGCGCGCTGGCTCGAGCTAGGCGTTCTATTTACCCAGCTTGGCCTTAACCAGACCGACCACGGTCGGAATGATCGACACGGCAACGATGCCGATAATCAGCAGCTCAAAGTGCTCCTGCACAAAGGGAATGCCGCCAAAGAAGTAGCCCAGCAGCGTAAAGACCGTCGACCAGGTAATGCCGCCCAGCACGTTAAAGACGACAAAGTTGCGCCAGTGCATGCCGCCCATGCCAGCGATAAAGGGCACAAAGGTGCGGATAAACGGGAAGAAGCGACCCAGGAAGATGGCCAGGTGACCCCACTTGTCCAAGAAGTCCTCGGACTTTTTGATGCGCTCGGGCGTCATGGCCTTGACCTTGCCCGAAGCGATGATCTTGCGGCCAAAGAAGTGACCGATCATAAAGTTGCACTGATCGCCCAAAATGGCAGCGGTCCATGCGGTGGCCAGAAGCGCCACGATGTTAAAGCCGCCGTTGTGGGCAAAGAAACCCGAGGCGAACAGCAGCGAATCACCGGGAAGGAACGGGAAGAACACCACGCCCGTCTCGATAAAGATGATCAGGAACACGCAGCCGTAGGCCATAAGCGGGCCGGCGGCGATCCAGCTGGCGATCGCGGTGCGCGGGTCCTTAAGCAGCTCGGCAATAAAATTGATGAAACCCATGAAGTAAAACCTCTCAGTTGTGGGCGCGGATACGTCCAAGTTGACCAGTATACGGTTGCGGTGCCCCCTCGTGCGCAACCCCACAAAAGCATGACTCCATTACCAGCAAGTTTGCATAACTGACACCTGTCGCGCAATGCCGCCAAGATTGTCCTTCCTAATCCCTAGCGAATCGCTATACTTTATTGAATCGCATTGCCATGGCGCTAAGGGAGGGCGGCCGGTGAGCTTTATCAATACCATTCGCGAGGACATCAAGACCGTCCAAGCGCAGGACCCCGCCGCGCAAAACGGTCTGGTCATCTTCCTTTCCTATCCTGGCCTGCACGCCAAGTGGAACCACGTGCCCGAGCACTGGCTGTGGGAGCATGGACATCGCTCGCTCGCCCGCGTGCTCTCGCAAATCACCCGTCATATCACCGGCGTCGAGATTCATCCCGCCGCACAGATCGGCAAGCACTTCTTTATCGACCATGCCATGGGCGTCGTCATCGGCGAGACCACCATTGTGGGCGACAACTGCGTGCTCTATCAGGGCGTCACGCTCGGCGGTACCGGCAACGAGACCGGCAAACGCCACCCCACCCTGGGCAACAACGTCACCGTGGGCACGGGTGCCAAGGTGCTCGGCAACATCCGTATCGGCAACAACGTCAAGATCGGCGGCAACTCGGTCGTCGTTAAGGACGTCCCCGACAACTGCACCGTCGTGGGCGTGCCGGGACGTATCATCAAGCGCAACGGTTGCCGTGTGTTCGAGGAGAGTTTCGACGCCAAGCAGCATCGCGAGTACATGCCCGATGACGCCGCCGAGCAGTCCGCCCTCAACCGCCAGGGCATCACCGAGAATGCCCGCCGCGTCAAGGAACTCGAGCGAGAGGTGGCCGAGCTCAAGGCCCTCGTCGCCAAGCTCGTGGACGAACGCTAGGAACGCAAGCGGCACAAAACGACATCGGCATCAACGCAAAGGCGCGCCAGGGAATTCATCCCCGGCGCGCCTTTCTTTTTGATGTGACATGCGGGACTGTCCCTTTGTCACATTATGCGAACTGACTCAGATAGAGGTCGGCGTAGGCGCCCTCGGCTGCGAGCAGCTCCTTATGCGTGCCCTGCTCGATAATGTTGCCGTGGTCCATGACCAAGATCAGGTCGGCGTCCACGATCGTCGACAGGCGATGCGCGATCACAAAGCTCGTGCGCCCGCGCATAAGCGCGTCCATGGCGCGGCCGATAGCAAGCTCGGTGCGCGTGTCCACGCTTGAGGTCGCCTCGTCCAGGATGAGAATCGCCGGGTTGTTGAGCAGCACGCGCGCAATGGTCAGCAACTGGCGCTGGCCCTGGCTGATGCTTTCGGCATCGTTAGCCACACGCGTGTCGTAGCCCTGCGGCATAGTGCGCACAAAGAAATCGACCTGAGCGGCACGCGCGGCCGCGACAATCTCCTCGCGCGTCGCCTCGGGACAGCCATAGGCGATGTTCTCGGCAATGGTGCCATCGAACAGCCAGGCGTCCTGCAACACCATGCCAAACTGCTGGCGCAGCTCGCCGCGATCCATGCGGCTCGTATCCACACCGTCGAGGGTAATGCGGCCACCGTCGATCTCGTAGAAGCGCATGAGCAGATTGATGAGCGTGGTCTTACCCGCACCCGTGGTTCCCACCACGGCGATCTTCTGACCCGGCTCGGCGGTAAACGACACGTCGCGCATAAGCGGCTTGTCGGGCGAATATCCAAAGCGCACGTGCTCAAAAGCGACACGGCCCTCCACCTTGCCCGGCAGCTTGGCGGCGGCCGCCGGCAACGGATCGGCTTCCATCTCGGACTCGTCGAGCAGGTCGAACACGCGCTCTGCGCTCGCCAGCGCGCTCTGCAGCGAGTTAAAGGTAAACGACAGCTGCGTCATGGGCTCGGACGCCTCATAGATAAACTGGAAGAACGCCTGGAACACGCCGACGGTCATGTGACCGGCAACCAGCATGCTGCAGCCCACAAGCGCAATCACGATCTGCGCCAAGCGGCCGATAAAGCGCACCGCGGGGCCGACGGCGTTAATCATAAAGTCGGCCTTGGTGCTCACGCGCGCCAGCTCCTTCGAAGCCTCGTGCACCTCGGCAGAGCTCTGGCGCTCGCGGTTAAACGCACGGATCACCAGACGGCCCGAGTAGCCTTCCTCGACCGCGCTCGTAATCTTGGACACCCACTCCTGGCGCTCGCCCGTCACATCGTGCGTGCGGCGCGAAACGACCTTCGTCACTAGCAGCGAAAGCGCCGTAAAGAACAAAAAGACGAGCGTGAGCGGCACGCTAAACACGAACATCACGCTCACGGCGCCCACCACGGTACCGATCGACACCAGAAGCTGCAGCAAGCCGCGCTGCATGCTCTCGGACATCTTGTCCAAGTCGTTGGTCGCACGGCTGACGACCTCGCCGGGACGATGCGCATCAAAGTAGGCAAGCGGCAGACGGTTGAGCTTTTGCGCGATGCGGTTGCGTAGGCGCAGGTTGAGGCGCTCGGCAACGCTCGACATCAAAAAGCTCTGGAGTGCGTAGAACGAGGCGGCGGCGGTCCAGATCATAAAGTAGATGAAGATGGTCCTGCCGCAGTTCTCCCAGGTAATGCTGAAGGTAGTGTTGTTGGCAAACGCCAGCTTCAAGTGCCCCCACAGCTCATCTATCACGCGGGCGCTGTAAGCCGGCGCCGCGGTGTTAAAGATGACATAGAACACGATGCTCGCGAACACGATATAGAAGCGCC
>CAUCCR010000002.1:0-42504 GCA_958441355.1 uncultured Collinsella sp. | reverse complement strand
TTCCTACGAAGCTTGAGGCTATGTGGTGTAGTAGGAAGCTTCGGTCCATGGTGGCGGCGGGGCCGTTTGGGTCGGTAGGGACGGTTTCGGCTGCGCGCGACATGATGGTCTTGCGGAGGCAGTCGGCGAAGACGCGTGAGCCGGCACCGGCTACGAGGGCTCGTACGCCCTGACGGCGCTCCCAGAGGTTGTTGAGGATATGCTCGACTTGCACGAGTGGGTCGTCGAGCGGTGTGCCATCGTCGTCGAGGGCGTGGGTGCAGATGTCGCTCACGAGCTCGGACAGTAGGTCGTCTTTGCTCTTAAAGAGGCCGTAGAATGTCGCGCGGCCTACGTGGGCGCGAGCGATGATGTTGCCGACAGTGATCTTGCCGTAGTCCTCCTCGCGAAGGAGCTCGGAAAACGCCGTGACAATAGCGGCGCGGCTTTTTTCTTTGCGGGCATCCATGGTTATGCATCCACTTGAACAAGCAGGCAACGGAGCGTGCCGGAGCAACCCTCGTAGGGACGCTTGCCGGCGCCGTAGCCGACGGCTTCGATGCGGTAGCGTGCCGGCAGGTGCTCGGACGTGCGCAGCGCGGCGACGATGGCGGCGCCCGTGGGCGTCACGAGCTCGCCGGCGACCGGTACGGGCGTGAGGGCGATATTGCCCGCCTGGCATAGGTTGACAACGGCGGGGACGGGAATGGGCATGAGGCCGTGGGCGCAGCGGATGGTGCCGTGGCCCTCGGAAAGCGACTCGACAACGATGTCCTCAATACCCAGGTCATCGAGGCAGATGGCGACAGAGCAGACGTCGACGATGGAGTCGACGGCGCCCACCTCGTGGAACATGACGGTTTCGGGCGTTTTGCCGTGGGCCTTGGCCTCGGCGGCGGCAAGTGCGGTAAAGATGGCGAGCGCACGACGCTTGGCGCCATCGCTTAGCTGTGAGCCGTCGATGATGGCGGTGACATCCGCCAAAGAACGGTGGTGATGGTGGTGGGCGTGATGGTGACCCTCGTGGCCATGACCGTGGGCCTCATGGTCATGATCGTGGCAGTGCTCATGCTCGTCATGGTCATGATGGTGGTGCTCGTGCGTGTGCTCGTGCGTGTGCTCGGCAGCTGCTTCGTTGCCGTAGAGCCATGCCATGTCGTGGTCGTGGTTCTCGAGCTCTTCTGCCAGCTGAACGTCGAAATCGCAGGCGTCGATGCCATGCTTGTTTACGCGCGTGACGGCGATCGTAAAGCCGTCGACCGGCAGTGTGGCGAGCTGTTCGCGCAGGTGCTCCTCGCTGGCGCCCAGGTCGAGCAGGGCCGCGACGGTCATATCGCCGCTGATGCCCGAGGTGCCGTCGATGATAAGCGTGTGCTGATGATTGGACATGGAATGCTCCTTAGCGGGCGCGGGGTGTGCCGGCGCTCAGATGATTGATAAGACTTGCCTGGTAAGCGGCGCCAAAGCCGTTGTCGATATTGACGACCGATACGCCGCTGGCACAGGAGTTGAGCATGGCGAGCAGTGCGGCTACGCCACCAAAACTTGCGCCGTAGCCCACGCTGGTGGGAACGGCGATGACCGGACAGCTCACCAGACCGCCGATAACGCTCGCCAGCGCGCCCTCCATGCCGGCGATGGCGATGACCACCTGTGCCTGGGCAAGTTCCTCGGCATGCGCGAGCAGACGGTGCAGGCCGGCGACACCCACGTCGTAGAGGCGGTCGACCTCGTTGCCATAGAACTCGGCCGTCAACGCGGCTTCTTCGGCGACGGGCAAGTCGCTCGTGCCGGCGCAGGCGACGACGATGCGTCCGTTGCCGGTGGGGGAGGGCTTGCCGCCCACGAGGGCGAGCTGCGCGTCCGGGACATATCCCAGGTCGATGTCGTTGTCGAGGAACTCCGAGGTGCGGGCTGCCTTTTTGGCATCCAGGCGCGTGACCAGGATGCGCTCCTGGCCGGCATCGTGCAGCGCTTCGATAATGGCGGCAATTTGCTCGGCGGTTTTACCGGCGCCGTAGACAACCTCGCCGACTCCCTGGCGCACCCCGCGTGAAAGATCGAGCTGCGCAAAACCCAGATCGGCGGTTGGCGCCGTCTGGATGCGCGTGAGGGCGACTGCCGGGGTGACTGTTCCGTCGGCAACATCGCTCAGCAATTGCTCAAGATCTCGCTTATCCATATATGTTCCCTTCGACGGTGCAAAGTCTAGCACGAGAAGGGTAGTTTCCGAACATTAGAACAAAATCGTTCGGAAACTAGACATAGAGGAATTGATTCTGTTGTTAGACGGATTGACTAGTCGCGCAGGATGATGTCCATGGCGAGCATCAGATTGCGCTCGTCGATGGCAAACGGGGCGGCCTCGCGCGTCTTGGGCTTGGCGCAAAACGCGATGCCAGTGCCCGCGGCCTGGATCATGGGGATGTCGTTTGCCCCGTCGCCAATAGCGACCGTGTGGGCCATGTCGACGCCGCACTCAACTGCCCAGTCCAGCAGCTGGATGAGCTTGGACTCCTTGGTCACAATGTCGGCAGCCAACTTACCGGTGAGCTTGCCGTCCACGACCTCCAGGCGGTTGGCTAGGCAAAAATCGATGCCCGCGGCGGCCACGATCTTGTCAGCGACCTCGTGGAAGCCGCCGCTCACCACGCCGACCTTCCAGCCCTTGCTGTGTGCCGTGCGCACAAGTTCCAACGCGCCGGGGGTAAATGTTACGCGCTCAAAGGTGCGCTCGAACACGCTCTTGTCCAGGCCGGCGAGCAGCCCCACGCGCTCCTCGAGCGCTTGCTTAAAGTCCAACTCGCCGCGCATGGCGCGCTCGGTGATCTGCGCAACTTGCCCGCCCACGCCTGCCTCCTCGCCCAACAGGTCGATGACCTCCTGGTTGATGAGGGTGGAGTCGATATCCATAACGATGAGGCGTGCAGTCATGGTGGGCCTTTCCGAGTGCTGTTTTATTGGGGCATATTGTCGCACGTGACGAGCGCGGGCGGGCGCCGCGGTGCGTCAATTGTTTCGTCTCCGTCAAGTCTTTGGGCAGGAGCCACTTTTCCGCGGCACATCGGCACAGGTGCGATAAGATAGAACGCCATGTCTGGCTGCGCGGTTTACGCAGGCTGGGCAAATCTGTACGACGCCGCCCGGAACGACACGGGGCGGCACAGATCCATAAAGGAGGATCACTGGTATGAGCCAGACCCGTCCCATCGACGAGCATTCCATGCACACCCGTACCTGCGGCGAGCTTCGCCGCGAGAACGTGGGCGAAGAGGTCACCCTCACCGGTTGGGTGAGCCGTCGCCGCGACCACGGCGGTCTTATCTTCTGCGATCTTCGCGACCGCGAGGGCATCACGCAGCTCACCTTCGACCCCGAGCACTCCGACGGCGACGCCTTTAAGATCGCCGAGACCATGCGTCCCGAGTGGCCCATCAAGATCCACGGCGTCGTGCGCTCCCGTGGCGAGGAGACCACCAACACCAAGCTCGCGACCGGCGAGATCGAGGTCCTGACCGACCACGCCGAGGTGCTCAACACTTCCGTCACCCCGCCGTTCCAGATCGAGGACGGCATCGAGACCAGCGAGGACACCCGTCTGCGCTATCGCTATCTGGACCTCCGTCGTCCCGAGATGATGGCCAACCTCAAGCTGCGCTCCGACTTTACCTTTGCCATTCGCGAGGCGCTGCACAACCGTGAGTTCATGGAGGTCGAGACGCCCTCCCTGTTCAAGTCTACGCCCGAGGGCGCCCGCGACTTCATCGTTCCCAGCCGCATCCAACCGGGCAACTTCTACGCCCTGCCGCAGTCCCCGCAGCTTCTGAAGCAGCTGCTTATGGTCGGTGGCGTCGAGCGCTACTACCAGGTTGCCAAGTGCTTCCGCGACGAGGATCTGCGCGCCGACCGTCAGCCCGAGTTCACCCAGGTCGATATCGAGATGTCCTTCGTGGACCAGAACGATGTCATGAGCGCGCTCGAAGAAGTCCTGTCCGATGCCTTCGGCCGCATGGGTGTCGAGATGCCCACACCGCTGCGTCGCATGGACTACTGGGAGGCCATGGACACCTATGGCTCCGACAAGCCCGATACTCGCTACGGCATGCACCTGGTTGACCTGACCGACATCTTTGCCAACTCCAAGTTCAAGGTCTTTGCGACTGCCGCAAACGAGGAGGGCTCTGTCGTCAAGGCCATCAACGCCAAGGGCGCCGGTGCCTGGGCACGTGCCAAGATCGATAAGCTTGCCGGCGTGGCCTCCACGTTTGGCGCCAAGGGCCTGGCCTGGATCGCCTTCCGCGAGGACGGCTCCATCAACAGCCCCATCGTCAAGTTCTTCTCGGACGAGGAGATGGCCGCTCTGCGTGAGCGCATGGACGTCGAGCCCGGCGACCTTGTGATGTTCGCCGCCGGTCCGCGCCTGCTCTCTGACGAGATCCTGGGCGGCATGCGCTCGCACATGGCCAACGCCCTCGAGATTAAGCGTGAGGGTCACGACTTCCTGTGGGTCGTCAACTTCCCGCTGTTCCACTGGGATGAGGACCGCAAGGCTTACGCTGCCGAGCACCAGCCCTTCACTCTGCCGACCGAGACCGACATCGCCAAGATCGAGGCCGATCCCCTGGCAGCCGGTTCGTGCACCTACGACTTTGTCATGGACGGCTTTGAGGCCGGCGGCGGTGGTATGCGTATCCACAACGCCGAGATGCAGATGTCCATGCTCAAGCTCCTGGGCTTTACCGAGGAGCGCGCCGAGTCTCAGTTTGGCTTCCTCATGGAGGCCCTCAAGTTTGGTGCGCCCCCGATGGGCGGTTTCGCTCTGGGTCTGGACCGCGTGTGCATGCTGCTCACCGGTTCCGACTCCATCCGCGACGTCATGGCGTTCCCCAAGACGGCCAGCGGCTCCGACCTTATGTCGGGCGCACCGAGTGCCGTTAGCGGCGCCCAGCTCAAGGACGTCAGCCTGCGCCTGATGTAGGCGAGCGGCTACATATTGCCCGCAACGAGGGAAGGACGTGTGCCTTCCCTCGTTTTTTATACGCCGAGATTGTGAGGGCATGGGGTGACCGGGCGTCGCGGAAAGTGCGTCCCGGAATCTGGGTCCAGAACGGGTCGCGCTTTCCCAAAGGGGGGTCCTCTGGGAAAGCGCGACCCAGAATTCGGCAAAATAATGGGGCGCAGTTTCCGGTTGAGCTGTCTAACGGAAACTGTGCCCCAGAATGAGCGCTCAAAACGGGCCGGGCTTTCCGCAGCAACTGTCTGGCGGAAAGCCTGCCCCAATTTCTTATAGCGAGTCTCTCTGGATCAGCTGCATGTGCATCACGGAGGTGGTGGGCTCGGCACCCTTGATCATGTCGAGCGCAATGTTGGCGGCCATGTGGCCTTCTTCGCGCAGGGGCTGGCGGACGGTCGTGAGCGCGGGGACGCAGCGCGTCGCAATCTCGTGATCGTCGAAGCCGACGACAGAAACGTCCGCCGGAACGGATAGGCCTGCCTCGTTGAGTGCGGTGATGACGCCAGCCGCGATACGGTCCGATCCGCAGAGCACGCCATCGAAAGCGATCTCGCGCGCGAGAATCTGGTGCATGGCCTGATAGCCGTCTCCGCTGTTCCAGCCGGTATAGATAACGTTTGCGTCTGGGAGGTCTTCGCCCAAGACGGCGCGGTAGCCGCGCAGGCGGTCGGCAACAGCGGGGTTGTCTTGCGGTCCCAACACGGCGACGATATCTTTGCGCCCGCGATCCTTTATGGCGAGTGCCGCAAAGCGTCCGCCCTCTTCGTCGTCAGAGTAGACCGTCGAGAACACATCGCGATAGGGGTGGCCCTCGAGCTGGCCGCACAACACGGTGGGTACGCCCAGCTCGCGCAGCACCTCGAGCAGCTCGCTGCCCTTGTAGGGGGAGACGTCGATCACGGCGTCGAACGAGCGGCGCTCAAAGTGCTCGCGTGCGCGGTTGCGCTCATGCGTAGAAGACGCCTGCAAGATAACGGGCAGGTAGGACGACTCCGACAGCTCCTCGGTAATGCCGCTCAAAAACTCGCTATAGGTGGGGTCGCTGAAGAGTTCACTTAGGGGCTCGGTCACGAGCACGGCGATGATTTCCGTGCGCCCGACAGCGAGCGCTCGGCCACGAGCGTTGGGGACAAAATTGACTTCCTTGGCCGCCGCGCGGACGCGCCTTTTGGTTTCCTCGCTAATGCGGGGCGAATCGTTGAGAGCGCGCGATGCCGTGGAGCGCGACACGCCGGCAGCTGCGGCAACCTCGGCAAGCGTAGGTGCGGTGCGAACTGGTTGGGTCATGGCGTCTCCTGGAGAATGCGGTCGATGTTGTCGCTGATACGGGCTGGTGCGGATACAGCTTACTATAGTGCGCCTGAACAGCGTTCATGATATCCGGTGACCGGTGTCGTTTTGCAACCAAGCCGCAATCGAATACGTCTCGTATGGGTGAGATGTCAGCGGGCGTGGCGGTTGCCTACGAGCTTAAGAACGATGTCTTGCGCCGAGTTTCGATACTCAGGGTGACATAAGTGTCGCGGTTGTACAACCGGTTGCACCGTTAACCCGGCCAAATCGACCGTTCAGCGGACAACCGGTTGCACAGTTTTTTGCATCGCCCGTAAGATAAGGACAACCGGTTGCACAAGAATCACTACGATGACGAAGGAGCATCACCATGGACGCCACTAACGATTGGGAAAACCAAGCGCTCACCCACAGGAACCGCCTGGCACCCCATGCGTACTTTATGGGTTACGAGACCGCCGATCTCGCTGCAACGTACAGCCGCGAGCTGTCGCGCGGGTTTGTCCAGCTGTCCGGCTCGTGGCAGTTCCGCCTCTTTGAGGGCCCCGCTGCCGTCTCCAACGAGGAGCTCTCCACGTACAAGCCCGAGTGGGATTACGTGGAGGTCCCGCACCTGTGGCAGGTGGATGGCTATGGCAACCTTGCCTACACCGACGAGGGTTTCCCGTTCCCGGTGGATCAGCCGTTCGTTCCCTCCGACGACCCCACGGGCGTCTACCAGCGCATCGTCAACCTTCCCGCCGTTCCTGCCGGCGCTCGCGAGATCATTCGCTTCGACGGCATCGAGAGCTATGGCGAGCTGTACGTCAACGGTCAGTTTATCGGCATGACCAAGGGTTCGCGCCTGTCTGCCGAGTTCGACGTGACCGACGCACTCGTCGAGGGCGACAACCTTTTTGCGGTTAAGGTCTTGCAGTACAGCGATGGCAGCTATATCGAGGATCAGGACATGTGGTGGGCCTCGGGCATCTTCCGCGACGTGTACCTTATGCAGCGTCCCGCCGCGCATCTGGTCGACTTTAGGTTTCGCGCGCACCGCGAGGGCGATACCGCTCTGATCACGCTTGATACGGTGACCGAGGGCGCTACCCGCATCGTGTATACGCTCAGCGATGGCGAGAATGTGGTCGCTACGGGCGAGTGCGTCGACGGCCATGTCGAGTGCAGCGTGACCGATGCCCACTTCTGGAATCCCGAGGACCCCTTCCTTTATGACCTGACGTTTGAGGTCTACGACGGCGACGAGGTCAGCGAGTACGTTCCGCATCGCCAGGGTCTTGCCGAGGTGACGGTCGAGGGCAATCATATCTACCTCAACGGCGCTTACTTTAAGATGCATGGCGTCAACCGCCACGATCACGACGATCACAAGGGCCGCGCCGTGGGCCTCGATCGCATGCGCCGCGACCTGGAGCTCATGAAGCAGCACAACATCAACGCGGTGCGCACGTCCCACTACGCCAACGACCCGCGCTTCTACGAGCTGTGCGATGAGTATGGCATCATGCTGGTCGCCGAGACCGATATGGAGAGCCACGGCTTCGAGAATATCGGCAATATCGCCCTGGTCACCGACGACCCGGCATGGGAGCCGGCCTACGTCGACCGCATTGAGCGCCTGGTGATGCAGGAGCGCAACCACGCGTGCATCATCATGTGGTCGATGGGCAACGAGAGCGGCTATGGCTGCAACATCCGCGCGATGTACGCCAAGGCTCACGAGCTCGATGGTCGTCCGGTCCACTACGAGGAGGACCGCAACGCCGATACCGTCGACGTCATCTCCACCATGTACTCCCGTGTTTCGCAGATGAACGATTTTGGCGAGCATCCGTTCCCCAAGCCGCGCATCAACTGCGAGTACGGTCACTCCATGGGCAACGGTCCCGGGGGCCTGTCCGAGTACCAGGAGGTCTTCGATCGCTGGGATTGCATCCAGGGCCAGTTTATTTGGGAATGGTGTGACCACGGTCTGGCTGCTGTGACCGAGGACGGCGTTGCCTACGATATGTATGGTGGCGACAACGGCGATTACCCCAACAACAGCAACTTCTGCATCGACGGCATGGTGTTCCCCTGGCAGCAGCCGAGTCCGGGTCTTACCGAGTATGGCCAGGTCATCTGCCCGGTTCGCATGGCCTACGATGCCGAGGCGGGCGAGCTGACTGTCACCAACAAGCGTTGGTTCACCACCCTCGAGGATGTCTGTCTGTCGGCGGAGACCCTGGTGGACGGCGACGTGGTCTGCCGCAAGACGCTCATGCCCGGTGCGGTTGCCCCCGGCGAGTCCGTCCAGCTTCCGCTGGTGATTCACGAGGCCGCGGTAGGCGAGACCCTGCTGACTGTGCGCGCCTACACCATGGCCGCTCACGTCTGGTGCGAGCCGATGTTCCAACTGGGCGCAAACCAGTTTGCCATCGCAAACCATCCGGCGCCGGCCATTGCGGCTCCCACTCGTCCTGAGCTTACGGTCGAGGAGACCGAGCAGGAGATTCGCATTCACTCCCTCAACGGCGAGCTGACCTTCAGCAAGGTAAACGGCACCGTGAGCGAGTGGAAGGCATCCGGCCGTGACGTCATGGCCTCTGGTCCCCAGGTTGGTTTTTGGCATCCGCTCGTCGACAACCACGCCCAGGAGTACGACTCCCTGTGGAAGGACAACTTCATTGATGTAATGCAGACGTCCACCCGCAAGGTTTTTTGGAAGCAGGACGGCAATGCGGTCGTCGTTACCGTGAGCCAACGTATTGCTCCTCCCGTCCGCGCGTTCGGCATGCGCGTCGAGCTTGTCTACACCGTGCTTCCGAGCGGTCGCGTCGACCTCAAGGTTTCCGGCGAGCCCTACGGCGACTATTCGGACATTATCCCGCGCATCGGCATCTCCTTTGAGGTTCCCGGTTGCGATCGTGCCGTCGAGTGGTATGGCCACGGCCCGGGCGAGAACTATCCGGACTCGCTGCGTGCCAACCCGGTCGGTCATTACCGCACTACGGTCGACGACATGTTCACGCCCTACGTTATGCCTCAGGACTGTGCCAACCGCGAGGGTACCCGCTGGGTTGCCCTGCGCTCTAGCCACGGTGATGGCGTGCTGGTGACTCGTCCGGCCGACGCCGCTTCCAACCCGTTCTCGTTCTCGGCATGGCCCTATAGCTGCGAGGCTATTGATAATGCCAAGCACGTCTACGACCTTGTTCCGGGCGACACGGTCACGGTTAACATCAACGACCAGCTGCTCGGCCTTGGCTCGAACTCTTGGGGTTCCGAGGTGCTCGATTCCTATCGCACCCGTTTTGAGAGCTTCAGCTTTGAGGTGTCCCTGCGACCGCTGACGTCTGCCGATCTGGCTCAGGCGCTGGCACCCATTAAGGAGGCATAAGTCATGCATGTCTTTAACTCGCGCGCCGATTTCGACGCTCAGATGAAGTCCGTCAAGAAGTGGATGCGTACCGGACAGGCGCTCGATGGTGTTGCCGACCTGCAGCACGACGTGGCTTACTCCATCGGCGACTCGTTGGTGTATTGGTGGGTGAACGCCCACGAGGCCGCTACCGCCGATCTGGTCGGTCACCGTCGCTATCATGCCGTGCTCGCCCCGCTCGACGGCGACCTGACTGTCGAGGTGGCTTCTAAGGCCGATCTTACCTGTACGCGCGCCTACAGCGATATCGACGATCGTGAGCGCTTTGAGGGAGCGGGGGAGACCGTGACGATTCCTGCCGGCGGCGTTGCCGTCGTCGAGATCGACGAGGCCTACCGTGTCGTGGCTGATGCCGCGGATCCCCGCGTCGTGGTACTGCACGTGACGGTTGAAGGATATTCCTTCCCCAACAAGTAGTATTCGTCCGCCTGGACGTTTGCTTCGCGCCGTTAAGGGGGATGGCTTTGTTGACTCCCTTTTCCCCATTCCCCTTAGCAGGTGCACCGTCCGTGTTTGCACTTGCAGCTCGGACGGGTTTAGATGACATTTAATAGATGATTGGGAGGGCTTATGAGCTCTGAAAAACGAGGAACGATTGGTTCGTTCGCTCTGCTGGGCATGACGGTCGCCGCCGTGTTCGGTATCAAGAACATCATCAACAACAACGCGGCCATCGGCTTGGCAGCTGCGCCGTCGTTCTTCTTTGCCACGCTTTTGTACTTTGTCCCCTATACCCTGGTTACCGCCGTGTTCGTCGGCCTTAACAAGGACTCCGAGTCGGGCGTGTACGCATGGGTTAAGACCTCGATGGGTGGTCGCTGGGCGTTCCTGACGGCATTTAGCTACTGGTTCGTTAACCTGTTCTTCTTTGCGTCCGTCCTGCCCAACGTCATCATCTACGCGAGCTACGTGTTCTTTGGTGCCAACGCCGAGCTTTCGCAGCTGTGGATCACCATTATCGAGATCGTCGTCTTTGCTATCGCCACGTGGGTTTCGACCAAGGGCGCTAAGTGGATCGGCTCCATTTCCTCCTTCGGTTCGACCGCGGCTCTCGGCCTGACCGCCGTGTTCATCCTGCTGTCCCTGGCTGCTGCCTTTGGCGGCGTTGAGTTCGCTACGGCTCCTACTCCCGCTAACATGGCTCCCGACATGAGCAACTTCGCAACTGCGTGGGGCTTCTTCGGTACGCTTGCCTGGATCATCCAGGGCGTTGGCGGCGCTGAGTCCGTCGGCGTGTTCCTTAACGACCTTAAGGGCGGCGTCAAGGCCTTCGTGCGCACTGTCGTTATCGCCGGCCTGACCATCGGCCTTCTGTATGCAGGCGCTTCGCTGCTGGTTAACCTGTTCATTCCCGAGGGCAGCGTTGCCATCTCCACCGGCATCTTCGACGTATTCGGCGCTGTCTTTGCCCACTTTGGCATTCCCATGGAAGTGTCCACGCGCGTCATTGGCCTGATCCTTCTCGCTGCCACGCTGGGCTCCCTCATGATGTGGACCTCGGCTCCCATCAAGGTTTTCTTCACCGAGATCCCCAAGGGCGTTTTTGGTAGCAAGATCGTCGAGCTTAACGAGCATGGCATTCCCGCCCGCGCTGCTTGGCTGCAGTTCGCTATCGTCGTCCCCATCCTGATCATCCCGGCCCTGGGCTCCGGCAACCTCGACGACCTGCTCATGATCGTCACTAACATGACGGCTGCCACTGCTCTGCTCCCGCCGCTGCTGATCCTGCTTGCCTACTTTATGTTGCGCAAGAACTTCGACGCCGCTCCCCGTGACTTCCGCATGGGCTCGCGCAGCTTTGGCCTGGTCGTTGCCGCATTCCTGCTTGTGGTCTTCTGCTTCGTGCTTATCTGCGGCACCATTCCGCTCGATCAGCCGCTGTGGCTGACGCTGGTCTACAACGTTGGCGGTGTGGTTGTCTTCCTGGGCCTTGCCGTGATGTGGTACAACCGCTACATCAACCGTCTGCGCGAGACCGATCCCGAGGCCGCCGAGAGCGAGCTGCGCCCCTCCGTCCTCGACATGATGGAGTAGCGGCTAGGATTAATCTACGGCTGTGGAATAAATCGATTCCCTTTCCTAAGGAGGGGCCTTACGAGGCCCCTCCTTTTGTGTTTTGGGGCATGGTTTTGGACCTTGTGGTCAAAAAATGCCAAATATGAGTACTGTTGCAAAAGAAGTGTCATATCTATCGGCCGGTTTTGAGCAAAAATGGACTCAAAATCAATTTATCTAACCCCCTTTGAAGGGCGTTTGACGGCTTTCAACCTCTTCGAATCGCTCAAAGTAGGCAATTTGCTCTCGATTTTGCTGCTACTAAATTGGTGACAGTACTCATATTTGCCACTTTTTGACCACGGGGTATCCGGAGGGGCTCTCGACAAGCATCTAACGCTACAATAACTACCACGTGGCTGGGTTTTGCCGGCCGAATGTGCGATGTCGTGGGAGGGGACATGGTCGAGTTTACAAAGACGATTAAAGATCCGTTGGGACTACATGCCCGCCCGGTTGCGTTGCTCTATGACATCATTGCCAAGCATCGTAGCGACGTGTCGGTCAGCATCGGTGACCGTCATACCGACGGTCGCGACGTTATGGGCCTCATGGCTCTCTACGGCGAGTGCGGCGAGGACATCATCTTCCGCGTTTCGGGCGTGGATGAGGCTTCCTGCGTTACGTCGATTAGAAACCTCTCGCTTTAAGCATGACGGGGCGCGGCAAAGGACGGCTCTTTGCCGCGCCTTTTTGTTTCGTATAGGAAACTTTTTCGAAAACTGAATAGAGACCCTTTCCAAAAAGTTAACCACGTGCTAGTTTACTAAAGCGAACATAGACGTGGTTAACTTTTATCGCGTCGATGTTGAGGACGAACTGACGTTAGGAGCCACTCATGTCTTGCGGACCGCAGATGCCGGCCATGCCGCTTTCGATGGTAAAAGCGGGCGAAACCGTGCGCGTGTCTCGTGTAAAGGGCAATGAGGACATGAAACACCACCTCAAGGACCTCGGCTTTGTCGAGGGCAACGAAATCCACGTGGTGAGCTCGAGTGGTGCCAATATCATCGTCACGGTGCTGGGCGCACGCTTTGGCATCGATTCCAAGGTGGCCATGCACATCATGACCGTCGGTTAGTTCGCAGCATTTCATAAAAACCGAAAGGGGGACAAGAGGATGAAGACGTTGGGTGACGTTAAGGTGGGCGAGAGCTCTACCATCGTCAAGCTTCACGGTGAGGGTGCGCTTCGCCGCCACCTTATGGACCTGGGGCTCATCAAGGGCACTTCGTTCAAGGTCGTGAAGGTTGCGCCGCTCGGTGATCCGGTCGAGATCAACGTGCGCGGCTATGAGCTTTCCATCCGCAAGGAGGAGGCGGCCGTCGTCGAGGTCCAGTAAGGGCTCGCGGCGTATATTTCTGCAGATAAAGTTAGGTATTTCTAACTTAACGCAGCATTTTTGAAGCACATTATCCAGCCCGCGCGGAGAAGGCAGCGCGGGCACACAAGGAAGAAGGATTGAATGGCGGATTCTCAGATCCATGTCGCGCTGGCGGGTAACCCCAACTGCGGCAAGACCACGCTTTTCAACCTGATCACCGGCGCCAACGGCTACGTTGGCAACTGGCCCGGCGTCACGGTTGAGAAAAAGGAGGCCAAGCTCCTAAGCGACAAGAACGTTACCATCACGGACCTCCCCGGCATCTACTCGCTTTCCCCCTACAGCCCCGAGGAGCAATGCTCGCGCGATTACCTCATGAGCGGCGAGCCCGATGTCGTCGTCCAGGTTGTCGATGCCACCAACCTCGAGCGCAACCTGTACCTGGCGCTTCAGGTTATCGAGACCGGCCTGCCCGTGGTCGTCGCCCTCAACATGGCCGACTTGGTCGAGAAGAACGGCGACAAGATCGACACGGACAAGCTCTCCAAGAAGCTCGGCTGCCCGGTCATGATGATCTCCGCTCTTAAGAACAAGGGCATCAAAGAGCTCTTCGAGCAGGTCAAAAAGTCCGCTGCTTCTAAGGGTCAGGTGCCGGAGCACAAGTTCGACTCCTCCATCGAGGACGTTCTGGGCCACATCGAGAATAACCTGCCTGCAAGCGTTCCCGCCAACAAGCGCCGCTACTATGCCGTCAAGCTGTTCGAGCGCGATGCGGACGCCTGCAAGCTCATCAACCTCACCAAGGAGAAGGCCGCTCGCGTCGAAGAGCTGGTCGCTCAGTGCGAGCAGGACTGCGACGATGACGCTGAGTCCATCATCACCGGCGAGCGCTACGGCGTCATCGCGCACATCATCGACGAGTGCCTCACCAAGGCCCCGGCCAAGATGAGCACCTCCGAGAAGATCGACCGCGTGGTTACCAACCGTATCCTGGGCTTGCCGATCTTTGTGGTCATCATGTTCTGCGTGTACTACATCGCCGTTTCCACCCTGGGCGGAACGGTGACCGACTTCACCAACGATCAGCTCTTTGGCACCGACGGTTGGTATGTGCTCGGTCAGGGCCGCGATGCTTACGATGAGGCTGTCGAGGCCGCGGGTGACGACGCCGACTCGGTCGACCCGGCACAGTACGGCCCCTATGTCCCGGGTATCACCACCATGGTGCACGACGCCCTCGTGGCGGGTGGCACCGAGGACGGTGGCCTGGTCGATTCGCTGGTCTGCGACGGTATCGTTGGCGGCCTGGGCGCCATCTTCGGCTTTGTGCCGCAGATGTTCCTGCTGTTCGTGATGCTGTCCTTCCTGGAGGACTGCGGCTACATGGCCCGCGTCGCCTTTATCATGGACCGCGTGTTCCGCCGCTTTGGCCTGTCCGGTAAGTCGTTCATCCCCATGCTCGTGTCCTCGGGCTGCGGCGTCCCCGGCGTCATGGCCACCAAGACCATCGAGAACGAGAAGGACCGCCGCATGACGGTCATGACCACCACGTTCATCCCCTGCGGCGCCAAGCTGCCGATCATCGCCCTGCTCATGGGCTCCATCATTGGCGATTCTTCCACCACGGCCGCATGGATCAGCCCGCTTTTCTACTTCCTGGGCGTCTTTGCCGTCATCGCCTCGGGCCTCATGCTCAAGAAGACCAAGCTCTTCGCCGGCCGTCCGACCCCGTTTGTCATGGAGCTTCCTGCCTACCACTTCCCGGCGATCCGTTCCTGGGCGCTGCACGTGTGGGAGCGCTGCTGGGCCTTTATCAAGAAGGCCGGCACGGTCATCTTTGCGTCCACCGTCGTCGTTTGGTTCCTCTCCAACTTTGGTAGCTATAACGGTTCCTTTGGCTTCCTGCCTGCGATGGACGGCATCCCCGAGGAGTTTATGGACTACTCCGTGCTTGCCATGCTGGGCAACCTGGTCGCTTGGATCTTCGCCCCGCTCGGCTTTAGCACCTGGCAGGCCACCGCGCTGACTGTCTCTGGCCTCGTCGCCAAGGAGAACGTCGTCGCCACCGCCGGCTCGCTGCTGTCCGTCGCCGACGCGGGCGAGACCGACCCGAGCCTGTGGACCGCGTTTGCCGGCATGTTCCCCACCATGGGCGCTTGCGTTGCCTTCGGCGCCTTCAACCTGCTGTGCGCTCCGTGCTTTGCCGCCATTGGCACCATCCGCAACCAGATGGATTCCGGCAAGTGGACTGCGATCGCCATCGGTTACGAGTGCGCCTTCGCTTGGGTGATCGGCCTGTTCATCAACCAGTTCTACAACTTGCTTGTTCTTGGACAGTTTGGTATCTGGACGATTGTGGCCATCGTGCTGCTGGTTGCGATGCTCTTCCAGATCTTCCGTCCCATGCCCAAGCATGCATGGACCGACGAGGACGAGACCAACACTGCTTCCGCCGCAGTTTCCGCTTAAGTCCGACTAAGGATTGACCCCTTTCCACGAGCCCGGGTGTCCCAGCGACACTCGGGCTTTTTGGTGGGGGAGATGTGACGTTTCCGCAGATAAAACCGACCAATATAAATCTGTCCCTTATTGGTAGGTGGAGGATGGGGTAAAGTAAGTGGTGGTTAACTAGAGGAGGCTTGCTATGGCACCTATCGATATTGTTGTACTGGCTGTAATCGGTATTGCGTTTGTCGCCGTGTGCGTGCGCATCTACCGCAAGGGCACCTGCGCCGACTGCGCCCAGGGTGGCGTTTGCACGGGGCATTGCTCCAACAAAAAGACTTGTGCCGCGCTTAAGGGCGTAGACAAAATTGCCGAAGACTTGGGCCGCGGTATTCATTAGCCGACCGGCGTTTGGGTATGTTTGACTGCGGATGCGGCAGTTGCTGATACGATAAGTACGTCTGCAAGTGCCGCCGAGCGGCTCAAACGAAAGGAACCCTGTATGGAGTCCTCTGCCTACCCGATGCTCTTTAGCCCGATCAAGGTCGGTACGACCGAGGTCAAGAACCGCGTCTTTATGCCGCCGGTGTCCACCAACCTGGCCGATCATGGCTATGTGACCGACGACTTGGTCGATCATTACCGTGCCCGCGCCAAGGGCGGCGTGGGCCTGATCATTACCGAGGTCGTGACGGTCGAGCCCACCTATACCTATCTGCCGGGTGACATGTGCTGCTACGACGACACGTTTATCCCCGGCTGGGAAAAGCTCGCCGCGGCCGTCCACGAGTATGGCTGCAAGATCATGCCGCAGCTCTTCCATCCCGCCTACATGGCCTTTAACATTCCGGGCACGCCGCGCCTGATCGCTCCGTCCTTTGTGGGCCCGTCTTACGCCCGCGAGGCACCGCGTCCCATCACGGTCGACGAGATTCACGAGCTCACGCATCAGTTTGGCGACGCTGCCGTGCGTATGCAGAAGGCTGGCGTCGATGGCGTTGAAGTCCATGCGGCACACGCCCACGGCATGCTCGGCGGCTTTTTGACTCCGCTCTACAACAAGCGTACCGACGAGTACGGCGGCTCGCTCGACGCCCGCATGCGCTTCCTGCTCGAGGTCATCGCCGAGATTCGCGAGCGCTGTGGCAAGGACTTCATCATCGACGTCCGCATCTCGGGCGATGAGTACACCGATGGCGGCCTGACCCTCAACGACATGATCTACGTCTCGCGTCGCCTGGAGAAGGCCGGTGTCGACATGATTCATGTGTCGGGCGGTACCACCATCAAGCGCGGCTCCGCGATTCCCGCTGCCGGTACCCAGCAGGCCTCGCACGCCGCCTGCTCGCGCGAGATTAAAAAGCACGTCAACATTCCCGTCGCCACCGTCGGCCGCATCAACGAGGCCTGGATCGCCGAGGAACTGATCGAGGACGGTGCCGCCGACATCTGCATGATGGGCCGCGCCAATCTGTGCGATGCCGAGTTCTGCAACAAGGCCGCTGCCGGCAACGCCGACGACATCCGCCCCTGCATCGGCTGCCTGCGCTGCCTGAACGGCATCATGTTCGGCAAGCGCATCTCCTGCACCGTCAACCCGGACGTGGAGCGCGACGAGGCTGGCTACGAGCCTGCCGCCGAGGCTAAGAACGTGCTCGTTGTGGGCGCTGGTCCTGCGGGTATGGAGGCTGCCTACATTGCCGCCAAGCGCGGACACAACGTGGTGCTCGTTGACAAGCAGGATGAGCCGGGTGGCGAGATGCGCATCGCGGCCGTTCCGCCGGCAAAGCAGGAACTCACCCGCGTGATCAAATATCAGTATCGCCGTCTTGCTGAGGCGGGCGTGAAGTGCGTATTTGGCACCGAGCTTACTGCCGAGGACATTCAGCGTGACTACGCCGGCTACGAGGTTGTCCTGGCTTATGGCGCCGAGCCCATCGCTCCGGCCTTCATGCAGGGCTTTAAGCAGGTTATGACGGCCGACGACCTGCTGGGCGGCAAGGCTTTCCCGGGCAAGAAGATCGTCATCGTCGGCGGCGGCACCGTCGGCTGCGAGACGGCCGATTACCTGGCCCCGTTGGTCAATGACCTCTCGCCGGCCAATCGCGATGTCACCGTCATCGAGATGACCAAGACGCTCGCCGCCAACGAGGGCGGTGCCGGTCGCGCGGTGCTCATCACGCGCATGCTCTCCAAGGGCGTTCACGTGCTGACCGAGGCCAAGGTGATCGAGATCACCGAGGACACTATCAGCTACGAGAAGGACGGCGAGGTCCACACCATCGCCGGTGCCGATACGCTGGTGCTTGCCATGGGCTATCGTCCCAATACCAAGCTGGCCGACGACCTGGCTGCAGCCGGCGTTACCACCCACGTGTTGGGCGATGCCAACAAGTGCGGCAACATCCGCGACGCCATCGGCGATGGCTACAAGGTTGCCTGCGAGCTCTAGTCAACCCCTTTGCACCAATCGATTGCAAAAAGCGGCGGCTGCCCTGTGTGTTGGGCAGCCGCTGCCTGCGTTTTGCCAAAGAAAGATTATTGTCGGGCCCTAAATGCCTTTTGCTTCTGCTCCCTCCGCAATCATGTTGCGGTTGTACACCAGATGCAAATACATCGCGTCGTGCACGGCGGTGGGATTGCGTGAGGCGATGGCGTCGGCCACATCGCGGTGCGTGCGGATAGTTTCCTCGACGAGCATTTTTGCCGGTCACGTCGATAAAGAGGGGGACGGATGCCTTGAACACGCCCATCAGGCGGGGAACGACGAGGTTTCCGGAGCTCTCGGCAATGGCATTGTGGAACGCGGTGTCGGCGGTGGAGTAATCCTCACCGGCCTCGGCCAGGCGCTCGGATTCGTCGCAGAGCTCTTTGATACAGACGACCTGGTCGTTGGTTGCGTGCTCGGCCGCCATGCGTGCTATCTGCGGCGGTGCCACGGCCCTCTCGCACGTCAACGATGCCGGCTTCTGGATGTGCTCTTCGTTCCTCGAGATTGATGAGAAGACCACCCTCAAGTCCTGGACCGTTATGGAGACGCTCATCGGCCTTTCGGGTCTTGCCTGCGCCCTGGTGATTTCGTTCTTCGCCTAGTTCGCGTAGCTAAGCATCTTTCACCGAGTGCATCGCTCGGTACCCATTTACACCTGATTCATCAACCAACGATTGGTGCAACCGTTCAAATCAAAAGAGGAGAGCATCATGGACGAGAAGGCCAAGGCACAGATTCAGCAGGAGGCAGCCGACCTGGTTGCCAAGCTGCAGCCGCGTTCCGGCAAGTTTCGCACCATCAGCCCCGAGATGGACCCGCTGCGTCTGGGCTCTGGCTGGTCCATCGAGGATCTGGACAAGCCGCAGGTCATTATCGAGTCGACGTTCGGCGACTCGCACCCGGGTTCTGCCGGCCTGTTTGAGTTGGTCGAGGAGGTCCGTGCCGGCATTGCCGAGGCTGGCGGTCATGGTGCCCGTTACTTCTGCACCGATATCTGCGACGGCGAGGCCCAGGGCCACGACGGCATCAACTACTCGCTGCCCAGTCGCGACATGATCGCCAACATGATCGAGATTCATGCCAAGGCCACCCCGTTCGACGCCGGCGTCTTTGTTGCCAGCTGCGATAAGGGCCTGCCTGCGAACCTTATGGCCATGGGCCGCATCAACATCCCCTCCATCGTCGTTACCGGCGGTGTCATGGATGCAGGCCCCGACCTGTTGACCCTGGAGCAGCTCGGCGCGATTTCTGCCCGCTACGAGCGCGGCGAGATTTCCCGCGAGGAGCTTGAGTTTGCCAAGCACAACGCATGCCCCAGCTGCGGCGCCTGCTCCTTTATGGGTACCGCCTCGACCATGCAGGTTACCGCCGAGGCCCTGGGCCTTATGCTCCCCGGCACGGCTCTGCTGCCCGCAACCAGCTCCGATCTGCGTGAGTTTGCGCGCGAGGCCGGCCGTCAGTCCGTGTGGCTCTCCGAGCACAACCTGTGTCCGCGTGACATCGTGACCAAAGAGTCCTTCGAGAACCTCATCATGGTCCACGGCGCCATTTCCGGCTCCACCAACTCGCTGCTGCATATCCCTGCGATCGCCCGCGAGTTTGGCATCGAGATGTCCGCCGACGACTTCGACCGTCTGCACCGTGGTGCCCACTACCTGCTCAACGTTCGTCCCGCAGGTGAGTGGCCGGCGCAGTTCTTCTACTATGCGGGTGGCGTGCCGCGCATCATGGAGGAGATCAAGTCGATGCTCCACCTCGACGTCATGACCGTCACCGGCAAGACTCTCGGCGAAAACCTCGAGGACCTTAAGAACAACGGCTACTACGAGAAGTGCGGCCGCTACTTGGAGAAATGGAACCTCAAGCGCGAGGACATCATTCGCCCGTTTGACCAGGCTTTTGGTACCGACGGCTCCATCGCCATCCTCCACGGCAACCTTGCCCCCGAGGGCGCCGTCGTCAAGCACACGGTTGTTCCGCGCGAGATGTTCCAGGCCACGCTTAAGGCCCGTCCGTTCGATTGCGAGGAGGACGCCATCCACGCCGTCCTGACGCACGAGGTCAAGCCCGGCGATGCCGTTATCATTCGCTATGAGGGCCCCAAGGGTTCCGGTATGCCCGAGATGTTCTACACCACCGAGGCTATCGCCAGCGATCCCGAGCTGGGTGCGAGCATTGCCCTTATCACCGATGGCCGCTTCTCCGGCGCCTCCAAGGGCCCGGCTATCGGTCACGTTTCGCCCGAGGCTGCCGTGGGCGGCCCGATTGCCCTGATCGAGGAGGGCGACCTTATCCAGATCAACATCCCCGAGCGCTCGCTGTCTATTGTGGGCATCGCCGGCAAGGAGATGGAGCCGGCCGAGATCGATGCCGTCCTGGCCGAGCGCCGAGCCGCTTGGAAGCCCAAGGCTAATCGCTATACCTCCGGCACGCTCAAGTTCTTTACCGAGCATGCAGTTTCCGCCATTCAGGGTGGCTACATGGAGTAGCGCCCATGCGCATCAAATATCTCCTCTCATAGATGTGCGGCACAAAGAGCCCCGAGCCACGTCACCGGGGCGCGTTGTTCAGCGCCGCCGGGGCGCTCCACTCAAACGACAAGAGACGTCTTACGCAAGCGCCCGCGTCCGTGGATAAAACCACGGGCGTGGGCGCTTCACTTTATTCCCAGCCGCTTTATTCCCAGCCCTTCCACACGTCAGGCTCGTAGCCAACGGTTGCCTGGCGGCCGTTGCGAACGATGGGCTCACGAAGAATCTGCTGGTTATCGAGCACCTTTTCGAACTTCTGGTCGGCAGCAAGATACTGTACGAGCGCAACCGTGTCGGCATCTTTCGCCTTTGGATCGATCACAGCGTCGATCCCGCCGACGGCGCGCGCCACGCTTTCGAGCTCGCCTTTGCTCATCCCCTTTTCCTTCAAGTCGATGAACTGGAACTTCACACGACGTTCCTTGAAATAGCGCTGCGCCTTCTTAGTATCGAAGCTTTTCTTCGTGCCGAATATCTGGATGTTCATACGTACCGCCTTCGCTCAATTCTCGTCCGTCGATGATACGACAAGGGAGCCGAGCAAAAACAGAGCAGGCGGAGATGGAGGAGGACGGCGACCGACCGTCGGCAAGAGTCGGCCGGATCGGACTGGCGCCCAGCGCGCGCCGGCGACACGCTCGCAGCTGCACACATAGCCGATGTACAAGCTCGCCGCGGCGTTCCCTCGCCCCGCGGTGTGGCGATAGAGAAGCACGCCACCCGTCAACGATGGCGCCTCGGTGAAGAAAATCAACGTCTGGGTTACATCCCTTGAAAGGGGCGAAGACGGCTGCTAGAATACCTCCCCGCTATGAAGGATTTGACCAAAGCATACATCGCAATTCGGAGGCCCCTGGTATACGGGGCCTCTCCTGTTGTTCCCCAAGTGCGCTCTGAGCAGCCGCTTTCTTCCTGTCGTATCTGATGCACGCATAGCACGTGCATGTTATTTCGCCCGTGGGCCGGCGCGCCTTCGGCGAAGAATCGAATAGATACGAAGGAAGCTTATGTCTGATAATTGTACGGTCGCGCCCGCCAATGGGCGCATTACCGGTACCCAGATCCGCATCGTCGCGGTCGTCGTCCTGGGTGCCTTCTTGGCGCTACTGAACCAAACGGTGATGTCGCCTGCGCTGCCGGTCATCATGTCCGATTTCGCCATCGATGCCTCGACTGCCCAGTGGATCATGTCCATATACCCGCTGGTGAGCGGCATCATGGTCCCCGTTTCGGCGTTCCTTATCGACAAGTTCAGCACCCGCGCGCTATTCTTCGGGGCGACGCTGGTGTTCGCGCTGGGCACGCTGCTGTGCGCCGCAGCCCCTGATTTCCTGTTCCTCATCATCGGTCGCGTGTTGCAAGCGGCGGGCTCAGGCGTGCTCATGCCGCTTGTCTCGGTGGTTCCCATGCTGGTGTTCCCCGTCGAGAAACGAGGAACGGCTATGGGCATGGCGGGCATCGTCATGTCGGCGGGTCCCGCGGTCGGCCCCGTCGTAGGCGGTGCGGTGATCGACACGTACGGCTGGCGCACCATGATCGGCGCCATCGTCCCCCTCGCAATTCTCGTGCTGGTGCTGGGCGTGTTCATGCTGAAAAACGTGGGCGAGCTGAAGAACCCCAAGCTCGACCTGCCCTCGGTCGTCCTCTCCACCATCGCCTTCGGCGGACTTCTCTACGGGTTCTCGAGCGCCTCGTCGATGGGTTGGGGCAACCCCGTGGTGCTCGGCTCGATCGTCGCGGGTGTCGTGTGCTTGGTGCTGTTCGTCGTACGCCAGGGCAAAATCGAGGACCCGCTGCTTCAACTGGGCACGCTCAAGACGCGCGAGTTCCGCGTGGCCGCCATCATCGTCACGCTCATCAACGCCGCATGCCTGGTCACCAACACGCTGTTGCCGTTGCTGCTGCAAACCTCGCTTGGCGCTTCGGCCTTCGAAACCGGCATGGCCATGCTTCCCGCCGCGGCGGTGGGCATCATCATCAGCCCTATCTCCGGCGTGGTGTTCGACAAGTTCGGTCCGCGTGCCATCTCGATCGTCGGCCTGGCCCTCATGACCGGCGCCCTGTTCCTGCTCTCGCTTTCGACGGTAAACACGCCCATCTTGGTGGTTGCGCTGTTCTGCATGCTGCAGTCCGCCGGCCAGTCGCTCGCGAACATGCCGGTGAACACATGGGGTGTCAATGCCTTGAAAAATGACATGATCGCCCACGGCAACGCCATCGCGAACACCGGCCGCCAGGTCGCCGGCGGTTTGTGCACGGCGCTCATCATCACGGTCATGACAAGCGTCACCGCGTCGGCCGGCGTCGATGCGAGCATCCGAGTAGCCACCGCCGTGGGCGCGGGCGTCGCTTACAAGGTGTGCGCGGCAATCGGCCTCGTTTCCCTTATCTGCGCCATATTCAGCGTGCGCACCAAGAAAACCGCACCGAAAACGAAGGAGGCATAAGCGATGTCCGAGATTCTGTCCGAGCGCATCCCGCTCGAGCTCGAGGGGACGCCCGTTTCGAGCATCATGATTGAAGAGCCGTTCACCTGCACGCAGGATTGCACGATTTCCGACGTGGTGCGCATGCTCGCCGAAAACGAGGTGAGCAGCATGCCCGTAATCGATGAGCGCAACCAGGTGGTCGGGTTCATCTCCGACGGCGATGTCATGGGAGCCATCGCGCAGCATCGCGCTCACACCATCTTCACGGGCGGCGACGCGTCCATGCTGTACTTCGACGATCAGAGCCTTGAGCAGCGCATCGAGGACCTGAAGGATCGCTGCGTCATGGATTTCGCGACGCGCCAGGTAGTGTGTGCCCGTCCCGAGCAGAGCATCGCCCGCGTCGCCGCGCTGCTGGCGAAGAAGAAGTTCAAGAAGCTTCCTGTGGTTGATGACGAGGGCAAACTCGTGGGGGTCATCCGCCGCTCCGCCATCACCAAATACATCTTCGGCATCCTTTTCCAATAGGGGCAGGTCGCACTTGAGGCGAACATCTCGAGGCATCGAGCCAGCAACTGGACCAGACAACCTTGACACGCACGCGCTTTCCCTCGATGCTTCGGTAAGGGGAGCTGCGAAAATCGCAGCACGGGTGATCGGCGCCGCGCCCCCGAAGGCAAAAGCGAACACGGGAGCGATACGATGGGAAAAGTCCTGGACGAAGATTTGGTTTATGAGATTCTCTCCGTCGTGGCAGAGATTCCGGCGGGATGCGTCGCCTCGTACGGTCAGATAGCGCGCCTCATCGGCAGGGAGAAAAACTCTCGCCTGGTCGGAGCGGTGCTGAGCGAGGCGGATCGCTACGGCGATTATCCCTGCCACCGCGTCGTCAACCACGCGGGACGCCTCGCGCCAAACTTCCCCGACCAGCGAGCACTACTGACGGAGGAAGGAGTCGCCTTCCGAGACAACGGCTGCGTCGACATGAAAAAGCACCAGTGGAACGAGTAGCCAGGCAGCGTAGCGTCGAAAGGAGCGACGCCACGGGGAACGACCTGCGCCCCGCCGCCGGACAACCTATGGCAAAGTGACACGTCCCACAAAGAGCGGCGCACCAGTACGAGACACGACCGCGACGTAAAAAGACCCTATGATACTCGTAAGCATCTATCTGATTGCCTGCCTCGAGGTACCCAAAGAACGAGAGATGCCGAAACCCCTAGACAAAGAAAAAGGTCGGGAGCTTTTATGCTTCCGACCTGAAGTTTCATGGTCGCGGGGGGCGGATTTGAACCACCGACCTTCGGGTTATGAGGTCGCTACGACGTTGTTTCATTCAGACATTTCGACGCAAATTGAAGTCAATATAACTCCAGGTCATTTGATGTTTTCATAGATTTACGAAAGAAAAGTACGCGGAATAATTCGACCCAAATTCGACCCACAACGAGCTTGAAAGCGGTCAGGCGGAGCATTACCCTTGGGGTGTGACCCCACGCAGGGCCCACCACCAAGGGTAATGCCCACCCGCCCCAGCCCTTTGCGCCATTCCGTGCAACCGAGCGCGATTCTCAGGCACTTCAGGCAAGGAACACGATGAACGACCGACCTCTCGTCATAGGCAAAGGAACGAAGCAACGCCGCGACAAATACACGTGGCGCTACCGTCACAGCCTCGGCAAGGATCCGGTCACGGGCAAATACCGCTATTCGCCGTGGCAGACCATACATACCACCAAAAGCCGAGAGGTCGACGCCGCACTCGAAGCCTACAAGGCAGAACTCAACAGCGGCACCTACGTCCAAAAATCGAGGGACACCGTCGGCTCGTACGTAAAAAAGTTCCACGACAACCGCGAAGGAACCATCACGCCGCTCGCCTACTCGACATCCTACTCAATCGAGAACCGGACGCGCACATCACATGCGTGATGCTCATGCTCGACACCGACATGAGAAGGGCAGAAGCCCTCGGGATGACGTGGTCCGATGTCTCCGTCGAGAACAGAAGCATCCTCATTGAGCAGCAGTTCGCGGCCGATCGAAGCGTTCGCTCGCCCAAAAGCAAGAAAAGCGTGCGGAGGATCTCGATAAGCGAGACGCTGACGTCGTATCTCGAATTCTGGAAAAAGGAGCAGGCCCGCGAAATGGAAGCCTTCGGCCTGGAACAAGTCAAAGGCACTCCGCTCGTCCACTCATTCGAACGAACGAAAGACAGGCATCCCCAAGTCAACTTCATGGACCTGAATGGGTTTTCGCGCTGGTTCAGAAACTTCAGCGTCGAGAACGGGTTCGGCAAGTTCGAAGGCGTTCGAACATACCATTATGTGAAGGAAACTGTCGACGGGGAAACGATTTCGAAGCGTTATGAGCATAAAGAGTGGCTCGAATTGAGGGATTACCTCAGGAAGCATCCCAAGGTTCGCGAGGCGAGGCATATCAGCACATATGAGAGCGAGCACCTTCCTTACGGATATTCGGGCCTATCGAGCCACACCGCTACTGCCGCTACTGCCCGCCAGCTTCCGAACCAGCGGGCGGTAGCAGCACCCCGAACATCTCGCCGACAGCGCAGAGAGTCGTCGACCTGGCGGCCAAGGCCGACATCGAGGACGTGATGCTGTGCGACCTGCCCGGCGTCCTGTCCTTCCTAGGGCTGCCACCTGAGACGGAGATGCCGCCGGGCAACAAGGGGAAGACGAAGTTCAAGAAGCTCTACAGGAAGGTGGCGCCGAACAAGGCATACCACTCCGGCGAGCGCGCCAAGGATTTGATCTCGCACCTCGACATGGCAGAGATCAGGGCATCGGCGCCCGTCCAAGAATTGGGATGCAGTTCAATACGAGCTCGGGGCTCTTTTCGTCTAGATTGGGGACGCATGGCCGGACGAAAACAATTTGCGTCTGGTAATAAGCGTACGAAAGCGCAATTTACGTCTTAATTCCGTACGCAAATCAAGACGAAAATCGTTTACGTCTGCTTTAATCCGTACGAAAACGGTTTTCGTCTTGCAGGGCAGTTGCCGTTTCTACAGTTCAACTTCCAGTTCGGCTTTGTGCTCGTAGAGGTAGTCGCGCATGTAGGGGATGGCAAATGAGACCTTGCCGTACGAGGGAGCCTCGATAATCGATTCTCTTAACAGGCGGCTGCGGACGGAACTCACCTGTTGAGGCGTTTTGTTTAGGGCATCGGCAACCATGCTGGTCGAGCTCGTCTGCCCCAAAGATGCCATGCTCAGCAGATAAGCGATGCACGTGGGCGGAATGCGCTGTAGCGCGGGCTCAATCACCATGGCACAGAAGCGTTCGCGTGCCGTTGCAATGCCGCGCTCGGCTTCTTCTTCTCCAATAATCGGTGTATGTGCGCGTCTTGCCAACTGCCATGCGTAGTATCCAACGAGTTGGATCATGAAAGGATAACCTTGCGTTGCCTCGGCAAGTTGGCCGGCAATACCTGGCTGCAACTCCATGCCAGACGCTTCAATGGTTTCCTCGAGGGAGTACGACACTTCGGTTACTGCCACAGCCTTCAGGTCAAAGGGGAGGGCACGGCGCAAAAACGTAAGTGTCTTTCCGTTGATGATGCTTTCAATCATCGAAGGCAGCCCCGCAAAAACAAAGGCTATATCAAGGTCTTCGCCGATAACCTGCTGAATCGCAATGGAGAGCGTTCGGACCTCATCGAGCTCTGCGTCTTGAACCTCGTCGAGAGTGATGAGCAGGCCATTTTCATTCTTAGATATTGTCTGTCTCATGGCGTCGCGTAGCGATGGACCGATTCGCTCAATGTCTATGCTGCCGATGGATATGCCAGCTACGGTGGGCTCAAATCTGGCGTGTTTGGCCTGGAATTTGGGCTGCAGCTGTTCGAGAATGCGTTGGCAAAGTCCCTCGGTTGCGACCTCTTTTATGACCGTCCAGCCACGGCTTTGCGCCAAACGTGAGCACTCGTCAAGGAGGACCGTCTTGCCCGTTCCACGGACGCCGGCTATGCGCATTAGGCGCCCCGGGGCACCAGGCCCGTTGACGAGGCCTTCATTGAATTCTTCGAGTACATCTTCGCGGCCGATAATCGTGGGGGGTGTTTTACCTGCTGTGGGCTTAAAAGGGTTTGTTTGCATGTGAGCCACCTTTGCTCAAGATATAGCAAGATATAGCAAAGTATAGCAAGATATAGCAAAGTATAGCAAGATATAGCAAAGTATAGTGAGATATAGCAACGTATAGCGCTGTTCGCGGGTTCTTACGGTGGTGCTATTTTCCGAATGCCGCGCGGATAAAGCGCTGGGCGAACAGCTTGTTGGCGACGTTGATGACATGGCCCAGGAACAGTGCCGAGATGGCGGTCGTGACGCCAAAGCCGCCCAGGTTGTACATAAAGATCAGCGACAACGCGAGCGAGGCGGCGACATGTGAGCAGTCAAACACGACTTTTACGTCACCAAAGCGGCGTTTAAGCTTTTCGGCAATGACTTGCACCAAGCCGTCGGGCGCGTTGGGGACAACGCCCATGTTGACGACGAGACTTACGCCAAATGCGGTGACAGCGAGGGAGAGCAGCATGGTCGCAATCTGTGTGGGGAGTGCCGTGGGATGCAGTGGGTTGACCGCCATGAAGAGGTCGGTCAAGCCGCCAATCAGCGTTGAGAAGAACAACTCGAGCAGGATGCGCGGCTGGAACTCGCTTCGCAAGATGGCTAATTGCGCCACGATGTAGGCGACGTAGGTTGCGGTGATCCAAAAGCCGAGCGTCTTACCAGTGAGCATGGATAGGGTTGTGGCAAAGCACGTGAGCGCGGCGACGCCCAGGCCGGATGCCGTCTGGAGACTCATACCGAGTGCCAGTACTGCAACGCCCACCAGATACATCAGCGTTCTGATGACGGTATGGCGCCAGTCGATGTTCTCGCCATGCATGATGATGAGCGGTCGCATGTTGCTACCCGTCCTTTCGGTTGTGTGAAAAAGCTGACCCGGGCCGGCAAAAGAGGGTTATCGGAGGCACTGCTGCAAAAGCAGAAAAGCCGGCCCCACGGTCAGTCGTCTAGGAAGTGTCTCGCTGTGCCGGAATGGGACTAAAGGTCCAACGAGACGGGAAGAAAGCAAATGGTATTGCGTGGGCGATAAGATGCCAAGATGGTAGGGTGCGTCTTAGCATCATATTGCCCACGCTCAACGAAAACGGTTTCGTTTGAGCCTAAGTATACGACGGGATTTTATTTGCGAAGAAAAAAACAATAAAAAGGTGAACGTTCACCTAATTGCAACAACTCGTTGGCTGTAGTTGCGGTGGAATAGTTCCTGTTTTTGCTGCTGAAGGCCTTGAACAGGAACTATTCCACCGCAACTTATGAGGGGGCGGGGGATGCGATAGTATTGCATGGTGGTATTCGACTAACCGAGGACTTATCCGAGGGCTTTATGGAACAGCACCAGCATTATCAGAGCCTGCAAGACCAGGCGTACAACGCATTGCGGTCCAAGATCATCTACGCCGAGCTCAGGCCCGGCACGCGCCTTTCGGCGATTGGTCTGGAAAAGGAGACGGGAATCGGGCGCACGCCCATTCGCGAATCCTTTGTGCGCCTGCGTGAGCAGGAGCTGGTGGAAACGCGTCCCAAAAGCGGCACCTACGTCTCTAAGATCAGCATGGAACGCGCCGAAAACGCCTGCTTTTTGCGCGAGAAGCTCGAGAGAAGCGTGCTTATTAAATGCTGTTCGGCCGCCTCGCCCGAGCAAAAGCAGCGGCTTGAGCAGATTCTTACCGAGTCCGAGTCGCTCGACCATGGCGAAACGCGCCGTTTCTTTGACCTGGATAACCTGTTCCATGAGACATGTTTTGAGATTGCCGGTCGTCACATGTTGTGGGATTGGATGAAGAGCATCAACACGCATTTTGAGCGATATAACTGGTTGCGTATGGTGTCGCAGGACCTGGATTGGGAGCCGATTCGTCGGCAGCATCGCCGGATTCTCGAGGCCATTAAGAGGGGCGATACCGACGCGGCGAGCTATCTGGCAGAGACACACCTGCACCTGATGCCCGAAGAGCAAGGTCCGGTTATCGCCTTGCATCCCGACTATTTTGAGCTGTCCAAAGACTCGTTCATCTAATCAATCCCCATATAAGTTGCGGTGAAATAGGGACTGTTTTGTGACCTAGGTGGCGCAAACAGTCCCTATTTCACCGCAACTGCGTTGGGGTGTGACCGGGGCACGAAAAAGCTGCGGCGCCGCTTGGAGGAAAAGACCGGAAGCAAGGGTCCAATCCTCCAGACGGCACCGCAGCTGTTTTGGTGGCTCGGCTTTTGTCGAAGTGGCTTAGTTGAGCGCGACTGCCAGCCGATTATACAAAGCGGCTCGGGGGCGTGTCGCTTCCGTCACGTTCTATCAGCATACAAGACGGTTTTGGTTCTTGTTCGTGACGGAAACGGCGCGCTTCCGAGCCGCTTTAAAAGAAAGGGGGCGAGGTCTAGGGCACGCCCCCTTCACGATAGAGAGCTAAACCTAGCCGCGGACCTTCTTGACGACGTCCATGGCCTCGCGGGCGATCTGCTCGACCTTGGAGAAGTCGCCGTCGGCAAACAGGGCCGGCTTGACCATCCAGGTGCCACCGCAGGCGATGATGGCGGAGGAGCTCAGGTACTCCTCGACGTTGGCGGTGCTCACGCCGCCGGTAGGCATAAAGCGGTGACCGACAAACGGAGCGGCGAGGGCCTTGATGGTGTTCAGGCCGCCATACTGGGACGCGGGGAAGAACTTGGTGACCTTGAGGCCCAGGTTCTCGGCTGCGGTGACCTCGGAGGGGGTCACGGTGCCGGGAAGGACGGGCAGCTCGATGTCGATGCAATGCTTCACGACGTCCTCGTTGTAACCCGGGGAGACGATGAACTTGGCACCGGCGGCGCGGGCCTGCTCAACCTGCTCGACGGTCAGGACAGTGCCGGCGCCAACGCACATCTCGGGCTCGGCCTCGGCCATAGCGGCGATGCACTCGGCGGCGCAGGCGGTGCGGAAGGTGACCTCGGCGGACTTCATGCCAGCTGCCATAAGAGCGTGGGCGAGCGGGGCGGCGTCCTCGACCTTGTCGAGCACAACGACCGGCACGATGCCCAGGGACTCAAGCGTGGTGTAGAACTGATCGAACATGATGTTCCTTTCGATGTGTGGCGCGCATGGGCGCGTGATTACCAAATGTGCTGGTCAGGAGCCGATTTTGGATTGGTTATCGGAGGCACCGCTTGGGGTTCAAGCAATTCCAAAACCGGCTGCTCGACCAGTCATGTAGGGAATGCCAGGCAAAACCGGAATGGGACTGGTGGTTTTGCCCGGCCGGAGGAATCAGGGAGCGGGCCGCAGGGGTATGGGATTGGAAAGCTGCGGCCCGCGGAATGGAGACGGACTAGCGCGCGACGCGGGTGCCACCGTCGGCGGCTGATGCTACGGCTGCGATCTCGTCTGCGGTCACCAAGTTGGAGTCGCCCTTGATGGTGAGCTTGAGGATCGAAGCCGCAATCGCGTAGTTGACGGCAGCCTGCGGATCGAAGTCGTTGATGAGGGCGTGGACCAGGCCGGCGTTGAAAGCGTCGCCGGCGGCAACACCCTCAAGCACGTGCACATCGTGAGCAGGGGAGAACCAGTGCTCGCCGCTCTCGGCGTCATAGAGCATGCCCATCCAGATGGAGCGCTCGACGCAGGAGATGTTGCGGACGACCGAAGCGACCTTCTTGCAGCCGTACTCGGCGCAAATCTGACGGGCCATCTCGACGTAGGTGTCGCGCTCCTCGATGCCGTGGGCAAGGGAGCCGGAGACGCAGGTCATGCCGAGGCCGGCGGGTGCGTCCTCGTCGTTGGCGATGCAGATGTCGACGAGCGGCAGGAGTTCCCTCATGGTGGCCTGCGACTTCTCGGGCGACCACATCTTGCCGCGATAGTTCACGTCGCACACGGTCGTGATGCCCTTGGCGCGGCAGGCGGTGAGGGCATCCTTGCAGGCGGCAGCCATCTCATCGGAGACGGCGGGGGTCACGCCGGAGAAATAGAAGACATCGATGCCCTTGAGGATCTCGTCCCAGTTAAAGACGTCGCGCTTGGCCATGTTGATGGCAGAGTACTTGCGGTCGTAGACGCAACCGTTACCGCGCTGCGAGGCGCCGACCTCAAACACATAGGAGCCAAGACGGTCGCCCTGGCGCACGACGCGCGTGGTGTCGACGCCGTAGGCCTTCAGCGAACGCAGGGCGCACTCGCCCAGACGGTTGGCCGGGACAACGGAGACGTAAGCGGCCTTGTCGCCCTGGTAGGCCAGGGAAAGCGCAGTGTTGGCCTCGGCGCCGCCGTAGCGGACGTCAAACTCGGTTGCCTGCTCAATACGCAGGTGGTCTTTGGGTGAGAGTCTCATCATGATCTCGCCGAAGGTAAGAACCGTTTTACCCATGGTCGCGCAGCTCCTTTTACTCGTGCGTACACCTTTGATATGGCGTTGGCACGCAGGTGCCAAGACGGTAGGGTGCGTCTTTGCACCTGCGTGCCAACGCTCGCCGAAATCGGTTTACGAAATCGGTTTCGTTTCGAGTTGTAGTATACTCACCTACAGCGTTTTGCAACCGAGATTTTTAAAAAATGCCTAAAATGGCTCAGACTGCCGACATTGGGAAACGGGGTGCGCTATGGCGCAGATGAGAATCAAGGACATTGCCGCCGAGGCGGGCGTGAGCCCGGCCACGGTCTCGCGCTATCTCAACAACCGCCCCGGGCAAATGACCGAGGAGACCCGTGCTCGCATCGCGGCAGTTATCGAGCGCACCGGCTATCGCCCACGTGCCGCCGCGCGCAATCTGCGCAGCTCGCGTACGAACCTCATCGGTGTGATTCTGGCTGACATCGCCAACCCGTTCTCGAGCGCCATGCTCGAGGGCCTTTCCGCCAGCGCCGCGGCGCGCGGCTGCTCGCTCATGACGGCCATTAGCGGCAACGACCCCGCTAAGGAAGCGGAGTCGCTCACCAGGCTTATCGATGCCGGCGTGGACGGCCTGGTCGTCAACACCTGCGGAGGCAATGACGAGGCGATCGCCGCGGCAGCGGGACGTCTGCCCGTCGTGCTGCTCGACCGCGACGTTGCCGACGGCGGTGTTGACCTGGTGACATCTAACAACCGTGAGCTGGTCGCCGGCTTGGTAGACGCCTTGGCAGCTGCGGGCAGCGAGCGTCTGTGCCTGCTCACCGAGGCAAGCGACGATAGCCCCATGCGTCGAGAGCGCGCCGAGGCCTTTGCCGACGAGCTTTCGCGCCGCGGCCTTGCGGGCGAGGTCGTCACCCTGGCCGACGGTGGCGCCACGGGCGTTGGCCGTTTGGACAAGACCATCCGCGACTACGCGGGCAAAAGGCTCGGCCTTATCGCCGTCAACGGCCTGGTTTTCCTGCGTCTGACCGAGGCGCTGGCGCAGCTTGGTCCCTCGCTGCCGGCGGGGCTCAAAATCGCGACGTTTGACGACTATCCCTGGAACCACGTGCTCTTTGGCGGTGTGACAACGGCCGCGCAGGACACCCTTACCATTGCCGAGCGCGTGGTCGAGCGCCTGTCCGAGCGCATCGATGTCGTTACCACCACGGTGGGCGAGGCCGCAAAGCTGGCGCCCAAACGCATCGAGATTCCCGGCCACATCGAACATCGCGCATCAACCTCGCGCTAACCGCTCGTTCGCAACGGCCTGTTCGCACACGTTTTTTGAGCGCTTGATACGCTTTAACCCTGCGGAAACATTTTTCTGCGATAGTATCTGCGATATAGACCAGTCGAAACCCGCCCGAAAGAAAGGGGAGCGACATGAACCAGCAGAACATCGATTACGTACTCCGCTCCGTAGAGCAGCGTGACATCCGCTTTGTGCGTCTGTGGTTTGTCGACATTCTCGGCCGCCTCAAGAACTTTGCCATTAGCCCCGAGGACCTCGAGGTCGCTTTTGAGGAGGGTATTGGCTTTGACGGTTCCGCCATCGAGGGCTTTGCCACGCCCGAGGAAGCCGACATGCTCGCATTCCCCGATGCTTCGACCTTCCAGATTCTGCCGTGGCGCCCGAGCCACAACGGCGTCGCCCGCGTGTTCTGCGACGTGTGCACTCCCGATCGCAAGCCGTTTGCCGGCGACCCGCGCGATGCCCTGCGCCGCATGTTCCGCAAGGCCGAGAAGGCTGGCTACCTGCTCAACGTGGGCGCCGAGCTGGAGTATTACTACTTCCCCGACGAGCACACCCCCGAGCCGCTTGACAACGTGGGCTACTTCGATCTTTCGGTGAGCGATGCCGCCCGCGACCTGCGCCGCAACACGGTCCTCACGCTCGAGAAGATGTCCGTGCCCGTGGAGTACACCTTCCACGCCGCCGGCCGCTCGCAGCACGGCATGAGCCTGCGCCACGCCGAGGCCCTGAGCATGTCCGACGCCATCACCACGGCCAAACTCATCATTAAGCAGCAGGCCTACGAGAGCGGTTGCCACGCCTCCTTTATGCCCAAGCCGTTGGCGGGCGAGGACGGCAGCGCTATGTTCCTGTGCCAGTCGCTATTCGACCACGACGGCAACAACGTTTTTTGGGGCGAGGACGACGAGAAGTACCATCTTTCCGACATCGCCAAACACTACATGGCCGGCATTCTGGCGCATGCCCGCGAGATCAGCGCCATCACCAACCCCACGGTCAACTCGTACAAGCGCATCACCACGGGCGGCGACTCCGTGCCGCAGTACGCCACGTGGGGCCTGCGCAACCGCGCGAGCATGGTTCGCATCCCGGTCTACAAACCCGGCAAGCAGCTGTCCACGCGCATCGAGCTGCGCAGTCCCGACCCCATGGCCAACCCGTACCTGGTCAACGCCGTCACGCTGGCGGCTGGTCTCGACGGCATCGAGCGCAAGCTGGAGCTCCCGCCCGAGGCCACGGCCGAGACGCTCAAGCTCACCGACCGTCAGATGCTCGAGGCCGGCTACACGCCGCTGCCGCGCTCGCTTAAAGAGGCACTCGACGTGTTTGAGGACTCGCAGTTTATGAAGGATGCCCTCGGCGAGCACATCCACAGCTTCTTCCTTAAAAAGAAGCGCGACGAGTGGCATAAGTTTGAGTCTACGATCACCGAGTGGGAGATCAAGCACTACCTGGCGAACTCCTAATCGCGCTGGCTTGTTCCAGTACGATTGAGCTCATTTCTTTGGAGGCCGATATGTCCGAAAAGAGTGCCCTGTTCATGGCGCGCACGACGCGCTTCCACGAGTTTGCCCGCAGCTTGACGACCACCCTGGGTGTCGAGGTGAGCCTGGCAACCCCCGATTCGCCGACTGCGGCGCACGACTTTGACCTGCTGATTCTCGATTCCGATGGCATCCGCAGCGACCGCATCGATCAGATTGCCAAGTGGCTTGACGATCGTGGCGGCGTCCCCATGTTGGTGATCGTCGACGATGAGGCGCTCGGCACCCTGCGCCTGCCCAATCACGCGCATGCCGACTTTGTGTGCCCCACGGCGACGCCCAACGAGCTCAAGGCTCGCGCGCAGCGCTTGATGGGCGAGGAGGAGACCGTTACCGCCGACGATGTGCTCAATATCGATAACCTCGAGATCAACCTGGCAACCTACCAGGTAACGCTCGATAACGAGCCCATCGACCTGACGTTGATGGAGTACTCGCTGCTGAGCTTTTTGGCGACGCACCCCAACCGCGCCTACAGCCGCGAGGTGCTGCTGCACCGCGTGTGGGGCTTTGAGTACTGTGGCGGCACGCGCACCGTCGACGTGCACATCCGTCGTATCCGCTCCAAGGTGGGCCCGCAGATCGCGGCGCATATCACCACCGTCCGCGGCGTGGGCTATCTGTTTAAGGACTAGATTTCCACCACAAAGGGGACAGGCACCTTTGTGGTGGTTTTGACGCAGGTGCGGGTTCCTTTCGGGCCTGCAACAGAACTTAAGCCTTCCTAAAAGATTGCGTTCTCATACACGTGCACCCGCATATTGGGGTACAACTCAACGTGAACAATGATGGCCCGCCACATGTTTGGCGGGCCTTTGGTTATTTGACGAAAGGATCGCAGCCATGAGCGAGAACGATTCCCAGCGCCCCCAGGATCCGGGCAATGCCGGCGATACTCAGCAGCAGCCGCGCGTGCAGGTGGAGTCGACGCCTGCCGACGGCAACATTCCCTACGTGCAAGCCTACGACACGCAGACCGGCAAGCCGCTGGACGGGCAGCAGGTTGTAAACAAACACACGGTGGTCAAGACCAAGACTAAAAAGCTGCCGATCTTTATTACGGCGCTCGCTGGCTGTGCGTGCGGCGCCCTGCTGGTCATCGCGCTCATTATGAGTGGCACACTCGATATCGGCGGCGGCAGAAACGCCGTGACGGCGGGTGCTTCGGGTTCATCGACGCAAAAGATCACCATCGATTCCGAGGACACCACGCTGGCCGAGGCCGTTTCTGCCAAGGCCTTGCCCTCCGTCGTTTCCATCACCGCCACTTCGAGCGGCAGCCAGAATGGCTCGCTTTCGCAGTCTGCTGATGAGTCGGATAGCTCGGGCAGCGTTGGTTCGGGCGTGGTGCTCGATACCGAGGGCCACATCCTCACCAACAACCACGTGGTCGATGGTTACGACCAGTACGTGGTGACCATGGATGACGGCACTACCTACGAGGCCGAGTTCGTGGGCAACGATGCCTCAAGCGACCTGGCCGTCATCAAGCTCAAGGACGCCGACGCCTCCAAGCTCACGCCGATTGAGATCGGTGATTCTTCCAAGCTCAACGTGGGCGAGTGGGTCATGGCGATCGGCTCGCCGTTCGGCAACGAGCAGTCTGTCTCCACGGGTATCGTGTCGGCGCTGTATCGCTCCACGGCCATGAGCTCTACCAGCGGCAACACCATCTATGCCAACATGATCCAGACCGATGCCGCCATCAACCCGGGCAACTCCGGCGGCGCGCTCGTCAACGACAACGGCGAGCTCGTGGGCATTAACTCGCTTATCGAGAGCTATTCGGGCTCCAGCTCGGGCGTGGGTTTTGCCATTCCGGTTAACTACGCCAAGAACATTGCCGACCAGATCATCGATGGCAAGACGCCGGTGCATCCGTACATGGGAGCTACGCTTTCGAGCGTCAATGCGCTTAACGCCCGCACCAACAAGCTGAGCACAGACAGCGGCGCGTATGTGGCAAGCGTCGTTGAGGACGGTCCTGCCGCCAAGGCCGGCATTCAGGAGGGCGACGTCATCACCAAGCTGGGCGACGACGAGATCACGAGCGCCGATGGCCTGATCATCGCACTGCGCAGCCACGAGGTGGGCGAGAAAGTCGAGATCACGCTCATGCGCGGCAAGGAAGAGAAGAAGGTCACCGTCGAGCTGGGCTCCGATGAGGAGTTGCAGAACCAGCAGCAGGACGACAGTTCGACCGACACCGGCAACGGCGGTATTACCGACGAGCAGCTGCGTCAGTACCTGGAGGAGCTGTTGGGCCAGCAGGGCCAGGGCCAGGGTCAAGGCTACGGCCAGGGCTACTAGCGAGCCGTTTCGCATATGCCGAAGCCAGAGGGGCTGTCCTGCCAAGTGTGGGACAGCCCCTCTTTTCTTATTGATCCGTTGGGGACGGAGGAAAACGGATTACTTGGGGCTGACAAGAGGCCTGGTTCGTAATGGTCTGGACAGTTAGTTCAGATACGTATAAATCTGGGGCAGCTTGGGATGCGTTTTGAGCAATTTTTGATTGGGATGGGGCTCGAATGGGTGTTTGGAAGGGAGAGCGGGACGTTTACATGGTCTCGAGGAGCCCAAATTAGTTGAAACAGGGGTGTTCGTGCCTGATTCAGCTCTAGGATTTATACGTATCTGAACTAACTGTCCACTCCAGTCTGGCGACTGCCGATTCGGTGCGGTTCGAGACCGCTATTCGGCCTCATTGCGACCGGTGGTACTCTAGTATCCGTTTGAAATCGAGCGAAGGAGTGCCGCTATGGAGCAATCGAGCCTGTTTGGTGACGGCGTGGACATCGATACCGAAACGTCCACGACCGCGGAAGCCACCGCACCGACCGATGCCCGTGCCCAGGCGGCAGCACGTGCGGCCGAGCTGCGCCACGAGCTCGATTACCACGCCTATCGCTACTACATGCTCGATGCGCCCGAGATCACGGACGCTGCCTTTGACAAAATGCTCGTTGAGCTGCAGGAAATCGAGGCGACCTACCCCGACCTGGTGACGCCTGACAGCTATACTCAGCGCGTGGGCGGCTACGTGAGCGAGCAGTTTACGCCGGTCACGCATATGGCACGCATGTATTCCATGGACGATGCCATGGACCTGGACGAGCTCGACGCGTGGCTCCAACGCACCGAGGATGCGCTCGGTGCCGGCAGCGTCACCTATACCTGCGAGCTTAAGATCGACGGTCTGGGCGTGGCGCTTACCTATCAAAACGGCACCTTTGTGCGCGCCGCCACACGTGGCGATGGCACCACAGGCGAGGACGTGTCGCTCAACGTGCGCACCATCAAGGATGTGCCCATGCACCTGTCCGAGCCGGCGCTCGCCCACATGGGCGCCGACCGCGAGCGTACCATCGAGGTGCGCGGCGAGGTCTACATGCCTAAGGGCAGCTTTGTGCGCCTGAACGACGAGGCCGATGCCGAGGGGCGCGACCCCTTTGCCAACCCGCGCAACGCCGCCGCCGGCAGCCTGCGCCAAAAGGACCCCAAGATCACGGCACGCCGCGACCTGGCCACCTTTATCTATGCCATCGCCGATACCGACCCGCTGCACGTCCACAGCCAGCGCGAGTTTCTGGACTGGCTGCGCAGCGCTGGCTTTAGCGTCAACCCCAACGTGGCACGCTGCGCCACGCCGGCCGAGGTCCACGAGTTCTGCGCCCAGGCCCTCGAGCATCGCGGCGACCTGGATTACGACATCGACGGCGTGGTTGTAAAGGTCGACAGCTTCCAGCAGCAGCTTGACCTGGGCTTTACCGCCCGCGCGCCGCGCTGGGCCATTGCCTTTAAGTTCCCGCCCGAGGAAAAGCAGACCGTCTTACGCGAAATTCGCATCCAGGTGGGCCGCACCGGTGTGCTCACGCCGGTCGCCGAGTTCGATCCGGTGACGGTTGCCGGCTCCACCATCGCGCGCGCCACGCTGCACAACATCGACGAGATCCGCCGCAAAAACGTGCGCGAGGGCGACACCATCATCGTGCACAAGGCGGGCGACGTAATCCCCGAGGTCGTGGGCCCGGTGCTCGACAAGCGCCCGGCCGATTCGGTCGACTGGCACATGCCCGAGTTCTGCCCCGTGTGCGGCAGCCCCGTGGTCCACGAGGGCGGCGAGGTTGCCTACCGCTGCGTCTCCATCGACTGCCCCGCGCAGCTCAAGGAGCGCCTGCTCCACTGGGTGAGCCGCGGCTGCATGGACGTCGACGGCCTGGGAGACGAGATCGTCGATAAGATGATCGCCGCCGGGCTGATCCACGACGTCGCGGACTTCTACCAGCTCACGGTCGACGATATCGCCGGCCTGGACACGGGGCGCACCTATGCCAGCTCCAACAGCAAAAAGGGCGTCAAGAAGGGCGACCCCATTCCGGTAGGCCTCAAGACGGCCGAGAAAATCATCGCCGAGCTCAACAAGTCCAAGAGCCAGCCGCTCGGTCGCGTGCTGTTTGCCCTGGGCATCCGCCACGTGGGCAAGAGCGTGGGCGAGGTCATCGCCGAGCGATTCCTGTCGATTGACAAGCTCATCTTGGCGAGCGAAGAGGACATCGCCGAGTGCGAGGGCATCGGTCCCAAGATTGCGGCGAGCGTCAAGCAGTTCCTGGCCGTGCCCGAAAATCTTGCCGTGCTGGAGCGTCTGCGCCAAGCGGGCCTGTCTCTCGAGGTCGACTTGGGCGCCGCTCATGCGCAAGCCGCAGCCGACGCTGGCGTGGCAGGCGAGCTCGCCGACGCACAGCCGCTCGCGGGTCTGACCTTCGTGCTCACCGGCACGCTCGTCAACCGCACGCGCGACGAGGCAGGCGCGGCGCTCAAGGTGCTCGGCGCCAAGGTTTCGGGCAGCGTGTCAAAGAAGACGAGCTACCTGGTCGCCGGTCCCAAAGCGGGCTCCAAGCTCACCAAAGCCGAGCAGCTGGGCGTGCCCGTGCTGGATGAGGATGCACTCGAGCAGATCTTGGCTACTGGTGAGGTGCCCCAGGCTTAGTGCATCGATAATCAAATTAGAAAACCTCCCGGAAAGGTTGATACTTTCCGGGAGGTTTTTATTTGGGCGTGGTGGCGGGCAGCATGATCTGCATCATGTAGGTTGCTGAGGGTGACCCTGCGGAGCGGTGTCGTTCCGGAGCGATAGAAGATTCATACAAAGCAAAGGGGCCCCGCAGTGAGGTCCCACAACGGGGCTGCCCCATTGTGATGAGTTTCATACACTTTAACATTAACATTAACGTGTATACTTAGCAGTGAAGATATATGTTGAGAGGAGCAGTTATGGTTACCGTCGCGTTTTCGGAACTGCGCCAAAACCTTACGCAGGTGGCCGAAAAGGTTGCCAATGAGGGCGAGGAGGTTGTGGTCTTCAAGCGGAGCAAGCCGTTGTTCAAGATCGTGCCGCTCGACTATGAAGGTCCAGTTACGGTGGAATATGACGCTGCCCAGGAGCGTGGGGGCGCAAAGCCGACGTGCGGCACGGACAAGCCCAAGCGCGACGTGGGTACGATGTGGCATCCCAAGATCACCTGGAAGGAGATCCGTGAGATGCTCGCGGAGAATGAGGACTACCAGGAGTATCTCGATATCGTGGCTAACATGCCAAAGGGAACGCCGCTCGATACGATGACGGTTGAAGATGAAAAGCGCGTCGCGAGGGAGCGCTACCTATGAGGGCATTTCTCGATACCAATTTTCTGCTCGATTGCGTGCTTCCGGGCCGGCCGGAGCACGCAGCGGCGCAAACGATCAAGGGGCTCGTTGACGTGGGACTTATCGAGGGTGTTGTTTCGGCCTGTTCTCTCAAGGACGCGTACTACATTCTCACTAAACAGGCAGGCGAGGCGCGCGCCCGCGAGGTAGTGCGCGACTGTCTTAAGAGCTACTCGGTAGAGCCTCTCGACCAAGAAGCTTGTTTTACCTCCGCCTATTCCGATGAGCCGGACTTTGAGGACGGCTGTATCCGTGCGATGGCCGAGCGTGCCGGCGTGGACTTTATCATCACGCGTGACCGCGCCGCTTTTGTGCGCTCGACCATCAAGACCTTCTCGCCTGCAGAGTTCATCCGTGCGTTTCCGATTCCGGAGGAGTAAAACCGCCATATCGGGGACTGTCCCCGGCGTTTGGCGAGCTTGTTGGGAGGCTCCTGGTCCAGTGACTGTTACAAAAAACGGCTATAGCAAATTTGTTGTACTTCGGTCTGAAGACTATGACTCCATGGTTCAGGAACAGGCTAAGGCTCGTCTGATGGCTCGTATAGCTGTGGCCGAGCGGGAGCGTGCTGCTGGCATGGCGCGTGATGCCTTTGAGGCTCTCGATGACCTTGAGGCAAAATATGGCCTATAACGTCAAGATTCTGCCTTCAGCCGAACGTTTTCTGGGCAGTTCTTATTTGGACGGGGCAACCGGCACCGTGATCTGCGTCACGTAGGTCGCCGGATCATCGCTGGCGATGCCATCGATGAGGGCGACCTCGCGTTGCCCCGCTACGCTACCAACTTGTCAAAAGCTCCGCGCCGGTTGAGCACGGTAAACGCGACAACACAGATGACCGCCGACAAAATCGATCCGCACGGCGAGGCGATGCCCATGGGAAACAACGTATCGGAATAGGCGTTCGACAGCAGCCACGCGCCCGGCACGCGAATGAGCGCCACGGCCAGCACGTTGTGCGCAAAGCCGATGTAGCTCTTGCCGTATGCAGCGAAAAAGCCGCTAAAGCAAATGTGGATGCCGGCAAAAATCGCGTCGAAAATATAGCTGCGCATATAGCCGGTGCCGGCCGCGACCACCGCGGAGTCCTTGGCAAAAAAGCCAATAAACGCCGGCGCCACCAGCCACATCAGCACCGTGATCAGACAGCCGTACACCACCGAGATCGTCATGGCGTCTTTGAGCACCTGACGTGCACGGTCGCCCTTGCCCGCGCCGGCGTTTTGCGCCGTGAGCGCGCTGACGGTGGCGCCCATGGAACTCGGCACAATGAACAAAAAGCTGATCATCTTTTCGACCAGGCCCACGGCGGCAGCGTCGACGAGCCCTCGGTGGTTGGCGATGACGGTGATAAACATAAACGCCACCTGGATGCAGCCGTCCTGCACGGCCACGGGCACGCCGATTTTAAGAATGCTGCCGAGCACCTCGGGCTGGGGGCGCAGGTCGCTGCGCTTTACGTGGATGTTCGTGCGACGGCTCTTGAGCCACACGAGCGCGAGGGCAACGCTGGCCGTCTGGGCGGTCACCGTGCCGAGCGCCGCACCCACGGGGCCGAGCCCCATGTGTCCGATAAACAGATAGTCGAGCGCGATGTTGATGATACACGCCACGCCAATCACGTACATAGGCGAGCGCGAATCGCCCAGCCCGCGAAAGATGGCCGAAAGGATGTTGTACGCGGCGATAAAGGGAATGCCCATAAAGCAGATACGCAGGTAGGCGGCGGTGCCTTCGACCGCCTCGGCCGGTGTGCCAATGAGCGCCACGATCTGTGGGCACAGCGCGAGCAGGACAGCGGCCAGCACCACCGAGACGCCCATAAAGAGCGTGATGGTGTTGCCGATGGCGGTCTCGGCGCGGTCGAAGCGACGCGAGCCCACGGCGTGGCCGACGACCACCGTCGTTCCCATGGCCAGGCCCACGAGCGTCACGGTAATGATATAGAGCGTCTGCGCGCCATTGCCCACGGCGGTGATGCCGGCGGCACCGCTGAACTGTCCCATCATGTACAGGTCGGCCATGCCGTAGAGCATCTGCAAAAAGTACGAGAGCATATAGGGCAGGGCAAAGACCGCGATGGTCTTAAGGACATTGCCGCGTGTGAGGTCGTGTTCCATGGGCGGGGCACTTTCTGGCTGGGTTTCTTTACGTACCAGTGTAGTGAAAACCCTACAACGATTGTAGAGTCAAGGTTTGTGATGACGCCGGAGCGAAAAAGTCTCGCGCACCATTATTCCGAGTGAATATGGACACACGTCACGAGAACTCGCCGCCGGCGCTAACCTTGCAGAAAACGATTTCGGAATACTTGACACCATTATTCGGCGCGCAATAATACGTGCGTTTGCGAACAACGTTTGATGGGGGTTGAACCTGCGTGCGCAATCTCAAAATACTGTTTTCCTATCTAGGGACATACCGTCGCGATGCCATCCTCGGCGTGTTCTTTGTGTCGGTCGAGACGGTGCTCGAGCTGTTTATCCCGGTCATCATGGCCAACATCATCGATGTGGGCGTGCCTGCGTGTGATATCAACTACATGCTGCTACAGGGTGCGTACATGTTGGTGTACGCT
>CAUCCR010000001.1:0-43401 GCA_958441355.1 uncultured Collinsella sp. | reverse complement strand
TGCCGCTTAGGGGCGTTTGCAGCGTCGAGCCGTTACGCGGTTTGGTAAAACCGCGTAACCCTACAGTTCAGTCACGACAACGCTGTTGTAGATCTCGTCCCAGCGGTCCATGACCAGGTGGCCAGTTTTGGGATCCATGGCGTTGAGCTTGCCGCAGGTATTGGCGGTCTTGAGCACCGTGATGTCGTCGGCACCAGCAGCAATGGCATGCGCAAAGCCGGCGATGGTCGAGTCGCCGGAACCCGTCGCGTTCACTGCCGCAATCGCGGGCGTCTTGGCGCGGAACGCGCGACCCTCATGGAAGCCCACCGAGCCGGCAGCGCCCATCGAAACGACAACCCAAGGGATACCGGCAAAGCGGCCATCGGCGGCAAGCGCCTCACGCAAGGCATCGATATCATCGGTCGTAAAGGACGTACCTAGCAGGCCATTAATCTCGGTCAGGTTGGGCTTTACGAGCTCAGGCTTAGCGTCGGACTCCAGCGCGGCCTCCAGCGATGCACCCGAGGTGTCGAGCAGCACCTTAGCGCCCGCCTCCTCGGCGATCTTGACGAGCTCGGCATAGTAGCCGGCATCGACGCCACGCGGCAGCGAGCCCGAAAGCGTCACAACGTCCGCCTTCGCTGCAAGCTCGGCGAACTTGGCCGTAAAGGCCTCGAGCTCGGCCGGGGCGATCTGCGGGCCGCTCTCCAGCAGCTCGGTCTGATTACCCTCGTGCAGAATATTCAGGCAAATGCGCGTCTCACCGGCGATGGGCACAAAGTCATTCTTGACGCCATCGGCATCCATGAGCTCGGCCATATAGGCACCCATGTGGCCGCCAAGCAGGCCGGTCGCGAGCACGTCGTCACCCAGCTGCAGCAGCACACGGCTCACGTTGAGGCCCTTGCCACCAGCGGTCTTTTCGGGCATCACGCGGTTAACATCGTCGATGATCAGCTTGTCGAGCTGATAGCGCGTATCAATCGACGGGTTCATGGTAACGGTCAGAATCATGTTGGACTCCTGTTTAGAAAACCGGCCCGCGCCCCTCACAGAAACGCGAGCCGTCAATTAAAAAGCTGCAGAATGCCGGGTACCGCCAAAACGACGCACACGAGCTCAGCAAGCAAAAGTTTTATCAGAGTAGCTCGCCCGCCAGATGGCTTCGCAGCGTCGACTGGTCTGGCGTTCGGTAGAACGCCGGAACCTCCTTAGTCGTGGTATTCGCCGCGGTCCCACTTCTCCAGGAACTCGTCAAAGAAGTGCGGGTCGGCCTGAGCCTCGGCGTCGGCCTTATTGCAGGCATCGATCTTGGCGATCAAGGCATCGTGCTCGGGAGTCTTGTCGTAGGGCTCCTCCAGGAAGGCAAGCATGATGTCGGCCATCAGGAACTCGCCGGTGATCTTGCCGCCAAAGCCCACGATGTTGGCGTTGAGCTCGCGACGGGCATACAGGGCAGAGGTCATGTCGCGAACCAGGGCGCAGCGGGCGCCGGGAACCTTGTTGACGGCGTTGGTGATGCCGATGCCGGTGCCGCACAGGGCCACGCCAAAGTCAGCCTTGCCGCTGGCAACAGCCTCGCCCACGGCCTTGCCGTAGATGGGGTAGTGCGTACGGGTGTGGCTGTAGGTGCCGCAGTCGAGCACCTTGTAGCCAGCCTGCTCCAGGCGGTCGGCCAGATAGATCTTCTCGTCCGTAACGATATGGTCGCAACCGATTGCGATGGTCTTCTTCATCAGAACGTCCTTTCGTCTGAATTCACAAGTTGAGGTAGAAGTTCGAGTTCTCGGTGGCTCTCGTTAGGCCATCTTGTTGAGCATGTCGACACGGATCTGGTGACGGCCGCCAGCATACTGGGCGCGCAGGAACTCGCGGGCGATCTTCTTTGCGACCTCGGTGCCCACAACGCCCGGGCCCATGGTGACCATGCGCGAGCCGTTGTGCTCGCGGGTCATGTAAGCGGAACGCTCGTCGGAAATGTTGGCGACGACCATGCCCTTGATCTTGACGGCGGCCATATAGGAGCCGACACCGTACTTATCGAATGCGAAGCCCTGGGAATCCTTGTGCTCCAGCAGGTCCTTGGCAACGGCGGTCGCGGAATCGACAAAGTCCGCGGCAGGGGTCTCGGAATAGTCGACGACCTCGTGACCGTCGGCGATGAGCATCTCCTTGATGGACTCCTTCATCGACATACCGTCGGCATCGGAAGCGATTACAACTCTCATGACATCCTCCTTGAGAGATACGCAGGTGCGTAGTTTCTGTTTGGAAGTGTTGAATCGCGTTCAGGTCCGGGCATCTGAATGTGCGGTTCTTCACTGTTCATGTTTATTTGAACACATTCGAACATTAACTGCAACAATAATTTGTTTGTCTTTGTTCTTTTTTGAACAAATACCGTTCGCGGATGGTTGCTGACCGTTTGGACTCAGAAAAGGCCCGGCTTACCGCGCATTCAACAAACAAAAGGGCGGCCGAGAACGTGTCTCGGCCGCCCTTCGGCGGTATGCCCCAGTATATACAGCTGTTTTAGCTACTCGGACTGCCCGCCCTTTTTGGCGTGCTTGGACGGAGCGCTCAGAAAGCGACCCGTCAGATAGTTCGCCGGGCCGGAAATATCAATCCCCAGTAGCACGTGCCCCAGCCACAAAAACGCCGCGAGCACCAGCAATGGAATCACGCACGAGGTCACGATCATCACGATGACGCCTTCGATCAGATCGGTCACCTGCTGCACAATTTCATCGGTAATCTGCTTGGCACCGCTGGTCACCGATGTGACGAGACCCGAGGCACCGTCGGCAAGCTGCTCAAGCACATTCTTGGACTCTGTGGACTCGGTCTTTTTCTTGCTTGCTTTGGAGCTGTCGCTATCTGCCGCATCCGCAGCCTTTTGCTGAGCTTGCTCAATACTTACGCGATACGTTTCATCGACCTTCTGCGACACCCATACGCTTGCGGGCACCAACACCATGCCAATTATGGCGACCACCAGCACACGCGTTGCCACGCGGCGAATGACTGTGCTCGTGCTCCAGCGTCCGTGAATGCCAAGTGAGATCGCAAAGAGCACCAGCGCAAACGGGATCAGGATGCCCAGGCCAACCGACCACAAAATCGTAAGCAAATATTTCTCTAGGTATAGCACGGCAAGCACGATACCAAGGTTGCCTGAAAGCTGCGCGAGCTGCTCGGCGACTGGCGTTCCCGTATCGCCCGGCAGCGCAGTGATACCCGCAGATAGGGCGACGCACGAGGTCGTGAGCGCCAAAACATTGCCCTTCTTTTGATCGATGACCTCGATGGTGGAGTCCCAAGTCTTGGTATCGGCAAAATGCGGACGAGCTACAAAGCCCGACAGCAGCGCCAGTACCACGAGCGCAACGATAAAGCCAATCTGTAGCTTTTTGTTTGCGCACACGATATCGGACAGGCTGGGCTGTAGCTCGGTTACCGTCGTATGCTCAGTTATCTGGACAGGACGCCCATGGGCCATCTCGTGCGCACCTCTTTTTTGTATTGACCCGTTATCCGGCATTTGGATACCTCCTCATTCCGGCCTGTATTGCGGGTGAAAGTATACCCATCCAGCGAAAAACCGAACGGGAGGGCGTGCAGAAGCTCCATAACGCTGCTAGTCGAACAGTGCCATTTCAAAACTATGCCGGTTTACTACCGTAAAACCGATAGGACCGACCACATTTGCTATTAGCAGAAAATGGCAAGCTTTCTACCTGCGGCTTTGATAACGCTGTTCTTTCTATAGTTGAAAGAATACGATTCATCGTAGTAAACCGGCATAGTTTTGTAACCGACGGGTCGAGTCGGCACCGCAACAAACCTAATAACCCGTTTTCTTCCATCCTCAAAGGATCAAATGCATGGCAGGAGTGTCCCTAACTGCCGGCAGATAAGGAACGTCCCCAAGTGCCGGGTAAAAAGAAAAAGCCCTGTCGCGAGTCTGCGGCAGAGCTTTTGGAAGGGGACTTGGTTGTGAGGGCTCGTTAGGCGAGCTTGGCCTCGAGCTCGGCAATGCGCTTGTAGGCATCGATGGTAAAGCGGGCCTGCTTCTCCAGAATCATGGTAGTCATGAGGGTATCCTGAGCATGGGCCATGATGAAGGTCATCTCCATCTCGCCGCCGCCGGCCTCCTGCGAAAGCAGCTTGGTCTGCGTGTCGTGGGCACCGATGAGTGCATCGCTGGCATCCTTGTGCAGCTGCTCGGCCTTCTCAAAGTCACCCTCGCGAGCAGCATCGAGCGCTGCAAGCAGATCGGTCTGGGCGTCACCTGCGTATGCGACAATCTCGAATCCAACCATCGAGATTTCTTCTTTGGTTGCCATATTGCGTTCCTTTCACATATGAACCAATGGAGGGCATCGCGTCCGGGCATACGCGCTGCGTTGTGTATGACAGAAACAATAACATTCAAACAAAAAAGAACAGCGCAAAACGTAATTTCGAGCTATGAACGGTCACTTTTCGCCCGTGAACGGTTTTTAAACCAATCTGAACAATATCGAACACAATTAGCGGAAACCCAAACAGACCCGCGCCCTAGCGCCAATCGCGCACGGTATCGCCCTCGACGAGCACGCCTGGAAACAGCATGTGCTCCACACCGGGTTCAACGCCCTCGGCGCCGGCAATCTTGTCGACCGCCCACATGCCGACGCGCTTGTTGTCAAAGCGCACCGTGGTCAGGCGACGGTCGGGCACGATATCGCCCAGGCTATCGTCAACACCCACCACGCTCACGTCCTGGGGCACGCACTTCCCGCGCGACTCGAGCCCACGGATACAGCCATATGCCATGGCATCGTTGGAGGCATAAATGGCCGTGCAGGTCGGATCATCCGCAAGCACCTGGCCGGCAGCATATCCACTCTGCGCCGTCCAGTCGCCACGGACGAGCTGCGGTGGCTCAATGCCATGCGCACGCAATGTCTCACGCCAGCCTTCCTCGCGCCGCATGCCCGAAAGCGAGCGCTCGGGGCATGAGATAAAGTGCACGGTCTTGTGCCCCTGCTCCAGCAAGTACTCGACCACCTGGCGCGAGCAATCGAACTGGTCGTTATCGACCGTCGAGCACAGCGGGTGCTCCAGCATGGTAACGAGCACCGTCTGCATACCGGGCAGCGGCTCAAAGGTGCCAAAGTCCGCCGGCATGCGGTTCATAATCACGACTATACCGTCCACCGGCAGCGCGCTCATGCGCGACGATGCGCTCTCGAGGGTATACGGATGCCCGTCTACTTTAGTGAGGGTGATGGCATAGCCGTGCTTATCGGCGGCGGCGGTAAAGCCCTCCATACGGTCGAGGTTGCCGGTACCGGTAATGTTGAACATGGCAACGCCGACGGTCTTAAACTTGCCGCGGCGCAGCGATCGCCCGGCAAAATTGGGACGATACCCCAGCTCGCGCATGGCGGCACGCACCCGCTCCTTGGTCTCGGGGCGCACGCTGGGCGAATCGTGCACCGTACGCGAGACCGTCTGCTCCGAGACGCCCGCGAGGCGCGCTACGTCTTTGACGGATACCGATTTTTTAACAGCGGCCATAGGTCGATCTTTCTATGTCAACGATGCCATTGGTGGCACCTTGCGCAGTCATTTTTAACGCCTTCAAGTATATCCAACGCCTCCCCCACCATACGCTCACCACCCAAAACCTACCGTTCACCGACATTTTTGCTTCCCCGAACGGCTTTTGTCGCCCAAATGTTAACGTTGCCATTGTGCAAACACAGAGCCACCGGGCGGCTCAAACGTTTACGCATAAGGAATCGACGGTTCGCAGGCACAGGAACCACCGGTTCGCGTCTTTTTTTGTGTCACAAAATGGCAACGTCAACATTTTGGCAACCGAAAGTCAAAAGCTACCATCGTTGCTAACCCACCGACTCTTAGGAGCATTGCATGGAGCAACTCATCGCCATCATCGAAAAGGGCCAGCCCTTTTTCAACGCGATCGCCCGCAACAAGTACCTCAAGGCGATCCGCGACGGCTTTATCTCCGTCATCCCCATCATCATCTTCTCGTCCATCTTCTGCCTGGTAGCCTCGGTCCCCAACATCTGGGGTTTCTACTGGCCCGATGACATCAACAACGCCCTGTGGAAGTGCTACAACTACTCTATGGGCATCCTGGCCATCGCCTGCGCCGCCACCACGGCCAAGCACTTCGCCGACGCCCAGAACCGCGATCTGCCCAAGAACAACCAGATCAACTTCATCTCGTGCATGTGCGCGGCCATCATCGGCTTCTTGCTCCTTTCGAGCGACACCATCGCCACGGACGCCGCCAGCGGCTTCAACACCACCTACCTTGGTTCCAAGGGCCTGCTGACCGCTTTCATCGCTGCGTTTGTGACTGGCATCATCTACAAGTTCTTCATTAAGCGCAACATCACCGTCAAGATGCCCGAGCAGGTTCCGCCCAACATCTCGCAGACCTTCAAGGACATCATCCCCTTCTCCGTCTGCATCACCGTCTTTTGGGTCTTTGACATCGCCTTCCGCGCTGCTTTTGGCTTCTGCTTTGCCCAGGGCGTCATCCAGGTGTTCCAGCCCCTGTTCACCGCTGCCGACGGCTACATCGGCCTCGCTGTGATCTACGGCGCTATGAGCCTCTTCTGGTTCGTGGGCGTCCACGGCCCCTCGATCGTCGAGCCCGCCATCGCCGCCGCCCTCGTTGCCAACATGACCGACAACCTGGCTGCGTTCCAGGCCGGCCAGCACGCTTCCGCTGTCCTGACCCAGGGTGCCCAGTACTTCGTCGTCTGCATGGGCGGCACCGGCGCCACGCTCGTCCTGGTCTTTATGTTCTGCTTCCTGGCCAAGTCTCAGGAGATGCGCGCCGTCGGTAAGGCCGCCATCGTCCCCGTCTGCTTTGCCGTCAACGAGCCGCTGCTGTTCGCCGCGCCCATCGTGCTCAACCCCGTCTTCTTTGTCCCGTTTGTCTTTGCCCCGATCGCCAACATCTGGATCCTCAAGATCTTTATCGACTTCTTGGGCATGAACGGCTTTATGTACACCCTGCCTTGGACCGTCCCCGGCCCCATCGGCACCATCATGGGCCTGGGCTTCCAGCCGCTCGCTTTTGTGATGCTCGCCCTTATCCTGGTCGTCGACTTCGTTCTGTACTACCCGTTCTTCCGTGCCTATGACGCCCAGAAGTGCGCCGAGGAGGCCGAGATCTCCCAGGAGGAGCTCGCCGCCAAGAACGCCGAGAAGGCCGCCAGGCTCAACGATGCCTTCCAGGGCAAGGCTGACGCCAAGAGCGTTGCCGCCGGCGCTGCTGCCGAGGCCGTGAAGGCCGACTCCCCCGCCGCTTCCGCAGCACCCGCTGCCGAGACAACGACCGCCAGCGACCTCAACGGCAAGCGCGTGCTCGTGCTCTGCCAGGGCGGCGGAACCTCGGGCCTGCTCGCCAACGCGCTGGCCAAGGCCGCCAAGGAGCGCGGCATTAACCTCGAGACCGCTGCCGAGGCCTATGGCAACCACGTGGACATGCTCCCCGACTTTGACCTGGTCGTCCTGGCCCCGCAGGCCGCAAGCTACCTGGCCGACCTGCAGAAGGACTGTGAGCGCGTGGGCAACAAGTGCGTCGCCTGCCGTGGCAAGCAGTACATCGAGCTCTCCCAGAACGGCGATAGGTCTCTCGCCTTCGTAAGCGAGCAACTTTCGAAGTAAGTAACGCCCAAGGCCAGCCGACCATCCACAGCCGGCTGGCCCTTCGATTTAGACGATTGGATCATCATGTCCGTTAATCCTGCTAGCGTCACCAACCCGCCCGCGCAGTTTCCCGAGGACTTTGTCTTTGGCGGCGCCACCGCTGCCTACCAGGTAGAGGGCGAGACCCGCACTCACGGTAAGGGCAAGGTTGCCTGGGACGACTTTCTGGAGGCCCAGGGGCGCTTCTCCCCCGATCCCGCTTCGGACTTCTACAACCACTACCCCGTCGACCTGGAGCTGTGCGAGGAGTTCGGCATCAACGGCATTCGCCTCTCCATTGCCTGGAGCCGCATCTTCCCCAACGGCACCGGCGAGATAAACCCCGAGGGCGTCCAGTTCTACCACGATCTCTTCGCCGAGTGCCACAAGCACCACGTTGAGCCGTTCGTCACGCTGCATCACTTTGACACGCCGCTTCCCCTCTTTGAGAAGGGCGACTTCCTCAACCGCGAGACTATCGACGCCTTTGTGGACTTTGCCACCTTCTGCTTTAAGGAGTACGCCGACCAGGTAACCTACTGGTTCACCTTTAACGAGATTTGGGCCGACGCCTCCAACACCTACATTGAGGGCACCTTCCCCGGTGGCGTCAAGGCGCATCTGGCCGAGGCCTTCCAGTGCGAGCACAACATGATGCTCGCCCACGCCAAGGCCGTGCTGGCCTTCCACAACGGCGGCTTTAAGGGCAAGATCGGCGTCATTCAGTCGCTGGAGTTTAAGTATCCGCTCAACGAGAACGACCCCGCCGACATCAAAGCCGCCAACAACGAGCACGTGCTGCAGAACCAGTTTCTGCTCGACGCCACCTTCCGCGGCGACTATGCCCCCGACACCCTCGAGTGCGCCAACCGCCTGGCTGCCGTCTCGGGCGGCACCATCGAGATCCTGGACGAGGACCTCGAGATTATGCGCGAGGCCGCGCTCTACAACGACTACCTGGGCGTTAACAACTACCAGTGCCGCTTCTTGAAGGCTTACGATGGCGAGAACGACCTGCACCACAACGGTACGGGCGAGAAGGGCACCGGCCGCTGGCGCGTTAAGGGTATTGGCGAGCATGTGAACAAGCCTGGTATCCCCACCACCGACTGGGACTGGATCATCTATCCCGAGGGCCTGTTCGATCTGCTCGTCTACATTAAGCAGCGCTACCCCAACTACAAGCAGATCTTCATCACCGAGAACGGCATGGGCTACAAGGACCCCTACAAGGACGGTTTTGTGGACGACCAGCCGCGCATCGACTACATCGAGCAGCACCTGCGCTGGTTGCTCAAGGCCATGGAGGTTGGCGTCAACGTAGGCGGCTACTTCCTGTGGAGCCTGCAGGATCAGTTCTCCTGGACCAATGGCTACAACAAGCGTTACGGCTTCTTCTACGTTGACTTTGAAACCCAAAAGCGCACACCCAAGGCAAGCGCATACTGGTATAAGCACGTGGCGCAAACCCGTCGTCTGGACTAGCGGCTTGCGACGAGCGGTTGGCGGAGTTGCACCGCCCACATAACCTGTCCCCCATTTCTCAGCCGGGGGTGGCACGTCACACGGCGCGCCGCCCCCGGCCTTTTTGGGCGGTTCGGGGTCCGTTTGTCTCAATCTGTAACATCTAGCCGAGTTTTTGGGTCCTAGCTGTTACAGATTGAGACGAACAGGATTGCTCTTTCCGAAGAATCTAAATCTGTAACACGTAGCCCGCTTTTGACCGTCTACCTGTTACAAATCGAGACAAACGGAGTAGGACCTAACCCCGTATGTCCCTAACAGTCGAGCGTTCGACCAGCGTGCTCGGCACATGAATCGCCTCGATAGACGAGCTCTCTCCAATCGCCGCCTCAAACGCAAGCTTACCGACACCGCGCAAATCAAATCGCAGCGTCGTCAGCCGATTGTGAGGAACAAGTCCCTCGAGTGCGTCGTCGATACCAACCACGCTCACGTCGTCGGGCACGGACAGGCCCGCGTTCTCGAGCGCGGCGATAACGCCCAGCGCCATCTGGTCATTTGCCGCAAGCACGGCAGTCGGCGCCTGCGACCCGCCGGCAAGCACCTCGGCCGCAATCCGCTCGCCCATGGCGTACCCACTGTCCGCACTCCAATCGCCACGCAGCATCGGAGCGGCATCGACATGAGCACGACCCAGCGTATCGCGCCAACCGGCCTCACGAAAACGTGAGGAAATCGAGTTTTCCGGACCCGCCACAAACCGCATATTCGAGTGACCATGTTCCAGCAGATAATTGGTCAACAGCTCGCACGAACCATACTGGTCGGAGTCGATCGTCGTGCAGCGCGGATGCGCATACATGGACAGGATGACCGTTCGCACTCCCGGCTGGGGAACAAACTCCTCAAAATCGGGAGCCATGCGGTTCATGTTGAGAATCATACCGTCGACGGGTCGCTCGACCATGCGGCGCGAGGCATCGGCAAGTGCATAGGGCTTGTCGCCGCCCATCTCGATCATAGTGACGGCAAAATCGTGCTCGCGCGCCGCTTGCATGATACCCTCGAGCGTCGCCAGGTTACCGACACGTGTGATGTTGTACATGCACAGGCCAATAGAACGATACGACCCGCCGCGCAACGCCGCTCCAGCAAAATTGGGACGAAAGCCCAGCTCTTCCATGGCGGCCAGCACACGCTTGCGCGTCTTTTCCGTCACGTTGGGCATACCGTTGACCACGCGAGACACAGTCTGGCGGCTCACGCCAGCGAGCGCCGCAACCTCTGCCGCGCTCGCCGAACGACCATTCCTTGTCTGCTGATCCATGCCTTCCACGCTAACCTGCTTCCCAACTATTCCCCGCGCCCATGGCGCATCGTACATACATTGATAACGTGCTCATGATACCCGAGCCAAATACCACAACATGAAAACTTCTGTCAATCAAAACCGCTTACCGAACAAATACAACCGTTCGCGGCTGTTTGAAGTTGTTTTGTTTCTATACATCCCAGCCGGATGTTAACGTGCTCATTGTCAAATGTTCACGTGCTCATTTTGGTTCTAATCATTTTAAGATAGTGTTTATCGGGCTTTTTCACCGCTGAACGCTAACCAGGGAGCCTCCTGAGCGCAAACGCACAATATCGAACAGCGAGACGAGAGGGTGTATGCATATGTCTTTGCTAAACCGCGTACAGCAGCTGCCGAAGGGCTTTGTTTGGGGCGCCGCAACCGCCGCGTACCAAACGGAAGGTTCCACGAAGGTGGCAGGCAAGGGTAAGACCATGTGGGACGATTACCTTGTCGCCCAGGGTCGCTTTTTGCCCGACCCGGCCAGTGATTTCTACAACCGCTACGAGGAGGATATCCGCCTTTCTGCCGAGCATGGACTCAACGCCATTCGTGTGTCCATCGCCTGGACCCGCATCTTCCCCAACGGCGACGATGCCGAACCCCTCTCCGAGGGCGTTAAGCACTACCACGAGCTGTTCGCCTGCTGCAAAAAGTATGGCGTCGAGCCCTATGTGTCCCTGCATCACTTTGACTCCCCCGCCGCCCTGTTCAACCAGGGCGACTGGCTCAACCGCAAGACCGTCGACGCCTATGTGCGCTATGCCGAGTTCTGCTTCCGCGAGTTCCGCGAGGTCAAAAATTGGTTCACCATCAACGAGCTCATCAGCCTCTCGCACTCCCAATACATCCAAGGCAACTTCCCGCCCAACCATCACTTTGATGTGACGAGCGGCATCCAGAGCCAGCACAACGAGCTCGTTGCCCACGCCCGCGCCGTCAACCTGTATAAGGATCTTGACGAGACCGAGCACCTGGGCGGACGCATTGGCATGGTCAACGTCCTGACGCCGGCATATCCTGCCACCGACTCGCCCGCCGACCAGCACGCCGCCGACCTGTACAACGCCTTCTACACCGACTTCATCATGGACGGCGCCTTCCTGGGTCACTACTCCGCGCGCACCCTCTCACTCATCAACGAGATTCTGCGTGCCAACAACGCCACACTTACGGTTGAGGACAGCGACATGGAGGAGCTCGCCAAGGCGGCGCCCCGCAACGATATGTTCGGCCTCAACTACTATCAGTCGGCGTTTATCGCCGCCTACGATGGCGAGTCAACCAACAGCTTTAACGGCACCGGAGACAAGGGCACCTCGTGCTTTAAGTTTAAGGGCGTCGGGCAGCAGGTCGATATGCCGGGTATCCCCACCACCGACTGGGATTGGCTCATCTACCCGCAAGGCCTCTACGACACGCTAAAGCACATCAGCGCCACCTATCCCAACCTCCCCGTCATCTATATCACCGAAAATGGCCTGGGCCACAAGGACCCCGAGCCCGACGCAAACGGCATCGTCGCCGATCCCGAGCGCATCGACTTTGTCGACCAGCACATGGAGAAGGTGCTCCAGGCGCGCGCCGAGGGCGTCGACGTCCAGGGCTACTTTATCTGGAGCCTGCAGGACCAGTTCTCGTGGGCCAATGGCTATAACAAGCGCTACGGCCTGTTCTACATCGACTTCGACACGCAAAAACGCTACATCAAGCAGTCGGCACTCTGGTACAAGGAGCTCGCCGACACTATGGCGGACGCGCAGTAGCGCATCGCCTCGCTTTCCCCCGAGAAGGGAGCGGCCCTATGCGATACAAACCCAGCCGCTCCCCTCTCTCCCCCTGGGACCGACCCCGCCTGCACCCGGGCTTTTAGCAAGCGGGAGACCATATAGGTTTTCAACGTCCATGCCATTAAGATTTCATGCAAAGAGGAGCGTGAACTATGGAATCGATCGTTAAGTTCTTGGAGAAAGGTCAGCCGTACTTCGACAAGGTCTCTAAGAACATCTACCTTCAGGCCATTAAAGACGGCTTTTTGGCAGCAATGCCCATCATCCTGTCTTCTTCTGTCTTCCTGCTTATTTCGACCCTGCCGGGCGTTGTCGCCACGGTCGGCGGCTTTACGCTGCCCGACTGGTGGAACGTCGACGTCGTGAACTTCTGCAACAAGGTTTACAACTTCACGATGGGCGTCGTGGGCATCATGGTCGCCGGCACCACCGCAAGCGCGCTGACCGGCTCCAAGAACCGCCGCATGCCTGCTGGCAAGGCCATCAACGCCACGAGCACCATGGTCGCCGCCATGTGCGCTATGCTCATCTTGGCCGTTACCCAGACGAGTGCCAAGATCGACGGCGCCGATGTCTCGGTGTTCTTTACCGACAACATGGGCACCAAGGGCCTGCTGAGCTCCTTTGTCGCCGCATTTGCCACGGTCAACATCTATGCCTTCTGCATTAAGCGAGACATCACCATCAAGCTGCCCAAAGAAGTCCCCGGCGCCATCGCCCAGAACTTCCGCGACATCTTCGCCTTCAGCTTCTCCATCCTGTTTGTCGCCGTCATCGACGTTATCTGCCGCACCTGCTTGGCCGTCCCGTTTGCCAACGTCATCTCCACGCTGGTGAGCCCGCTGTTCGCCGCTGCCGATTCCTACGCCGGCCTCGCCCTCATCTGGTTCATGATCCCGCTGTTCTGGTTCATGGGCATCCACGGCCCCTCGGTCGTTAAGCCTGCCCTCAACGCCGCGCTGTTTGGCAACATCACCACCAACCTCGCCACGCTGCAGGCCGGCGGTCACCCCGCCCTCGCCCTGACCGAAAACTTCGGTAACTACATCGGCGAACTCGGCGGCACCGGCGCCACGTTCATTGTCCCGATCATCTTCCTGCTCTTTATGCGCTCCAAGCAGCTCAAGGCCGTCGGCAAAGCCTCTGTCGTGCCCGTGATGTTCGCCGTCAACGAGCCGCTGCTGTTCGCCGCGCCCATCATCCTCAACCCGTACTTCCTGATCCCGTTCCTGTTTGCCCCCGTGGCCAACGTCCTCATTGGTAAGTTCTTCATCGACTTTTTGGGCATGAACGGCTTTATCTATGCCATGCCGTGGGCACTCCCCGGACCGATCGGCACCTTCATCGACACCAACTTCCAGCCGATCTCTCTGGTCCTGGTTGTCGTCCTGCTGGTCGTTGACTTCTTGATCTACTACCCGTTCTGCAAGGCCTACGACAACGTCCTGTGCAAGCAGGAGGCCGAGACCCTGGCCGAAGAAGAGGCCGAGGAGACCAAGGCCGTCAAGACCGCTGCCGCCCCCGCCGTTGAGGCTCCTGTTGTCGAGACCGCTTCTGCCACTGAGGCCTCCGCAGCTCCGTCCGCCCTTAAGGGCAAGGATCTGAGGGTTCTGGTTCTGTGCGCTGGCGCCGGCACCTCTGCACTGCTCGCCAACGCGCTTAAGGAAGGCGCCGACGAGCTGGGCATCGACATTACCGCCAACGCCGGTGCCTACGGCAGCCACTACGCCATCATGGACCAGTACAACGTCATCGTCCTGGCTCCGCAGGTTCGCACCTATTACAACGAGATGAAGGCCGACACCGACCGCCTGGGCATCACGCTGCTGTCGCCCAAGGGCAAACAGTACATCGACCTCACTAAGGATCCCAAGGGTGCCGTCGCCTGGATCGAGGAAAACCTCGAGGCATAAGACGCTGACACCACCTGCCGCTTGCAGACAATAAATGGCCCGTGCATCGATGTGTGATGCGCGGGCCATTTTGTTTAGACCGCACCCGTCCTCCTGTTCATCTCAATCTGTAACATCTAGCCGAGTTTTTCGGTCCTAGCTGTTACAGATCGAGATGAACGCACAGGCCAAGCCGAAAATCTCAATCTGTAACATGTAGACCACTTTTGACCGTCTAGTTGTTACAGATCGAGACAAACGGAATAAGCCGGGCCAAAAATCTCGATCCGTAACATCTAGCCGAGTTTTTGGGTCCTAGCTGTTACAGATTGAGACAAACGGAATAGGCCGAGCACGCCTACGCCCGCAAATCCCGCACGCTCGCACGCTCGACCAACACGCCCGAGACAAACGTACGACTTCTGGAGCTCGGGGCTTCCAAACCCGCAACGACCTCGTTAAGCGCACGGATGCCCAGCTCGCGGTGGCGAAACTTCACCGACGTCAGAATCGAGTTGGGAATCGTCTTGTAGAGCTCATCGTCGAAGCCGATCACGGACACGTCGTCGGGCACACTGAGCCCTTTGTCACGTAGAGCCACCATCACGCCGTTTGCCATGCAGTCGTTAGCAGCGAGGACCGCCGTGCAATCGGGTTTATCGGCAAGCACAAGGCCCGCGGCATAGCCACTATCCGCATTCCAATCGCCTTGCAGAGGTTCGGGCGGCTCAATGCCACGCGCCTCGAGTGCCGCACGCCAACCTTTCATACGGCACTGGCTCGACAGCGACTCTTTCTTACCCGAAACGAAATACACGTTCTTGTGACCATGATCCAAGAAGTACTCGCACGCCATGCGCGCACCACCCTCTTGATCGTCACTAACGGTAGAGCAGGTAGGATGCTCCATCGGCGTGATAATCACCGTCTTGAGGTCCTTCGGTGCCTCAAACGTATCAAAGTCGTCGACCATCTGGCGCAGATTGAAGATCATGCCATCAACAGGCAGCTGCGACATCCTGCGCGCTGCGTCGGCAAGGGTCATCTTCTCCCCTGCCCGCTTTTTGATCATCGTGAGCGCAAAGCCGCGTTCTTCGGCGGCATCGGCGATACCGTCAATCATGTCCACGGCGCCGCCCGACAAGTGGAACATCACCACGCCGATGCACCCGTAACGGCCCAACTTGAGTGAACGCGCGGCAAAGTTCGCCCGGAACCCAAGCGTCTCCATGGCAGCATGGACCCTATCGCGTGTCGACTCTCGCACGCTATCGGGCTCGTTGATCACACGCGACACCGTCTTGAGAGAAACACCTGCGGCAATCGCCACATCGTTCATTGAGACATTTTTCTTGTCCATCGTTGCCACTACTTCTCCAGTCGGTTTTGCATCGCTTGTTTTTTGTGTTCTAGCATACACTACCTGCCCGACTGACAAATCAGCCGTTTATCGGACAATATCGACCGTTCACCCGTAAATCCTTGTTGCTCTTCCAAAAATGTCTTACGTTGTCATTAACGAAATGTCCTACGTTGTCATTTCGCAATTCCTTCCTTAAGCAGGAAGGTTTCCGGGCAGTCCTGACCATCCATCGACGACCAGTTCCATCCACATGCGTCGCGCATTAAGTAGCAAAGGAGCTCTATGGACGCCATCGTAAAGATGCTCGAAAAGCATCAACCGTTCTTTGAGAAGATCTCGAGGAACATCTACCTCCAGGCCATTAAGGACGGATTCCTTGGGTGCATGCCCATCGTCCTCACCTCTTCGATCTTCCTGCTGATCGCCACCCTTCCCGGCGTAGTCGGCATCACGCTGCCCCAGCCGCTTATCGACTGGTGCAACAAGCTGTACAACTTCACCATGGGCGTTATGGGCATCATGGTTGCCGGCACCACTGCCAAGAACTTCACGGCTTCCATGAACCGTCGCATGCCCGCCGGCAAAGTGCTCAACGACGGTTCCACCATGGTGGCCGCCCAGTGCAGCATGCTGCTGCTCGCTGTTACGCAGTTCACCACCAAGTTCGACGGCTCCGAGCTTTCGGTCTTCGATTGCACCAGCATGGGTACGCGCGGTCTGTTCTCGGCCTATATCGCCGCGTTCATTACCGTGTGGGTTTATAAGTTCTGCGTCTCGCGCGATCTGACCATTAAGCTGCCCAAGGAGGTCCCGGGCGCCATCGCTCAGAACTTCCGCGACATCATCCCCTTTGGCGGCGCCGTCATTATCTGCGGCATCATCGATGTCGTCGTGCGCAACCTCATGGGCGTTCCGTTCTCCGAGCTGCTCATCAAGCTGCTCTCCCCGCTCTTCACTGCAGCAGAGACCTACCCCGGACTCATCCTTATTCAGGCAGCCACCGCGTTCTTCTGGTTCATCGGCGTCCACGGCCCCTCGATCGTCCAGCCGGGCATCGACCCCATCCGTCTTGCCAACCAGGCCGAGAACCTGCAGGTTCTGCTGGCCGGTGGTCACCCCGCCCACTCCCTCACCTTTAACATGTCGCTCGTGGGTGAGTTCGGCGGCACCGGCGCCACGTTCATCGTGCCGCTTCTGCTGATTCTCTTTATGAAGTCCAAGCAGCTCAAAGCCGTCGGTAAGGCCTCGATTGTTCCTGTTGCCTTCGCCGTCAACGAACCGCTGCTCTTTGGCGCGCCGATGATCCTTAACCCCTACATGCTCATCCCCTTTGTTGCCGCCGGCTGCGTCAACGTGAGTGTTGCCAAGTTCTTTATCGACAACGTGGGCATGAACGGCTTCTCCTTCGTGGTGCCTTGGGCTACCCCTGCCCCCATCGGCATCTTCATCACCACAAACTTCCAGCTTATCGCCCTGGTGTTTGTCGCGATTATCATCTTGCTGGACGCCATCATTTACCTGCCGTTCTTGAAGGCATACGATAAGCTGCTCTGCGACCAGGAGGCCGAGCGCGCCGCCGAGCTGGGTCTTGAGTCCGATGGTGCCGCTTCCATCGCCGCCAACGCCCCTGCGCCCGCTGTCGAGCAGGCTACCGCTTCCGTCGAGCCGACCGCCGCTGCCGCCGACAGCAAGCCTGTCGCCGATCAGCCCGAGCCCGCCGCCGACGTATCCGCTAAGAAGGACGTCGATGGCCTGAAGGTCCTCGTCCTGTGCGCCGGCGCCGGCACCTCTGCCATGCTTGCCAACGCCATCAAGGAAGGTGCCGCACAGACCGGAGAGAACATCGCTTCCTCCGCAGGCGCCTATGGCCAGCACACTGCCATCATGGATCAGTACGACGTTATCGTGCTCGCCCCGCAGGTTCGTAGCTACTACAACGACATGAAGGCCGACACCGATCGCCTGGGCATTAAGCTGCTCGCTCCGCGCGGTAAGGAATATATCGACCTTACTCGCGACCCCGCCGGCGCCATCAAGTGGCTCCGCGAGAACCTCGACTAGTTCCTCCCTCTGTTGGTGCCCGGATCCCCAGTTCGGGCACCTCTCCCTATTCGTATCCCACAGAAAGGATGACTCATGACCAACCCCATGCAGTTCCCCGACGGCTTTGTGTTTGGCGGCGCCACCGCCGCTTACCAGGTTGAGGGCGAGACCCGCACGCACGGCAAGGGCAAAGTACCCTGGGACGATTTCCTGGCAGCTCAGGGTCGCTTCTCCCCCGACCCCGCAAGCGATTTCTACAACAAGTACCCGGTCGATATCGACCTGTGCCAGCGCTTCGGCATCAACGGTATCCGCGTCTCCATCGCTTGGAGCCGCATCTTCCCCAACGGTACTGGCGAGATCAACCCCGAGGGTGTTGCCTTCTATCACGAGCTCTTTGCCACCTGCAATAAAGCCGGCGTTATCCCCTATGTCACGCTCGATCACTTCGATACGCCCGAGGCCTTTTACCAGAACGGCGGCGAGGGTTTCCTGACGCGCACGACCATCGACGCCTTCGTCGAGTACGCCAAGTTCTGCTTTGCCGAGTTCACCGAGGTCAAGCACTGGTTCACGTTTAACGAGATTCCCGCAACCGCCGAGGGCAGCTTTATCGTCGGCAACTGGCCGCACGGCGAGAAGTACCGCCTGGACAAGGCCTTCCAGCTCATGCACAACATGATGGTGGCCCACGCCAAGGCTGTCGTCGCCTTCCATGAGGGCGGCTTTGAGGGCGAGATCGGCATTGTCCAGAATCTGGAGCCCAAGTATCCCCTCGATCCCAACAGCGCTGCCGACTGCGAGGCAGCTCGCATGGCCGACGTCATCAACAACCGCTGGGTACTCGACGCCACCTTCCGCGGCCACTATGCAGCCGACACCATGGAAGCTGCGACCAAGCTGGCCCATATCGCCGGCGGCGAGCTCGACGTCCGCGACGAGGACATCGCCGCGCTGACCGCGGCGCTCCCCTACAACGATTGCCTGGGCGTCAACACCTACAAGTGCCAGTTCCTGCGTGCCGCCGAGGGCGAAAACGACATCAACCACAATGGCACCGGCGACAAGGGCTCCTCGCGCTGGTTCCTCAAGGGCGTGGGCGAGTCATGCGTGCGCGAAGGCGTACCCACCACCGATTGGGACTGGATCATCTATCCCGAGGGCCTGTACGATCTGCTGCTCCGTATTAAGAACGATTACCCCAACTACAAGAAGATCTACATCACCGAGAACGGCATGGGCTATAAGGACGACTTCGAGGACGGCTTTATCGACGACGCCCCTCGCATCGACTATATGCGCCAGCATCTTGCATGGATCCTCAAGGCAATCGACGGCGGCGTGAACGTCGACGGTTACTTCGTGTGGTCGCTGCAGGACCAGTTCTCCTGGACCAACGGCTACAACAAGCGCTATGGCCTGTTCTACATCGACTTTGAGACCCAGAAGCGCTATCCCAAGGCGAGCGCGTACTGGTACAAGAACGTCGCGGAGACCGGCCTGCTTATGGCCTAACTTTTGCCGCATACCCCCTGTCGGCCGCATGCGAATCCCTCCACGGGTTCGCATGCGGCTTTTTTGTTTTGGCTCGACCCGAGCAGGCCGTTTGTCTCGATTTGTAACATCTAGCAGGGATTTTCGGCCCCAATTGTTACAGATTGAGATGAACGGGGGCACCCGGTTCGAAATGTCTAGATCTGTAACATCTGATTCGCTTTTGGCCGTCTAACTGTTACAGATCGAGACAAAGATGATGGCTGGGTAGACAAAATCTCAATCTGTAACATCTAGCCGAGTTTTTGGGTCCTAGCTGTTACAGATTGAGACAAATGCACAGGACAATCCCCCCAATCTGTAACATCTGGTTGGTGATTTCACCCCTACCTGTCACAGGTTGAGACAATTTGATAGTGGAGTCCTCATTTACGCGTCATATCGCGTAGCGCTCACGCGTTGATTCCCCACAATGACAGGAGGTAAAAGTCCTCCCGCATCGCCTGTTGGCAATCCCATAGCGTTAGCTAGCAGATGACCTGCGTGTGTTCCTCGATGGCGGCGCGATTCTCGGCGGCGATGCCCGGCTCGCACACCACGGCGTCCAAGCTGTCCAGGCGGCAGAAGGTGTAGAAGTCGCGCTTGCCGATCTTGCTTGAATCGGCGATCAAGTAGCGCGAGTCTGCCTTGCTAAAGGCGAGCTGCTGGATACGGCCCTCGTCCATATTGGACGTAGACACATCGCCATCCAGAATGCCGTTGGCGCCGATAAACGCCGCGTCGATGCCCAACGCACGCAGGGTATCCTCGGCCGTTGGTCCCACAAAAGCGGCGGTGCGGCGACGGTACATGCCGCCCACGAGGCACAGGTCGCAGTCTTCGCGCGCCTCAAGCAAGTTAAACACCGAAAGCGAATTGGTCACGATGCGCAGGCGAAACGCCGGCAGCATCGAGGCCATCTGCTCAACCGTGGTGCCCGTACCCAAAAAGATGGTCGAGCCCTCCTCGATGAGCTCAACGGCGCGGCGCGCGATCTGCAGCTTTTCCTCGGCATGCTTGGTACGCTTTTCGCTGTGCGAATACTCGTGGCGCAACATAGCATGTGGACGGCCCTGCGCGCTACGGGCTCCACCGTGCACGCGCTCAATCTCACCTAGGCTCGCAAGCTCCTCAAGATCGCGGCGGATCGTCATATCCGAGACGCCCAGTGCGTCCGAGATCTCCTTGACCGAGACCGTGCCCTGTTCCTCGAGCAGCTGACGAACCTTATCCTGTCGCTCCGCCTTAATCACGATGAATCCTCGCCGTTCTTTGCGCACATATCATTCAAACAGTAACGAACAAATTGTATCAGACTCGTGCGCGTCAAAAATCAACGCCAGCACAGCTCCAATCATCACTTTTTTGAGAAAAATGCCCCCTGCTTTAGTGGGGTGTAGTGATAATCTCACCTGTTCGCGCTACAGTTTGTTGGAAATACCTCGATGTTAGGAACCAAATGATCACTTCCGAGCTTTTCGGCACCGCGCCGTGCGGTACCCCCGTTCATCGTTACACCCTCAACGGGCCCGAGATCTGCGTTCGCATTATGGACTATGGCGCCACCGTGCTGGGTATCGATGTTCCCGACATTCCCGGCAACGTGCGCGATGTGGTGCTGGGCTTCGATAAGCTCGAGGATTACTTTGACAACCCCGCCTGCTTTGGCGCGACCATCGGCCCCGTGGCAAACCGCACCGCGGGCGCCACGATCACCATCGACGGCACGGACTGGCATATGCCGGCCAACGAAGGCGTCAACAACCTGCACAGCGATCTTGAGCATGGTCTGCACAAGCGCGTATGGGACGTTGAGCTCGACGAGACTCACAACGCCGTGCGCATGACCACCTCGCTTAAGGATGGCGAGCTGGGCCTGCCCGGCAACCGAATCTTTACGGCTGTGTTTACCGTTACGCGCACCGGCGTCTTTCGCATCGAGTATGGTTGCGAGAGCGACCGCGCCACCTACGTGTCCATGACCAACCACACGTACTTTAACCTTGCCGGCCATAACGCCGGCATGGACTGTGAGCACTTCTTTATCGCCAACGCTGCCCACTACTTGCCCATTAACGAGCAGAACATCCCCACCGGCGAAATCGCTCCGGTCGAGGGAACACCGTTTGACTTTCGCGAGCTGCGCCCCGTCGCACCCGGCATGGAGGCCGACGACCCGCAGATTAAGCAGGCCCGTGGCTACGATCACTGCCTGTGCATCGATGGCTATCAGTACGGCCGCAACCTGCGTCGCGCCCTACATGTCGAGGAGATGTGGACCGGTCGTGAGCTGGACTACTACACCACCGCCCCGGGCGTGCAACTCTACACCGGCAACTGGCTGGGCGACGAGCACGCCAAGGACGATGCCAACTATGGCTGGGGCGCCGGCTTTGCCCTCGAGGCCGAGATGTACCCCGACACGCCGCACCAGCCGCTGTTCCCGCAGGGCATTGTGGGTCCGGGTCACCCCTACAGCAATATGATCGAATACCACTTTATGAGGAACTAGGCCCACAACGCGACATCTCGCACAGCAACGCCCGCCGGCACCACCGCCAACGGGCGCGGCTTCATGCCTAAATCCTTCTTTTCGATGCCACCGAATTGGTGACATAACAAAACTATGCCGAATTACTACGATGAACCCACTATGTCCGACCACGCGCTGGTTTATAAAAAATTAGCAACTCGTCTACCTGCGGTTTTATTCTCTGCAAATTTGGCATGCTCGGCGATAAGCAATTCATCGTAGTAAACCGGCATAGTTTTGGCGGACAGCGCCACACAGATCCCCTACGAAGGCAAAATGATCCGTTTTCCTCCGTCCCCAAGGGATCAGTTGAACAGATTGCCGATGGGGTCGGGGGCGGAACTGGGGAGATAGCGGATTTCTAGTTCTATGCCGAGCTTTTGCAGCTCTCTGAGAACAGCGACGTCTGTGTCGTCTACGGCAACTGCGGGCGTTGCGGGACGCTTGCCCTCCCCTGCCTGCATATGACCAATGCTGATCTTGGTGATCGGCACACCGCCCTTAACCAGCGCGAGCGCATCGGAGGGTGAGGCCACCATGATCAGAATCAATTGGCGAGGCGTTGCGGTATGAATGACGTCGATGGTCCTTTGCACCGAGAAAAACCGCGTCCAAACGCCTTCTGGCGCCGCCACCCTCATGGGTGCCCATTGGCGCGAATCTGCCGCGATCTCATCGTTGACGATTAGGACAAGGTTGGAACCCACGGCTTCGTTCCACAGCTCAACGTCTTGTCCGTAAATGAAACGGTCGTCGATGCGTGCGAGAAGAATCTTGGGTTGAGCCATGGCTGCCCCATTCTGTTTGAGACCCATACGAGCGGGACGTCGGCCACCAACTCAACAGCAGGTCAAGCACCAAATGGGTACCGCAGACATCACGCTTCCAATATTAGTGCATTTAAAGTGAGAAAAGCCGTCAGAACACTTGCGCGGATATGCGATGTCCCGTATCATAGACAGCCGTTGACGCCTCAGTTGCGTCATCACATGGCCGCCAGCGTAGCTCAGTTGGTAGAGCACCGCTCTCGTAAAGCGGGGGTCACCGGTTCGAGCCCGGTCGCTGGCTCCATTGCACAAGACAGCCGCCTTCGGGCGGCTTTTTTGTTGTCGATTTCGGGCGCGCATCCGCCAATCCAAGCACAACGCCGCCGGAAACTCTCCTACTCAACAAAAGCCCCGCCAACCGCAATCCCCAAAGGAACCGCGATCAGCGGGGCCCAAGCGCGTTCCTCCAAGGGATAACGCTCGCAAAACGAACAGCTCAGCCGAGCAGCGCGCTACTCCTCCCAGTAAGCATCTGCAAGCAGCTTAAAGCAGATCTTCTTGACCGGCTGCGCGCCATCGCCCGGGAACTCGAGCGTGGGCATGTGAGGCTCGCCGGCAACAAACAGCGCAAACTTGTCGTCAGCAAGATCGCCGGCGATCGAGGCGTCGGAATCGACCAGATCGTAGTCGTCCTTCTCGTCAAACTCCTGAACCAGCGTCAGGCTGCCCGTGGCAACCTTAAAGGCCTCGCGACCCTCGACGTCGATCTGCAGGTCGTGATAGCGCTGATGCGTCTCATAGTGAGCCTCGGCTTCGGGACGCGTCGTGGGAGCCATGACGTTCGCAAAGACCTTGTCGCCCAGAATCGGATGGCTGCCGACCTCGAGCTTCGCCGGATCGTTCTCCTCGAGCCAATCGATCAGCACGTCGAGGCCCTTGAGCATTCCACGGTACTCCTCGATATCGCCCAATGCACCGTAAATCATCTAAATCCCCTCTCGGATCGTTTCTTTGGCGGCTACACGGCAAACGCATTACCGACGCTGTTGCCACCCACATGCGTCTCGACCAGGGTAAGGTCGGGATTGAACACGACAGTGTCGGCGTCGCGCCCCGGCATAATGCTACTGCACTTGTCGTCGGCTCCAACCACAAGCAAACAACCGATGCCGAGGCCGCTGCACAAGCTCCTACAGCTCGGTCACGACAACGCCGTTGTAAACCTCGTCCCAACGATCCATAACCAAGTGGCCAGTCATGGGATCCATGGCATTGAGCTTGCCGCAGGTGTTGGCGGTACGCAGCACCGTCTCGTCGTCGGCTCCGGCAGCAATCGCATGTGCGAAGCCGGCAATGGTCGAATCACCAGAGCCCGTGGCGTTAACGGCAGGGATATCGGGCGTCTTTGCGCGGAACGCACGGCCATTGTGGAAGCCAACGGAACCGGCAGCGCCCATGGACACGACGACCCAAGGGATATCGGAGAAGCGAGCGTCAGAGGCAAGCGCGGAACGGAGCTCGTCCACATCGTCGGTGGTAAAGCTCGTGCCCAGAAGGCCGTTAATTTCGGTCAGGTTAGGCTTAACCAGCTCAGGCTTGACCTCGGACTTGAGCGCAGCCTCGAGCGAGGCGCCCGAGGTATCGAGCAGCACCTTGGCGCCGGCGTTCTCTGCAATGCCCGTGATCTTGGCGTAGTAGTCCGCCTCGACGCCGCGGGGCAGCGAACCCGAGATGGTAACGACATCGGCCTTGCTCGCAAGCTCGGCGAACTTGGCGGTAAAGGCATCGAGTTCCTCGGGGGCAATCGTCGGGCCGCTCTCGAGCAACTCGGTCTGGTTGCCAGCATGAAGGATATTGAGACAGATGCGAGTCTCGCCCTTGATGGGCACAAAATCATTCTTAATGCCGTTAGCATCCATGAGCTCGGCCATATAGGCGCCCATATGACCACCAAGCAAGCCGGTTGCCACGACATCGTCGCCCAGCTGGCCCAGGACGCGGGCCACGTTGAGGCCCTTACCGCCGGCGGTCTTTTCGGGCGTCACGCGGTTGACGTCGTCGATAATGAGCTCATCGAGCTGATAGCGCGTATCGACGGACGGGTTCATCGTAACGGTGAGGATCATTTCTAGCTCCTTATCTCGCAGGCTCCTTATGCCTTGCAAAACGAATTGGCTACATGCGACTACAGAATCTCGATTGTGAACGAGCGCACGATGGTTTCTTTGGGCTTGGCGATAAGGCAGCCGCGCTTGTGCTCAAGCACGTCATCCTCATCGGAACAGGTCGAGAGGCCGCCCCAGGGCTCAACTGCCACAAAATCACCCTCGGGCTTGCTCCACACAATGAGGTACGGGAAGCCCTCAAAGCTCAGGCGAACGCCCTTGTCCTCGCCCTTCTTGGAAAGCGTGACCTGACGGCTCTCGAGCACGTCAAAGATGGTCTCCGCAAAATCGAAGAGCTCATGCGACAAAGGCAGCGTCTTTCCCACCATGGGGTTCTTGGAGCGCCTGTCCACATCAATCAATCCGGTCGAGGGAACGGCGGTGCAGAGCTCCGCAGCCTCGTCTTTCTCAAAACGCAACTCGTAGTCCGTATAGGACTCGCCCTCGTCGAGCGGACACCTAAAGCCGGGGTGTCCACCGATAAAGAAAGGCATGTCCTCGGTGCCCTCGTTGGTAACCTCATAGGAGACACGCACGGCGGCGTCCTCGAGCGTATAGCGGGCGACAAGTTTAAACGGATACGGATAATCGCTCAGCAGCGCGGCGTTATCCTCGGATGCCAGGCACATAGCCAGCTCGTTTGCGCTTTGGCTCAACAGCTTCCACTCCTGCTTGCGCGCAAAGCCGTGGCGGGCGAGCTTCACATGATGTCCGGCAAACGTCATGGCGCTGTTATCGCGCAAACCTCCGCAAATCGGGAAGCAAATCGGTGCCTGGCCGGACCACACGGCGGGATCGCCCTGCCACAAGTACTCGCGACCTCCAGCCTCAATCGAGGTAAACGAGCCGCCGGCCGTGGAGACCTTGATAGAAATCGAATCGTTGGAGAGAGCGTATTCCATTGTCCATCCTTTCGAACAACTGCTTTTTGCTCGCAAGAACCCGTCTCGGCCCTGACCAAAGGACAAACCCGCACGTTCATCGATGCGTCCGGTTTCCCAGCCATGCAACGGGGTACCATACAGACATTGATGCAATTACAGCTGAAAGGCCTTCTTATGCGAACCATCATCCTTTATGCCTCACACCACCACGGCAATACGAAAAAGCTCGTGGACGCCATCGTCGAGGCGCACCCCGAGATCGATACCCTCGACGTGAAGTCACTCGGTAAAAACGAGTACCCCGACCTGCACGAATACCATCTGATCGGTGTCGCCACGGGCATCTATTACTCCGAGATCGACAAGGACATGGCACGCGTGCTCACGAACGTGCTGCAGCCGCAGGACAAGGTGTTTGGCCTTATGACCTACGGTGGCAAAAACAAGTGGTACGGCAAGGATATCGATGGCATCTGCCGCATGAGGCAGGCCATCTTTATGGGCGTCTACGGCTGTCCCGGCTTTGATACGTGGGGGCCGTTCAAACTCACCGGCGGCGTCCAGAAGGGACACCCGACCGCTGAGGAAATTAAGGGCGCCGTCGACTTCTTCGACAAGATCGAAGACGAGTATGGCGACATCATCGTCGAAGAGTACGCCAAGCGCGAGAAGCGTCTAGCATACGAAAAGGAGCATCCCGCGGGGGGTCTTGTGGCCGGCGTCAAGCGCACGGCAAAGAAGATCGTTAACAAGCTGTAACTGTTAAGGTGCTTTTGAGCGTTTAACCCATACGGCGGGTCCGAGCAGATTCGGGCCCGCCGTCTTTTTCTATCGTTAATCGGTAAAGGCGTTGCCGACGCTCTGGCCGCCAACATACGTCTCGACGAGGGTGAGCTCATGGTCGAACACGACAAAGTCGGCGTCGCGACCCGGCATGATGCTGCCGCACTTATCCTCGATGTGCGCAGAGCGAGCCGGCACCTCGGTTGCCATGCGAATGGCGATATCAGCGCTGGCGATGCCCCAATCGACAATGTTCTTGACGCCCTGGGCAAGCGTGAGCACCGAGCCGGCAATGCTTTTGCCGTCGGCGAGCCAGCACAGGTTGTCCTTCATGATGACGTCCATGCCACCACTGGTGTAGCTGCCCTCGGGCATGCCGCCGCAGCCCAGGCAGTCGGTGATGAGCACCGTGTGCTGCCAGCCCTTTGCCTGCAGCAGTGCCTTGATGGCGGCAGGGTTTACGTGCTTGCCGTCACAGATGATCTCGGCGTAGGTCTCGGGCGTGGACATGGCAGCACCCACGACACCGGGCTCACGGTGATGCAGACCGCGCTGGCCGTTATAGGTATGCGTAAAGCAGCTGGCACCGGCATTGATAGCGGCGATGCACTCATCGTAGGTGGCGTCGGAGTGACCGATGCTGGTCACCACGCCCTTGGCGTTCAGAGCAGCCGCATAAGCAGCGGCACCGTCGCGCTCGGCGGCCATGGCGCTCTTAACGATGCGACCGCCCGCAGCCTCCTGCCACTGGTCGAAAACCTCCTCGGAGGGGTCAATCAGGTAAGCGGGGTTCTGCGCGCCCACGTGCTTCATGGTAAAGAAGGGGCCCTCCAGGTAGATGCCCTGAATGCGGGCACCGCAGAAGTCGGGGCCGCGGCCCTCGTCCGCCTTGGCGATAGCAGCGCAGGCGTCCTTGATCTGTTCGACGCCATCGGTGAACGTCGTGGGCAGCCAGCTGGTGGTACCGCGACGGGCGAGCTCGGTTGAGCTGATATCGATGCCCTCGGGATCGTTATCGGTAGTTGAGTGGTTGTAGAAGCCATGGATGTGAGTATCGACCATACCCGGTGCGATCCACGATCCCGTGTAGTCCTTAATCTCGCAAGAGGGCTCGTCGGCCTGCCAGGCGCCAAAAACGCCATCCTCGACCATAAGATAGCCGCCCAGTTGCGGGCCTGCCGGCAAGAAGAACTTGTCAGCCTTAATTGCGTACGTGCTCATATGCACTCCTCGCTTCTAAAGCAGTTGACTGTGGTAATGCTTATACCCAGCTCACGTAAAACAAAAAGCGCCCGCCCGCCGTTATGAGCGGACGGGCGCCCTTACAGGGGGACGCGATTAAGCGGTGAAGGGGTGAATCGTCACGCCCTTAACCACGCGGTTGACCGTGCCGGTGGGGCTCGGCGTATCGGGCGTGTTGCCCACGCGGACGGAGTTGAGCAGGCTGATAGCCTGGGCAAACATCACGAACGGCAGAGCAAGGTAACCCTCGGGAAGTGCCTCGTAGCCCTTAAAGGTGAAGGACTCACCCTCATAGACGGTGGCACCTTCCTGCTGAACGGCGATGGTGTGCTGAGCGATCTCGTCGCCACCGATCTCGTTGAGGATGTCGATGTCGTACTGACGGGTGTAGGCGTCGTTGTTGACGAACACGAAGACGAGCGTCTTATCGTCGACGAAGGACTTAGGTCCGTGACGATAGCCCATGGAGGTGTCGTAGGAAGTAGCGACCAGACCGTGAGCGAGCTCGAGGATCTTGAGCTGGCTCTCCTGGGCAAGGCCACCGAAGGAGCCAGAACCCAAGTAGGTCACGCGGTTGAAGTCGCCAGCCAGGTAATCGGCGACCTCGGACTCGCGAGCGATAACCTCCTCGCCCATCTTGGCGATGGTCTCGACCCATTCAGCCTTCTGCTCGTCAGAGGCAGTGTCAAAAATAAGGGTGGAGAGCAAAGTCATGCAGGAATAAGAACCGGTCATGGCGAAGCCCTTGTCGTTGGCACGCGGAATGAGCAGCGTCAGCGCGTTGGGGTCATCGGCAGACTCGACGGCGAGCTTGCCCTCGGGAGCGCAGGTGATGTTGAGGAACTTGACGTTGTGGACGAGCTCCTTGGCAACGGCAACGGCGGCAAGGCTCTCGGGGCTATTGCCAGAGCGGGCAAAGGAAACCACGAGCGTGGGATCCTCGGCGCGCAGGAAGTCGCGCGGGGCGCTCACGATGTCGGTCGTTGCGATGGGCTTAAAGTCGTAGAGATCAGTGTTGCCAGCGTGACGCAGGTACGGGGCGCAGGTATCGCCAACGTAGTCGGACGTACCGGCACCGGTGAAGACAACGGACAGACGGCCCTCGCCCATAGCGCGAGCCTCAGCCAGAAAGGCCTCGATGGCCTCCTTGTTCTCGCGATAGATGTTGAGCGTATCACGCCAAAGCTCGGGCTGCTGAGCAATCTCGGCCGTGGTGATCTGGGCGCCGAGCTCGGTAAGCTCCTCGACACTCTTCTCGAACATTTCTAATACCTCTCTCTAGAAGTAATCCTCTGACGTGCAATTATACACTTCGGTTGGTTATCTGGTAGTAACCAGTTAAATGCAAAGAATCACCATATGGAAACGATGCGAGCACTAGTTACTGCGCTGGTGGTAAACCTTGTATTTAAACTGATCGGCACGAGCAACCGAGAGTGTGTACTCCACTACCTCGTTTGACTCGTTATACGTAGTCCTGACCAAATCGAGCACAGGCGAGCCCTCGACAATTCCCAAAAGGTGGGCATCGGTGTGACGGGCTATGCTCGCATAGAACTCCTCTTCGGCCACGCGAATCTTTTGCTGAAAGTCCTGCTCAATCACATCGTAAAGCGGCTTACGCTCCAGCAGCGGTCGCTTTAGGGACAGAAATTGACGAACCGGTAGATAGCTGCGTTCGACCATCATGGGCATGTTGTCGGCAGAACGAAGGCGCTTGAGCTTAAAAATGCGATCACCGATGCGCAATCCCATATGCTCGGCCAGATTCTTATCGGCCTCCATCTCGCAAAACTCGAGAATCGTGGTCTCGGGTTCTCGACCCATCGCGCGCATCTGCTCGGTAAAGCTGTAGGACTGCATAAGATTGGTTGCTTTTGCCGAACGGTCGGTCACAAAGGTACCGCGACCGTGCTGCCGAACCACCAGTCCTAAACGCTCCAGTTCCTGCAGAGCCAGGCGTACCGTAGTGCGCGAGAGACCATAGCGCTCCGAAAGTTCGCGCTCGGAAGGAATCATGTCACCGGCGCGATATTCATGGTCAATCTTTTCGGTCAGAATATCGACCAGCTGATCGTACAGCGGTTGCTTACGCGCTCCGATCGCCATCCTATCCTCCCTTTTGCTCGAATTCGGCTAACTACCTAGGGTGTTTAGCATTATCTGTCTGCCACACCCGAATCAACAAGAAAACAAAAGCCGCGCGCTCTTTCGAGCACGCGGCTTTTAACATACACATGGCTTAAGGGGTCGGGGTGTGAGCCGCGTAGGGACACACCCCTCAAGCTAGAGCCTTACCAGATGCTCGGCCAGAGACCAAGCGGGCCAGCGCCCAGGATGCCAAGGACGAAGAGCAGGAGAATGCCCTTGGTCGGGGTCCAGCTGTGCTTAGCGAACATGTAGTAAAGCAGCAGCGTAAGCATAAGCGGGACGAGCTTCGGGACGATGGTGTTGAGGGTGTCGGCAACAGAGAAGTTGACCGGATCCTCGGTAACGGTGCCGTAGGTCACGGACTCCATGCCGTTACCCAGATCGGTGACGCCGCACTCGACAGCGTTGCCGTCGGCATCGGAAGCGGTAAGGGCGTTGCCGTCCTTATCGGTCATGGCGATGGTACCGGCCTCAGCGGTCTCGGTATCGATGCCCTCCATACCGGTGAAGTTCTCGGCCTCCTTCTCGGAGACGATCACGGTAGTAGCGGAGAGACCACGGGTGGTGCCGTTGGGGATCTGGAGGTTGATCTGGGTGCCACCCATGGTGACGACCAGGCAACCGACGACGAAGACGCCCATGATGGAAGCGGCACGCGTGAAGGCCTGCATGTTGGCGGTCAGAGCGTCAATAGCGCTGGTGCCAAGCTTGTAGGACCAGTTCATGAGCCAGAAGCGCAGAGCGAACTGGACGACGTTGAAGATCACCAGGAAGATGATCGGTGCAGCGGCGTTGCCGTTGATGGCCATGTTGGAGGTGATGCCGGCCGTGATAGGCACGAGCGTCAGCCAGAACAGGGCGTCACCGATACCACCGAGCGGGCCCATTGCGGCGACGCGGACGGCGCGGATCGTGGGGATGTCAACCTTGTTCTGCTCGAGCGAAAGCACGATGCCCATAACAAAGGTGACAAGGAACGGGTGGGTGTTGAAGAACTCCAGGTTGTGGCTCATGGAAGCCGCGAGGTCGTTCTTGTTGGTGTGGATCTTCTCCAGACCGGGGATGATGGAGTAGAGCCAGCCAGCGGCCTGCATGCGCTCGTAGTTGAACGATGCCTGCAGGAAGCAGGAGCGCCAAGCCATCTTGTTGAGGGTCTTCTGGTCGAGCTGCGGAGCAGGAGTGAGATCCTCGTAGTGCTCCGGGATCACATACTCATTAGATGCCATCTTCGAAGTCACCTCCGTCAGAAACAGCTGCACCCTTCAGCTCGGTCTGCTGCTGGAAGTCCCAGAAAGCGATGCCGAAGCCGATGAGAGCGAGGATGAGCAGAGCAGGGGTTGCCAGCGAATCGTTGGCAACGGTGATGAGCGCGAGGCCAAAGCCCATGAGGAAGAAGCCCCACATATCGCGGTTCATCATAACCTTGAGCAGGACGGCGAAGCCGACGAAGCGCATCATGCCGCCTGCAGCGGACAGACCGGTCTGCAGCCAAGTCGGGATGGCGGAAGCGATGGTCTGACCAATGGTAGCGCCAGCGATGAAGAACAGGGTGACGACGACAGCGAAGATCAGGCCGAGCAGAGCCATGGCGAAGTAGTTCAGGCGCTCGATGCCCTTGGTGTCCGCGTTGTGAGCCATGTTATCGGCCGTGGACATAAGCGGGGACATAAGCGTGAAGACCAGGGTAACGCCGAGCTGGCCAAGCAGAGCGAACGGAATGGCGAGACCGACTGCCGCGTTGGGCTCGAGGCCCGTGGCGATAGCGAGAATGGCTGCCATGATGCCGCCGATGACGGCGTTAGGCGGCTGAGCGCCTCCGATCGGCATGTTGCCGATCGTCATGAGCTGATAGGTACCACCCACGAGAAGACCGGTGTTGAGGTCGCCAAGGATAAGACCGATGACGGCGCCGGTGACGATGGGCTGATAGAGAGACTCGAGGAAGTCAAACTGGTCGATTGCCGCGATGAACGTGACGACGAAGACCAGAGCGATCTGGATGATCGAGTATTCCATCTTGCTCCTCCTTTCAAAATGTATGTACGCACTTTGGATTTCACGTACAGAACGTCAGGGTTTCACTCCTGACAACGTGGATCACGAGGATTACGAGAAGAGCTTGCTCGTGTCCTCAACAGGCGTGCTCGGAACGCGCCTGATCTCCAACTCCACCCCCAATTCCTGCAGCTCTTTAAACGCAGCGACATCCTCGTCGTTAACTGCGACGGAGGTGGCGACTTGGCGCTTTCCTTCCGACATGTGCATGTTGCCGATGTTTACCTTCTTTATAGGCACACCGCCCTTGACGAGCGTAAGCACGTCTTCCGGTGTTTCGGCCACGATGAAGATCTTCTGGCGCGGGCTCGCCTTGCCAATGACGTCGATGGTCTTCTGCAGAGAGAAGAAACGCGTAGCGACGCCGGCGGGAGCGGCCATCTTCATGAGGTTCTGGCGCATGGTGTTGGACGCCACGTCGTCGTTGGCGACGAGGATGAGGTTGGAGCCCAGGGTGGAGTTCCACTGGGTGGCAACCTGACCATGAACCAGTCGGTTATCGATGCGGGTAAGAAGAATGTTGGGTTCTGCCATGTTGATCAGCTTCCTTTCGTTATTTGCTGACGACAGTTACTTGATCTCCTGAATCGCGTAACGCGAAACATCTACGACGGCTCCGGATCGGACTTTGATCTGGACCTTCTCGCCTTCGATGCCTTTGACGGTTCCGTAGATACCGCCGGCGAAAAGAACCTCTTGACCCGGCTTGAGCTCGGTGTGCAGCTCCTTGAAGTACTTCTGCTTCTTCTTCATGTTGATTTGCGACCAGATGGTGTAAATCAAGCCCATGATGGCAAGCAGACCTAAAAGGGCGACCGAGGAGCTCAGGACATTGGCTCCGAAATCGGCCATTAGATGCCGTCCTCGTCGCCGAAGATATCCTCTTCGTCGGAGCCGGCAACGGATGCGACCGTCTGGGCGGTGATGCCCGTCTGGCCAACGGTCACGGCCTGCTCGCCAAGCTCGGCGAGCGTGGCGTTGCCGCGGAGGAACAGAAGCTCAATAACCATGGGAAGGTTGGTGCCGGTCAGAACCTCGACGTTGTCGACATCCTGGGCAATCATCATCGACTGGTTGAACGGGGTGCCACCAAGCAGGTCGGTAAAGACGAGCACGCCATCGCACTCCTCGCGCATGGCGGTAATAGCGGCGCGGAGATCCTCACCGTAGGAAGCAGCCTGGTCGCCCTCAAAAGGAACGACGGTAAAAGCGGGCTGGTCGCCAGCAACCATAGCGATAGCGCTTGCGAGGCCGGGTGCGAACTGTCCATGACCGGTAAGAATAAAGCCAACCATTCAAATTTCCCTTCCGAAGGTGTGTACGATCTGAGTCCGATGATTTTCGGAAGCCAGCGGGCGCTCGCCCTTAAAGCTTCTTAGAAAGCGTACTTTGAAGACCAGTGGTTTCTAAACTGGTAGTAACCACGTGACGTGTTGTTGTCACTATATCACCCCAGAAGAGGTCGCTTTCGTTGATTCATACGGTAAAACGTTTTTGCACCGCTCATGGTGATAAATCGACCGTTTACCGGTCGTTAACACTTCTACCTGCGGTTTTGAAACCGTTCCGAAATGCTTTGGCAAAAGATCGGATCTTTTCCTGTGTCTAAACAACGCAGGGCGGCTAAAAATAGCGTGAAGAAAAATTGCAGGTCATTGTGAAGATATGTGAATTGGTCTTTTTGACTTAATACCAGTTAGAACCAGTTTTGAGATTATCGGTGAACGGTAGTTTTCGACCGTTCACCGGTTACTTGCAATCGTTTGCAGTTGTTTTCCCAGATGAATTAGGGAAGCGCGATGGAGCGTTTGCGCGGGCGCAAGGCCTACCCCAGTGGTTTCGGCAGCAAAAAGCCCGCTAGAACGTTGTCCGTTCTAGCGGGCTAAATCAGGCAGATCGGCTAGCGCGCAGTAGTGCAGGCAAACCTTATGCAAACAGACCATAGATGCTGATGTTGGCCTTGGCATACAGGCCGTTAGCATACTCGGTCCACTTGGAGCTGGCGCTCGAAGCCTGCGAAGAGTACTGCTGGTAGGCGGTGTAATAGGCGGTCATGGCCTGCTTGTAGGTAGCGCTATCAGCCGTAAAGGCATCGTCAGCGAAGGCCTTAGCGTAGGTGCTATCGGCGTCCTTCCAGGTGCCCTTTTCGCTATCCCACTCGTCGCCGGCAAGTTTGATGATGTAATCGGCGTAGTCCTTGCTCGCGGTCTCCTCGTTGCCGTCAGCAGGCTCGGTCGGGGCGGTCGGCATGCTTGCGGAGCTATCGCCCACCTTCTTCTTGTAGAGCTTCTGCAGCGTCGCGGACTGACGGACGATCTGCTTGGCCTGGTCCTTGGACACGCCATACTGCGTGGCCATGGTCTTGTAGTCCGAAGTGCCGATGGAATCCTCGGCGTACTTCTTCATCTCCTTAGAAGAGACGGTGATGCCCTCGTCCTCGGCAGCGTCGAGCAGGATCTTGTTGCGCACGTAGGACAGGATGACGTCGGCAGAGGGAGCGGTGTAGTTGCCATCGCCATCCTTGACGGTGTCGAGGCTGTACTGGCTCTCAATGGCCTCGCGCGCGGTGATGTCGCTCTTCTTGCCGTTGTAGCTGTAGCTTGCCACGGTCGAATCGAGCTGGTCCTCGGTGAGGGTCGCCGAGCCGACGCCCTTGCCGCCAAAACCACCGTTGCCGATAAAGAAGCCGACCACAGCAGCGATCACGACTGCAACCACGAAGGCGGCAATCATCGTCTTCTTGTGCTTGGATGCGCGGTCGTCTTCGTCGGAACCCAGGATATCGTCGTCCTCGTCCTGCTCCTCGGGCATGAGGTTCTCGTCGGCGGCGTCCGCGGCGATCTTTGCCTCCAGGCGAGCGTCCTCCTCCTCGGCCGTCGTACCGGCGGCAATATGTTCGGCAGACGTACCGGCGACCAGATCGATCTTCTCCTCCTCATCACCATCGGGGCCTTCGCCGCGCTCGATGATCTGGATGCCGTCGATCTCGTCCTTCTCGTCCTTCTTTTGAATCAGACCCATATCAGTTACTCCTTGTTAGGAAACATAGTCCGCAATAGAATACGCCCGACAAAGCGCCGGGCGTATTGATTCTCAGGTTATACGCAAACACTTAAGTACTATTTAGGCGTTTGCAGTCTGCATGCCTTAGGCCAGGTGCGCGATAACGGCATCGGCAAAGGCCTGCGTGCCCACAGCGCCCTCAACGGAGCCGGTCTGGGCACGACGAACGTCGCCGGTAACCTGCTCACCCTCGTCGAGCGTGGCAGAAACGGCGGCGCGAATGCAATTGGCCGCGTCGTTCTCGCCCAGGTGATCGAGCATCATAGCCGCGGACAGAATCTCGGCCGTGGGGTTAGCGATATCCTGGCCAGCGATATCGGGCGCGGAGCCGTGCGTCGCCTCGAAGATGGCGCAGTCGGCACCGATGTTGGAACCCGGAGCCATACCCAGTCCACCTACCAGACCGGCGCACAGGTCGCTCACAATGTCACCGTACAGGTTGGGCAGCACCAGGACATCGAAGTCGTTGGGGTTCTGGACCAGGCCCATGCAGGTGGCGTCGACGATCTTGTCGTTGAACTCGATATCGGGATAGTTGGCGGCCACCTCGCGCGCAACGCGCAGGAACAGGCCATCGGTCGCCTTCATGATGTTGGCCTTATGCACGGCCGTCACCTTTTTGCGGCCGCAGCGGCGGGCGTACTCAAAAGCGTACTCCACAATGCGGCGGCTCTTGGCGATGGAAATCGGCTTGATTGAGATGGCGGAATCCGCGGCGAAGGTCTTCTGGCCCGAGCGCTCGACGAGCTGCGAGAGCTCCTCGACCTCGGCAGCGCCCTCATCGAACTCGATGCCGGCATAGAGGTCCTCGGTGTTCTCGCGCACGATAACCAGGTCGACGTCGCGGAAGCGCGAGCCGTCGCCCGGCTGCGACAGGCAGGGGCGCACGCAGGCGTACAGGTCAAAATGCTTGCGCAGGGCGACGTTAACGCTGCGGAAACCCGTGCCGACCGGCGTGGTGATGGGGCCCTTGATAGCAACCTTGGTCTCGGCGACCGCATCGAGCACATGTTGGGGCAGCGGCGTGCCAAACTCGTCCATGACGCCGGCACCGGCCTCCTGGACGTTCCAGTTGATCTGGACACCAGTGGCCTCGACCACGCGGCGCATAGCCTGCGTAATCTCGGGACCGATACCGTCACCAGGAATCAGGACTACATCGTGCGCCATAATCTGTTACTCCTCGTCTTCGGCGTCGTCAGATTTTTTTACGCTAGCACGCTTCTTCTTTTTGGAGAAATCCAGGCCAAAACGTTTAACAAGCATTTCGCAAATCTCGCTCGAACGGGCCTTGAGATAGCTACCCTTGCCGTTCTCGGCATCGAACTTAAGGCGCAGCGCGAGCTTCTCGGCGACCTCGGCGTCAATCTCGCCCCGGCCAAACTCGTACAGGCAACCGAGCATGTCGCGATACTCGAGGTCGCCGTGGTAGCACTGGATGGCCTCGTCCAGGATGGGCCAAGCCTCGCGCGAACGCTCGACGCTCGTGGCGCCCCACACGCACAGCAGGCGGAAGGCGGCATAGCGCAGCGTGGACGAAATCTCATCGAACAGCGCGGTCTCGGCGCCCTCAAAGGCATCGCCCAGCTGCTCGGGGCAGGTGGTGGCGAGCGCCGCCAGGGCATCGAGAGCCTCCCAGCGGGTCTGAGCCTCGGGGCGGTCGAGCGCCTCGATCAGCGCGGGCACGCAGGGCACGACGCGCTGCGGATCGCGCTCGGCAAGCAGGTGCAGCACGCGGGCGGCAAACTGACGGATGCGGCGCGTGGGGCAGCCGAGCTCCTGGACCAGGCGGTCGACGGCGTTCTCGTTCTCCTCTGTCAGCTGGAGCTGTGCCAGCTCCTCGTCGGTGAGCTGTTCGTCTTTGTTTTCTGCCATAGTTACCTCTTTTTACTATTTCTTAGCGTGCTTGTCAGCACCCTTGCTGTCATCGGTGACCGAGATGAGCTGTCGGTCGGCCGCGCCATTGCGACGCGCACGGCGGCGCTCCTCGGCATCGCCCGCGTCGGCGGCGGCGCGGTGAGCCTTGTTAACGTTAAAGACCTCGTCGTGTTTGCGCCACGGACCGACGGACTCGCCAAAGCTCATCTTAAGGCCGGCGATAAAGCCGCCGAGCCAGCCGATCGGCGCAAACTGCACCAGCGGGAACAGCGAGAACACCCAGGTCAGCAGGATGACTGCCGCCGCTCCCGCAAAGTTGGCAATCCAGTAGTCGCGCTTGGTGATGACGCGCTTTTCGCACGCCCACTGGCCGCACAAAAAGCCAATGTAGATCGCGAAGAGAAAGAGCACCAGCGCAAGCACCACGAACGTCCAGCTCATGGGCGCTACTCCCCGTGATGGTGGCCGCAGCAGCACTCGTGGCCATCATCATGGCCGTGGCCGCCGCAGCACTCGTGGTCCTCGCCATGGTGGTGGCCGCAACCGCACTCATGGTCGTCGCCGTGCTCGCCGCAACCGCAGCCGTCCTCGTGAGCACCGTGCTCTTCGGGACGATACTGCGACCAGTCCAGACCGGCGGCGATGGCGTCGGCCTCCTCCTTATAGAGGACCGTGATGGCCTGGGTGCCCAGCTTGGCACCACCGATGGCATCGAGCATGTCGTAGAGCGTAAAGGCCACGTCGGCGCCGGGCAGCGCAAGCTCGCGATCGTCGGCATAGGCGAGCGCCAAGCGCAGGTCCTTGATGAAGTGCTCGACCATAAAGCCGGGCTTGTAGTCGCCGTCGAGCGCCTTGGTAGCCAGGCTCTCCATGGCGCCGGACTTGCCGGTACCGCCCAGGATCATCTGGCGGGTCTTCTCCAGATCAAGGCCGCTCAGCTCGGCAAATGCCATGGCGTCTGCCATGCCGACCATGCAGGCGCCCAGCGACACCTGGTTGGCGAGCTTGGCAGCCTGGCCCTTGCCGGCGCCGTCGAAGCAGCAGATGTTGGCCGCAAAGGTGGCAAGGATGTCGCGGACCGGCGCGATGTCGTTCTCGGTAGCGCCCACGATAGCCGTGAGCGTACCGGCGATAGCGCCCGACTCGCCGCCGGTGACGGGGCAGTCAAACGCCATGCGACCAGAAACCTGGGCGGCCTCGGCAATGTCACGGGCAAGCTCGGGCGAGCTCGTGGTGAGGTCGATCAAGACCGCGCCGGGCTTAGTGCACGCGAGCAGGCCGTCGCCCGCCAGGTAGAGTTCCTCGACCTCGGAGGGATAGCCCACCATGGTAAAGACGACATCGGCGTTCGCCGCGGCATCGGCCGGCGTATCTGCCCAGACGGCGCCGCGCTCGATAAGCGCCGCCGCCTTGGACTTGGTGCGGTTGTTGACCGTGACGGGATAGCCGGCGTCCAGAATGTGGCCGGCGATGGGGGCACCCATGATTCCGGTGCCGATGAATGCGACGGAGAGCTTGTTTGCCATGAAACCTTTCCTTTTGGGTTGGGTGTTGTTACCAGGTTGAATACTCGGTGCCAGCGTTTGGGCTGTGAGTCGAGGGCGATTACGGACGCAGCGCTTGCCTACTGACCGCGCACGCGGCGGGCGATACGGTCGGAAAGCGACGCCTTGTCGGCGCGGTTCTTACCCCAAAACGCGCAGCCCACCATGCCGGGGCCCACGTGCGAGCCGATGGTGGGACCCACGGAGCCGCGAATGATCGTGACGTCGGCGCAACCCTCCTCCTTGCGGATGGCGGCTTCGAGCCAGTCACCATCCTTTTCGGCATCGGCCGTCATGATGGCGATGGGCATGGTGCGATCGGGCACGTAGTTCTCGCGGAACGACTTGAGGATGGACTTGAGCGCCTTCTTGCGGCCGCGGTTGACGCCGATCAGCGACAGCGAGCCGGCCAGGTCGTAGGAGAGCTCGGGCTTGACGTCGAGCTTTGCCGTGAGCTGCGCCGCCGCGGGAGGAATGCGGCCGCCGGCAGCCAGTGCGTCGAAGCTCTCGAGCGTAAAGTAGCCGTGCACGTAGGTCTTTGCCTCGTTTGCCCAATCGACCAGCTGCTTGGCGGTCAGTCCCGCCGAACGCTGGCGCACGGCCTCGAGCGCCAAGAGCGCACCGGTCGCGCAGGGCAGAGCGTTGTCGACCACGTAGAGCTCAAAGTTGGGATACTCGGCGCGCACGACATCTGCCGCCTGGCACGCGGAGTTGTAGCTCGACGACAGCGCCGAGGTAAAGCACAGGTAGACCGTGGGCGTGCCCTCTTTGGCGCACTCGGTAAAAAACTCGATATAGCGACCGAGCGACACAGCCGAGGTGGACACGCGGGCACCGGCGCGCATGCGGTCGTAGAACTCCTTAGGGCTCATGCTCGACCAGATGTCGTCTGTGCGCTCCTCGCCATCGATAATGAAAGGGAAACCCAGGATATCGACATCGAGGTTCGCGGCGACCTCGGGGCTAAAGTCGCAGCAGGTATCGACGACGATGCGGCAACGGTTCGAATGACCGGCGGATGCGGCCTTGTCCATCAAAGCGACTCCTTACGTAAAAAGGCGGCCACCCGCATGGGATGGCCGCCAACCGTTAACTCATGCAAGTTAACGTATTTTACTCGTCAAGTGTTTCGATGCGGGGCTTGATGATGCCATATCCACCATTCTTACGGTGATACACCACATTGATGAGACCGGTCGTCGCGTTCTCGAACACGTAGAAGTCGTGGCCCAGCAAATCGGTCTGCACCAGCGCCTGCTCCTCGGTCATCGGGGTGACATCGATGACCTTCTCGCGGACGAGCAGGTCGTCGTCCTCCTCGGGCAGCAGCAGGTCGGCCAGATCCTCAACGCGCTCGACCGGCGCGACATCCGCGGCGCTGGCACCACCCTGGCGGTTATCCACGACCTTGGTCTTGAACTTGCGCAGCTGGCGGGTGACCTTATCGGCGGAGAGATCGATGGCGGCATACATATCTGCGCCGTGCTCGGCAACGCGAATCACAGAACCGCGGACACGAACCGTGACCTCGACGATTGCCGGGTTGGGGTTCGAGGGGTTCTTCTCATAACGAAGCACGACGTCGACTGTCATGGGCTCGATGTCGAAAACCTTGAGCGCCTCGCCGATTTTCTCATCCACATGCGCACGCAGAGCATCGGTTACCGTCGTCTTGCGTCCAGAAACCTTGATATCCATACGTGGCTCCAATCTGCCTCGGGGACTTACTGTACTGCCTATGTACCCATTGCCGTGCATTTAATCACCCGAATTCCCAAAGACCCGAATAACGATTGCTTGATACCGCATACCGAAGTCTCGCACTTTTCCGTGGCAAAGTGCGCTATAGGAAGGCGTCGACAGAGTTAATTTTTCTCCTGGAAATTAGCTTTGACCTGCTAGTTTTAGCAAAATAGAAAAGCCGGGCTCCCCTATTTGGGAGACCCGGCCATGCGTGTTGAAACCGTGAAGAAGCGCCTCGTTCGATGTGTGGTAGACGCCACCCCTACCAATAACTAGCTATTGAGCTTGTTGATGTCATCGTCGGTGATGGCGCCCTCCTGGCTAGACGACGGACTGTCGCCGTTGTTATCAGAGGCGTCGCCATCGGAGGACTCGGTCTCGTTGGACGTGGAGTCGGATGCCTGCACATTGGCCCCCGAAACAGTCTTGGCGGTAAGGTCATAGGGCATTTGGCCATACCAGACGCAGTGGACCGCCTCGAGCGTGCCGTCGACCGTGATACCGTCGAGGGCATCACTCACGGCACGGCACAGCTCATCGTTAGAGCTAAGGCCTGCGACGCCAAGCGTGGAGGGCGCCTCGAGCGTGCCGACATAGGAGATCTGACTCATCAGGCGCGCGAGGTAACCACCAGCCGTGGAATCACAGATCACGTAATCGACCTCGCCCGACTCGAGCGCCTCAAAGCACTCATTGATGTTGGAGAAGGTCTTTTGGTTGGCGGTGATGCTTTGCTTGGCGAGCGCCTCCTGCGAGGCCGAGGAGGTCTGAACGCCCAGGGTGGCAGCGTTAAGCGTTTCGGTAGTGACGTTCAACGACTTGCCGTCGCTGGTCTTTCCGAACACGGCGGCAGCATCATAGAGGCAGGTGCCAAGCGTGCTGACGTCGCCATTCGTGGAATTGATGTCGCCAATGAAGATGTCGGCCTTTTTATCGCCAAGCGCGGATTCGGCCGAGGACGCATCGACAAAAGCAACCTTGAGGCCCATGCGGCTTGCAAGAGCGCGAGCGGTGTCAACTGCGTAGCCCGTGAGGTTGCCATCGGCGCCCTGCATGGCCTGCGGGGCATCGGAAGTGTCGAGGGCGACCGTAAGGGTACCGGGAGTGACCAGGGCATCGTCCGACACCGTAGGGGTGACGGTCTCGCGCTCGATCTGGTCGATCGTAGGCGTCGTGAACGTGGACAGCGGGTTGAATGCGCATCCGCTCAGACCCAATACGGCGATGACCGCCGCGGTCCCAGCGCCCAACCGAGCCGCGTGCATCAAGCTGCCCCTCACCATGTCCACTACCCTGCCTTCTGTGTCGTATACAATCCGTGCATTGCGCGGAATAACGGGTTGTTCCCACCAGCTGACCTGGTATTTGACCCCACACTTGCGCACCGGGGTGTTTGCTCGGGAGGCCGCAGCCACCTTCACGACTGGCCCGCTCGCCCGCGAGGCGGTATTGCCCCAAAGAAAGTAGAACGGACGGTGCGGCTTACATCTAGGACGCGCCATGATCGCGCCGCGCGCACGCGGTCGCTTACGTGGATCCCTTTGACCGCGTCTGTCTTGGACTAGGACGGGCATTTCGTCCGTCCGCAACCACAGCCTGGCAGGAACGTAGCGCATTATAGCTAAGTTCAAGCTAAAGTTTAAGGTTAGGGGCGTCATTCGCATCGCGAGTACAGATTTCGCAGGTCGGAGCGGGCTATTCGTGCCCCCATGAAGCCCGGAGCTCCCCCACGGGGAGCTCCGGGGCACCCGTCTCAGGGTGCCGTGTGCAAAAAACGGCAAATATGAGTACTGTTACCAATTTAGTAGCAGCGTATTACCGCCTCACGAGCCCTTTTTGAGTTCCGCACAGCCTGCTTGGCGCCAAGATATTCCACATTCGTTTATTATCTCTTCGCTGAATCCAGATTTTCGGCCCAAGTTTCTTTGTTTTTGCTGTCACTAATCTAGTAACAGTACTCATATTTGCCGTTTTTTGCACAGAGCATATAAACAGACCCCCTATAAAGCCATAGTTTTACGCTGGCTTGAGCCCAAAGCACGCTCGGAGCGTATTCAGCAGAGCATCTTGCCTCTTTCGACGAGCCTCTACGCGATTCTGATATCGCTTACCCATACGCTGGTGGATGCGCCATGCGAGCGCTTCCATCGCTTCCATGTCGCGGAGCATTTCGTTGTTGACCGTCGCGACCTCGATTCCCATAGTAATCAAGCCCGTGTTGCGCTTTTCATCATGGATACGTCCCCTCCGAGAGGAATGGCCCAGCTCACCGTTGTATTCCAGGTCAAACCGGGCTGTTTCCTGATACGCATCGCAAACTGCATGCGGCATCCCCGAGATTGCCTGCGCGCGGTCATCGAACTCGATCTTGTAGTCGGTCTTAAAGGGACCGCAGGCAAATCCGCCATAGGAAAACGGAAGCGAAAACAGAGCGAGCATGATGCACTCCATGGGCGAGCGCAGGTTTTCTGACAAGTAGGGACACAGACGCTGCAGTTGTTTGGCCGCATTCCCCTTGCATACCGCGAGGTAATCTGCCAGACGATCGGGCGTCAGCACCGGCTCAACCTCAAAGTAGCCCACGTCTGCTGGCTGGTCCTTGTCCTTTGCAAGTTTATTCGTAACGGGCGAGGTGTAGGGAGGCAGATACTTCCCGCGGTCACTCAGTGAAATCTTAGAGCACAGCTCCTGGGCCAGGGCAAATGCCTGGATGCAGCCGACCTCGCGCGCGACGGCTACGCAAAGGGCCTCGGGAGATAGACTGTACACCCCCGGTTCCACCTCTAGAATCGAGCCGGCGGGCAACTCGGAGCATACGGACCAGCTCACGCCAAGAATACGGCGGCGCTGCGCTGCAGATCCTACCAGCAAGCACAAATCCTCTTGCACCTCGCCGCTTGCGGCCCCAATCCGCACCAAATCGGGAAGATAGATGTCCTCGGTCGAGGGCGACGATGTGCGCAGCACACGGCGCTCTTCATCGGGACTGAGGTCCCTCCAGCTGATATAGCCCATCTGCCGGCGCTCGGCGCGCATCATGCGCAGCGCCGAGGCGCCGGTCAGGATTATGGAAGCCGCTAGCTGTTCGCCTGTCGGCTCGTTGCGCCGCTCAATCTTTACTGACACAAAACCACCCCTACCAAACGCGTGCGATAGCGAGGCCATCGACCGCTGCGGCGCCGGCGCGCTTGAGTTCCGCCGAAGCCGCGGCCATCGTCGCGCCCGTGGTGATAACGTCATCGATAAGCAGCAGGCGGCGGCCATGCACATCCTCAACCGTCTCGTACATGCCTCGGGCACGCTCGCGGCGCTCCTCACGACCGAGTTCGCGCTGGTCGCCATGCCCGTACTTGACGAGAGCATCGAGCAAGGGAATACCCGACAACTCGCAAAATGGGCGCGCAATGACCTCCATATGATCAAAACCACGCCGCCGAAACGCTGCCGCCGTCG